>CAKMZE010000013.1:15374-21178 GCA_929200295.1 uncultured Alphaproteobacteria bacterium
CGTCGCTCGGGTCAGATGAGACGACATTGTTTAAGGTCGTCGCCGCCTATGCGATGTTTGCAAACGGTGGTGAGCGTGTTGAACCTACGCTCGTTGACCGTGTGCAAGACCGCTTTGGCGCGACCGTTTACCGTCATGACCAGCGCAAATGTGTGAATTGCGAAAACCTTGGGTTGGCAATTGGTGATGCTCCGCGTGTTGTCACAAACCGTGAGCGTGTGATGAATGAGGTCACAGCATATCAGCTGACATCCATGATGCAGGGCGTTGTGGATCGCGGAACTGCGCGTAAAACGATCAACCAATCTGTTCCTGTCGCGGGTAAAACAGGGACAACGAATGACAGCAAAGATGTGTGGTTTGTTGGGTTTTCCAGCAATATCGTCGCAGGCTGTTATATTGGGTACGATACCCCGCGCACCATGGATGGTGCATCGGGCGGGGGGACATGTGGCCCGGTCTTTAACCGCTTTATGTCTGAGGCCGTCGCACGTTTTGGCGGGCGCAAGTTTTCGACACCACAAGACTGCCAGTTCATCAAAATCGACCGTTTCACGGGCTCGCGCCTACCTGATGATTCTTCAGGCGACAATGTGATTTCTGAATGCTTCCGCCCAGGAGAAGAGCCCGTATTTGGTATCACATTCGACGGTGGTTTTGCGATGGCAGGGGATTTGCCATTGTTTGAGGAGGTGGCGCAACAGACACGCCGTGTGACGACATCAACGGGAAGCACGGCAACCGTTGGCCCGAATGCCTCATTCGGGTCATTGTCATCGGGTGGATTGTATTAATTGCGATCTTGGTTTTGCTGGCTTGTCCATGTGGCGTGGGCAAGGTAGTCAAATTTAACGCCATAATATCTTTGATAGGGTTCGCTCATGCGTGCTGAAATACAAAATACCGTTGATGCGATTGAAAAATCGCTGCTCTTGCTTGCCCAGCGTATGGATTATGAAACCGCACCGCATCGGTTAGAAGAGTTTAACGCACGTGTCGAAGACCCGTCTCTTTGGGATGATCCGACACAGGCGCAAAAGCTGATGCGCGACAGGCAGATGCTTGTCGATGCGATGTCGGGGTATGAGGCGATCAAACAAGACCTCGCTGATCATATTGAGCTGATTGAACTTGGTGAAATGGAAGACGACACTGATGTCGTCACCGAGGCTGAGACCGCAATAACGGCCCTTGCTGAAACAGCGGCGCAAAAAGAGCTTGAAGCGTTGTTGAACGGCGAGGCCGATGGCAACGATAGCTTTCTTGAGATTAACTCTGGTGCGGGTGGTACAGAAAGCTGTGATTGGGCCTCAATGCTTGCCAGAATGTATCTCCGCTGGGCCGAGAAAAAGGGCTATAAGGTTGAGCTGCAATCAGAAAGTGCTGGCGAAGAGGCCGGGATTAAATCTGCGACCTATAAAATTTCGGGCCAAAACGCCTACGGCTGGCTGAAATCAGAAAGCGGCGTGCACCGTTTGGTGCGCATCTCGCCTTTTGACAGTGCCGCAAAGCGCCATACATCCTTTACCTCGGTCAAAGTTTACCCGGTCGTGGATGATAATATCGAGATCGAGGTGAACCCCTCAGATATCCGGATTGATACATATCGCTCATCCGGTGCGGGCGGTCAGCACGTGAATACAACAGATAGTGCGGTGCGCATTACCCACCACCCTACGGGCATTGTGGTGACAAGCTCTGAGAAATCTCAGCACCAGAACCGCGATATTGCGATGAAGGCGTTGAAATCGCGGCTTTATCAGATTGAGCTAGATAAACGCTCGGCCTTGGTGACAGAGGCGCATGAAAATGCGGGTGATGCAGGGTGGGGCAACCAGATCCGCTCATATGTTTTGCAGCCCTATCAAATGGTCAAGGACCTGCGCACGCGGTATGAGACTTCGGACACGTCAGGTGTGCTTGATGGTGATCTTGATGGGCTTATGGCGGCCACGCTTGCCATGGATGTGGCAGGTATGAGCCGCGCGGATGCGAGCAACGCTGATTAAAGCGTCCAACCTTTAACCTGAGGCATCAAGGATCGCCAATGTCCCGAGAATGCCGCAGGCATGGCAGGGCATTGATGATCCAAGTTTAAGGTTTGGCGATCTAAAAGATATTTTAAATCAAGGCGCTAAACGTAAGAAGCCCCGTAATACTTTACGGGGCTTCTTGTGATTTAAGAGGCTTTTGAAAGGTTGCGTAGCACGTAATGCAGCACGCCACCGTTTTCGATATACTCAATCTCAACCGCTGTATCGATGCGGCATTTCACGGTGATCTCGCGCTTTGATCCATCAGCCATTGTGATCTCGGCTGTCATCTCTTGCAGAGGCGAGACAGCATCAAGCCCGTTGATCGTGACCGTTTCATCACCGTTCAGCCCAAGCGTCTTGCGGGTGTCGCCGCCTGTAAATTCAAACGGGATAACCCCCATACCAACGAGGTTGGAACGGTGGATACGCTCAAAGCTTTCGGCGATCACAGCCTTCACGCCCAAGAGCGCTGTGCCTTTGGCCGCCCAATCGCGCGATGATCCTGCGCCATATTGCTCACCACCAAAGATCACCAAGGGTGTGCCCGCGTCCTGATGGGCCATGGCCGCATCAAAGATTGATGTCTGTGCGCCATCAGGGCCTTTTGTATAGCCGCCCTCGACAGCATCGAGCATCTCATTCTTGATACGGATATTGGCGAAAGTGCCACGCATCATGATCTCGTGATTGCCACGGCGTGAGCCGTAAGAGTTAAACTCACGCACAGGCACCTGACGGTCGAGCAAATATTTACCCGCTGGTGTTGTGTCCTTGAACGAACCCGCAGGCGAAATATGGTCGGTCGTGACCATGTCGCCTAGGATGGCGAGAACCTTCGCATCCACAACGTTCTGAATAGTGCCTGCGTCCTTGGACATGCCTTGGAAGTAGGGCGGATTTTGCACGTAGGTGGATGTGGACGGCCAGTCGTAGGTCTCAGCGTCGGACGTTTCAACCGATTGCCATTTCTCATCGCCTTTAAACACATCGGCGTATTTCGACATAAAGGCTTCGCGTGTGACGGTTTGCTCAACAAGCGCGTTGATCTCAGCCGAGCTTGGCCAAATATCCTTGAGGTAGACGTCATTGCCGTCTTTGTCTTGGGCAATAGGGTCAGTGGCAAGATTGATGTCCATCGTGCCAGCCAATGCATAGGCAACAACCAGCGGAGGGGATGCCAGATAATTGGCGCGCACATCAGGCGAGATCCGCCCTTCAAAATTGCGGTTCCCAGACAGAACTGACGTGGCGACGAGATCGCCCTCGGCAATCGCCTCTGACAGTTCTTTTTGGATGGGGCCCGAGTTACCGATACATGTGGTGCAACCGTAACCCACAAGGTTAAAGCCGATTTTATCAAGATCATCTTGCAGACCAGCGGCCTCAAGATATTCTGATACGACCTGTGAACCTGGTGCGAGCGAGGTTTTCACCCATGGTTTGCGATCCAGTCCCAAAGCCGCAGCTTTGCGCGCGACAAGCCCTGCGCCTATCATCACATATGGGTTTGATGTGTTGGTGCATGATGTAATAGAGGCGATCACAACTTTACCAGATTCCATGGTGTAATCTTCGCCCGCGACAGCCACTTCTTTGCCCATTGGACGTTTGAAGGTCTCTTGCATTTCGCGGGTGAATGCATCCTTTGCATTGGTCAGCGCGACATAGTCTTGTGGGCGTTTCGGGCCAGAGATCGCAGGAACAATGCTGCCCATATCCAGATGCAGTTTTGATGTGTAAACGGGGTTATAATCCGCCCCACGCCAGAAACCGTTTTCCTTGGCGTATGCTTCGACCAAGGCGATGCGGTCTTCGTCGCGTCCGGTATTGCGCAGATAACGCAGGGTTTCGCCATCAATTGGGAAGAAGCCACAGGTCGCGCCATATTCCGGTGCCATATTGGCAATCGTCGCACGATCCGCCAACGGCAGACGGTCAAGCCCGTCACCGAAGAACTCGACAAATTTGCCAACAACCCCATGGGCGCGCAGCATTTCGACGACTTTCAGCACGAGGTCAGTACCTGTTGTGCCTTCGACCATTTCACCCGTGAGCTCAAATCCAACAACCTCGGGGATCAGCATTGAGACAGGTTGGCCCAGCATTGCCGCCTCGGCCTCGATCCCGCCAACGCCCCAGCCGAGCACAGCAAGACCATTGACCATGGTTGTGTGGCTGTCTGTACCAACAAGCGTATCAGGATAAGCGATTTCAGTACCGTTTTGGTCCGTATCCGTCCAAACAGTTTGTGAAAGATATTCGAGATTTACCTGGTGACAGATGCCTGTGCCCGGTGGCACAACGCGGAAGTTGTTAAACGCGCCTTGCCCCCATTTGAGGAATTGGTAGCGCTCAAGATTGCGCTCATATTCGCGGTCCACATTCATCTGAAAGGCGCGCGGATTACCAAACTCATCAATCATCACCGAGTGGTCGATCACCAGATCAACTGGGTTGAGCGGATTAATCTTTTGCGCATCTCCCCCTAAGGCGACAATACCATCACGCATTGCTGCCAGATCAACAACAGCTGGGACACCGGTGAAATCCTGCATCAACACGCGGGCAGGGCGGTAGGCGATCTCGCGCGGGTTTTTGCCGCCAGATGTGGCCCAGTCAGAAAAGGCTTTGATATCATCTGTAGAGACTGAAAACCCATTGTCCTCAAACCTGAGCAGGTTCTCAAGTACAACTTTGAGCGAAGCGGGCAGTTTTGAGAAATCGCCAAGCCCTGCGGCTTCGGCGGCGGCAATTGAGTAGTAATCAACTTTGCGATCACCAACGTGAAGCGTTTTACGGGTTTTAGCTGAATCGACACCGACAGTGACAGTCATGATCTGTCCTTTCTAGAGAGATGGGTATTCGGGTTTTGCCGGGCTTTTGCCCCATGAGTTGCGTGGGTTCAAGAGCGACAAAGCGTATCAAGTGCATTTTTTGTATACCATTGCACACAATCAATGAAAAGGCCCCCTTTTGAGGTCGTTGCGTTGTGATAGGGTGACACTCACGGCATGATGACAGACCGCTCGCGATAGCTTGATTGGTCATTGCAGAAAAACCTGAATAGAACATGATGAGGTCTCTAATTTTTGGAAAATCCCCAATGCGTCTCATTTTGGCTGTGGTTTTTGCGTTTCTTCATCTTTTTGCGCCTGCTGTGGTACATGCAGATGAGCGTCCTGTTGTTGTTGAACTCTATACATCACAAGGCTGTTCGGCATGCCCATCGGCGGATGATCTGCTGACGCAGCTTGCGACACGGGATGATGTGATCGCATTGGCGCTACATGTGGATTATTGGGATTACATCGGTTGGCCAGATGATTTTGCGCAGGCGGCTTATTCTACGCGGCAGAAAAGCTATGCGCATGCCTTTGGTAAGGATATGGTCTATACCCCGCAGATGGTCATTGGCGGGGTGGATACGGTCGTGGGTTCACGCCCCATGGCCGTGGCGGACCTGATCCAAGAGCATCGTAACCGTCCAAGCCCAGTTGCACTGACAATTTTACGCGAAGAAGGCGGGCTGCGCATATCCGCGGTGTCGAAATCTGACATTGCTCAAATGACCGTGCAATTGGCAGAAATCCTGCCATCTGCAACCAGACGCATTTTACGTGGCGAGAACGCAGGTCGCGAGATTACATATAGCAATATCGTACAATCTCTGGACATTTTGGCGCATTGGGATGGGTCAGAGGATCTGCATCTCTTTACGACTGCCGCCTCTGAGGGCGCGCATGTCGTTGTTCTGATCCAAAACGGCAC
>CAKMZE010000013.1:21188-33050 GCA_929200295.1 uncultured Alphaproteobacteria bacterium
TTTTGGCGGCCGCACAGCTGCGTTAGAATATATCCACCTTTTGGCCTGCGTTTTTCCAGCGCTTATGCACCCAAAACCATTGCTCTGGGTGGGCTTGCACCTTTGCCTCAAGCCTTTGTGTCATGTCAGCCATCATGCTCAGCGGGTCACCATGGGTGATCGGTGCCTCAAGGGTGACATCGAAACCGATACCATCCGGCTGGCGGATCGCAAAGTACGGCAGGACCAGCGCATCTGTCCTTAGCGCGATTTCAGCCGCGGATGTGGCGGTTTTTGCCATGTGCCCAAGAAACGGGATGTCATGACCCTGACTATAGGCGACATCGAAAAGCAGTGTCGCCATGCCGCCTGATTGCAAATGCTTGATGAATTGCGCCGTGCCGCGTCGGCCTTGGGTAAAAACAGGACCGCCCCAGGCTTGCATGGTTTGCGCATAATGGGCGTTGAAATATGGGTTCTTCATCGGGCGGAATAGACCACCTATGGTATGCCCCCTTTGGGTCAAGAGATGTCGCGGAACCTCATGATTACCCAAATGCCCGGTGACAAAAAGAACCGGGCGCGCATTGGTCCGCGCATCATCGAGCGCGTCTAATCCCGCGCCTTGAATGGGGGTTTCTGAAAGCCGTTCGCCAAAGGCGCGCCAGCTGTAGTTTTCGATCAATGTGCGTCCGAAATTATCACAGACAGCCTTGGCGATCCGCTGATGCTCTTCGGGCGGCATATCAGGGTAGATGAGGCGCAGATTTTTCACAGCGCGCCTGCGGTAGCCCGCGAGCGGCCCAATCGCATGGGCTAATGTCGCCCCCATAAAGCGCAGGCGTTGTTCAAACGGCATAGCCAATGCGGTGTTGATGACGCCGCGCAAAAGCTTATCAATGATCCAATCGCTCGTGGTGCCAGTGGGGGCATTTACAGAGGCCATTACGCTTTACACGGTCTTTGCAAGGCCTGTGCCAATCATGCTGTCACGGGTTACAAGCTGTGCGAGCGTTTGCTGGGACATACCGTCTGTCTGGGCTGGGCGTTGCGGAATGACAATGTAGCGCATATCGGCGGTGCTATCATGCACACGAACCTGCGTGCCCGCAGGCAGGGTAACACCAAACTCAGCGAGCACCTTGCGCGGCTCTTTGACCGTGCGTGCACGGTAGGCGCGAGATTTGTACCAATCTGGCGGAAGCCCCAGAAGATTGCGCGGGTAGCACGAGCACAGCGTGCACACCACGATGTTATGCAGCTGCGGTGTGTTCGCGACTGCAATCAGCTTCATCGGGCCGATATCAAAGCCCATGTCACGTGTTGCAGTGGTCGCATCAGCCAAAAGCTGGTCGTAAAATGCGGGGTCTGACCACGCGCGCGCGACCACGGCTGCACCATTGGCGGGGCTGCGGGCATCCATGGCGTCGATCTGTGCTGCGATCTCGGTTGCTGTGGTCACACCCTTTTCAATCAGCAGTTCGCGCACGGCGATTTCTAATGTTTGCCAATAGTTGAGCGGCACATCATCGTCTTTGCGGTAGGGATGGCCCGAGGGCGAGTGGGTATGATCATGTGGCATCGTCTGACACCCTTTCGAGCCAATGGGCATAAATCTCAGCCTCTAACGTATCGTCGGGCTGTTCAGCCGTATCACCCCAAACCTCTCGCATCGAAAATGTGACGCGCAAGAGAGGCAGGGCAGGGGCCTTATGCCCATAGGCCAGATCTTCGGGGTTCGGAAACGGGCCAAGCACACGCTCAATGGTACCAGTTTTCCCGCGTAAATAGCTGGGCGTGCGGATATGACCGGGTGGCATCATGTGTTTTACACGCACTTCTGCACCGCTTTGCCACTCAGTCACTTGCAGCCTCACCATAGGTATCCCCACGGGCTGAAATCTCGGACATACGCGCGCCAAGTTCTGCGGTGGTGTAAACGCCGCTCTCGATTAGGTTTTGGTTCACAGACGCGATCCAACGTTCGTAATACGTCATGTCTTCAAAGGCCGAGGCTGGCATGTCTTCGAGAACGCGGCGCAGGCCGTCGACTGTGAAATGCCCCTTAGTAGAGCACAGCACCATCAGTGCATCAACGCGCTTTTCCCAAAGCGAGAAATCATGTTGATCTGTGGGGATGCCGCCTGCTGTCATGCCGCCCATGTCATGCCAGCGGTGCCCGGAAAATGATGTGTCATCGTTTGTCATACCCCGTAGTAGCTGAAGTATGCCGTCCCTGTAAATCCGAGAGTGCTATGATCTCAGACGGCGTTACTCGTCGCCTTCTTCGTCGGCTTCGATGAATTTAATGGTGCCAGCATCGACGAGCTCTCGGATTGCGGCGGTGAGCTCGTTCATTGCTTTGTCACCATCGCTGGCTTTGACCTTGCCCATTTCCTTAACATCATCGCGGATTTGGCCGGCCATGCGTTGTGAAATGTTCGACAGCATAAACTCTGCTGCATCTTCCAGCGCGCCGGGCTGTGATAAGGCAGAACCAATTGCGGTGGTTAATGTCTCAGGTGACACACCACGAATACAAGCGGCAATATCTGTTGGGGTAATCCGCTCTGGTATGTCTGCAAAGGTAAAGATCGCCTTGCGCACATTATCTGCAAAGGGCGCGTCCGAGGCAGAAAGCCCTTCGAGCATGTCTTCGCGGGTTTTTGCAGGGCTTGAGTTTAATATCGCGCCGATGCGCTGGACGGGGGCCTTTTCAAAGGCAACAGCTGTGGTGACGCAATGCTCTTGTACCAAAGCAGCGCCAATGCGCTGTACGGCATCGGGTGCGATATCAGCGGTTTGTGACACAGCATATGTGATGCGCCGCGCGCGCTCACCCGGCAGCATGCTGAGAACCTCGGCTGCTTTGCTCACGGTGAGCTTTGAAAGCACTACGGCCGCGATTTCCGTGCTTTGCGCCTGCATGATCTTGAGGATTTCCTCATTTTCAAGTGTTGTGAGCATCGACCATGGGTCTTTCATATTCGCATTCGCGATATCTGAGCGCAGCTTGCTCGCAAGATCAGGGCTGATGTGATCGCCCAAGGTTTTCAGCACATTTTCAGCGCCGCCACCGGCAACAAGACCAACTTGCTCAAGCTCTTGCACAAACTCGGTGGCGACCTGTGAAAGTGTCGTTTTATCGATCAATCGCAGATCGCGCATTTCAATGGCGAGGGTTTCCTGTAACGAAAGCGGCAATGAGGACAAAGCCATTTTGTCCCCATTGCCAATGATCATTTGCACGATCATCGCCGCTTTGCGTTTCTTTGTGAGCGTCGCTTGCGCAGTCAATTGGGCACCGTTCTAGTAAGCACGTTATAAACAAGCTTACGCAGTGACGGTGAAGGATTAGTTAGTTTGGTTGAGGGTTTGCGTATAATTGACCGACATTGCTTTCAATGATTGCTTGGTTTCAGGCGAAAGCCCTTCGCGCTGCGCAGTGAGGCCATGAATTTCTTTGAATAGCAGCTGCAATGTATCGCATTCGTCATTGGTGAATTCACGATCATTTCGCGAAAATCCGCCAAAGCTTTGCCTGTCATTATCGTTAACGGCACATGTTGCCCCAAAATTTAGACCAAAATCGGCGGCATCTTTGAGCACACCCGCAGTGTCCAGATGCACCATATCCGACCAACGGATTAATCCTGTGTTTTCAAACCCCCAATGGACGACGGGGTCGAGCATGAGATACCCCTTGCTCGCATAATGTTCGAGCCAGTCACTACTATATGTTTGGAACATAAAGGTGGGTGTGGTGTAGACCACGTGAAACCCAAGCGCAAATCCAGTTGGTGCTAAATTTTTTAGCTCAGATAAGCGGTGTTCAATTTTTGTGTCTTCCTGCATGCGTGTTTCTTGCTTTCAGGTTGCTAAATGTTGCGTCATCCGAAATACTCTATAAACCGAAGCGTGTTTTACTATCGCTATAGCTTACAGCGAAGTGCAAGAGGTAAACTTAGGTTTTTTGACCTAGAGGGATGCGTATGACAACATTGTTGGGTCCTGATGATATAACTGGGATTTCGCCAGCGGGACATTACATTGCACTACGAATTGGGTTCGCATTCCCTATCGAAGAGATAAATGCGCTTCCTGAAAAATGGGTCGAGCTTTACACAGCGCAACGTTACATGCTGTTTGATCCGGTTATCCGTTGGGTTTACAGCCATAATGGTGCAACGCGTTGGAGCGAGATTGATCTTGATGATCCGCGCAAAATTCTCCCCCAAGCACAAACATATGGCATGCGATACGGTGTTGCTGTTGCCTGTATCGATAGTGAGAACGCAGGGCAGAGATCGTTTGGATCTTTTGCGCGTTCTGATCGCGAATTTAATGATCTCGAAATACGCTTGCTACAAGCGTATATTTTGCGCCGTCATTCAGAAATGGCCCCACCACAAAATTTGACGAATGCAGAGCTTGAGGCTTTGGGCATGATCCGCGATGGGCTACGGCTTAAGCAGATTGCTCATAGGTTGGGCGTTTCTGAGGGAGCCGTGAAACAGCGGTTAAAGAACGCGAAACAGAAACTCGATGCAAAGACAGGCCCACAGGCCGCAGCATTGGCTGCGCAATATGGCTTAATTTAAGTCATTTCCACTTGTAAACTGGTGAATCTGCTTCGGGTTATGCCGCTTTGCAAGAATGACAACTGACAGTTGCGATGCTACCGTTCCCTCGTCAAATAGGAGAGTGAGTATGGAAAATATAACTTTTAACTTCGTCGACCAACACTATCATGGAGGAGCATTTACTGAGTTCCTAAACTTGAGAAAACGCTTTTTTGTAGATGCTCTTGGATGGGATATCCCCCACGATGAGCAATTTGAAATGGACCAATATGACAATCCGAAAGCCAGCTATTCTCTTGCCGTGATGCAAGGGCAAATCGTCGGTGGGGTCCGTGTGATGCCAACCACAGCGAAATGGGGGACCCATAGCTATATGCTGCGGGATGCGTTTTACGGAAAACTGATTGATATCCCATCCAATGTTTTGGATGAAGACATCTTAAGCCCTGAGATTTGGGAAGGAACACGTATCGTGATCTCTGATCAGCTAACAACGCATGACGAGCGCGCTGAATGCCTGACGATGATCATGGACGGTATGGTTGATATCGTGCGCAAACACGGTGGGAAACGGATTATGGCGTTATGCCCATTGGCGATGATGCGGGCGTTGCGCAAACGCGGATATGACGTTGGCACGGTGGGAGAACCGCATAAAAACACTGGCGATGGTCGCAGGTATGCTGTTTTGACCATGCCCGCGCAAAAAGCACACCAAGACACCACGCCAGTCATCAACCCTGTCGTCAACACGTTTGAGACGTTTGCAAATTATACGGCAGCGTGATCTGGGTGCATTTGTAGATGTGCTAAGCTGTTATGCGGATTGACCGAAAACACGCGCAAAGATCGTATCCACATGTTTGGTGTGATAGCCGAGGTCAAATTTTTCTTTGATCTCGGTTTCGCTGAGCGCCTGCGTTACCTCGGTGTCTTGTAGCAACTCGGTCTGAAAATCAGCGCCTTGCTCCCATACCTTCATCGCATTGCGCTGCACAAGACGGTAGGCGTCTTCGCGGCTGACACCCGCTTGGGTCAGTGCAAGAAGCACCCGCTGTGACATCACGAGCCCACGGAATTTATTCATATTGGCCAACATGTTGTCAGGGTAAATGACCAGTTTTTCAATCACCCCAGCAAGACGGTGTAACGCAAAATCAAGCGTCACAGTTGTATCTGGGCCAATGGCACGCTCAACAGAAGAATGGCTGATATCGCGCTCATGCCAAAGTGTGACGTTCTCAAGTGCGGGCAGCACGGACATGCGCACAAGGCGTGCTAAGCCGGTCAGGTTCTCTGTGAGAACTGGATTGCGTTTATGCGGCATCGCTGATGATCCCTTTTGCCCTTTTGAAAAGAACTCTTCAGCTTCCAGGACCTCAGTGCGCTGCATGTGACGCACTTCGGTTGCGATATTTTCAATCGAGGATGCGATCACACCAAGTGTTGCAAAGAACATTGCATGTCTGTCGCGTGGGATAACTTGGGTGCTAATCGGCTCGGGCGTCAGGCCCATTTTAGCGCAGACATGTTCTTCTACCGCGGGATCAATGTTTGCAAATGTCCCAACCGCGCCAGAAATCGCGCCTGTCGCAATCTCAGCCCGTGCTGCCACGAGGCGCGCACGGCCACGGTCCATTTCAGCGTAAAACCGGGCAAAGGTGAGCCCCATTGTCGTAGGCTCTGCGTGGATCCCATGGCTGCGGCCGATACGCACTGTATCTTTGTGCTCAAAAGCGCGGGTTTTCAATGCGGCCAGCACACGGTCCATCGCGCTTAAAAGCAAATCAGCCGCGCGGACGAGCTGCACGTTAAGCGTGGTATCTAGCACGTCAGAGCTGGTCATGCCCTGATGCACAAATCGTGCATCATCTGCGCCGATATGCTCTGCCAGATGCGTCAGAAAGGCGATGACGTCATGCTTGGTGACTGCTTCAATCTCGTCAATACGTGCCACATCAAAGGTGACATCTTTAGCTTTCCAAACGGCCGCGGTGTTTTCCTTTGGGATCACCCCAAGTGCGGCCTGTGCATCGCATGCATGGGCCTCAATCTCGTACCAAATGCGGAATTTCGTTTCTGGAGACCAGATGGCAACCATATCAGGACGAGAATAACGTGAGATCATTGAGACAGAGCCTTTCAAAGAGTGGGCAGCGTATTTAATTTGCGTCATAAGGTGCGGGCGCGGATGTCTCAAGTGCGCGCGTTGAATATGTTGACCTGGGCGGATGCGTGATGCTGAGTGAAGATGATTTTATTGGCGTTTGGCAGCTTACCCGGCAAATTACAGACCGTATGCATGGGCTAGGGGGACAGTTTGTTGGCCAAACCCGGTTTGAAAAGGAGGGCGATCGCTTGCGATGCCTCGAATCGGGGGATCTCACCCTTGCATCAGGCGCTACGCTGTCAGCAGATAGGCAGATGTTTTGGCAAATCATGCCAGATCGTATCTATGTGTATTATGCGGATGGCGGGTTGTTTCACACGTTTACCCCGCATGGCATATCAGAAGGGACGCCGCATTTATGTGGCGAGGATCATTATATTAGTCGCTATGATTTCACAGCGTTTCCGCGATGGTCTGTTACATGGCAGGTGTCTGGCCCACGGAAAGACTACACATCGGTCTCTGATTATCATCGTATGACTGCATGAAGCGGCTTGCGCCTGACGCAACGCTCAGGCAGGTATAGTGCCAAGTTTGACAATAAGGAGAGAGAGCAGATGGCGCTCATGATGAATGACAAGGTTTTGTCCGAAGCGTTTGGTCCCACGACAGGCACCGCGCGCACGGTCAAACAGGTTGCGATGGTAATTCTTGGGATCGCGGCTTTGGCAATTGCGGCCAAGATTAAATTTCCGATGTGGCCTGTGCCTGCAACGATGCAAACATTTGTTGTCCTCAGCATCGGCGCGACATATGGCGTGCGTCTTTCTGCGATGACATTGCTTGGGTATCTGGCGATTGGTGCGCTGGGCTATGATGTGTTCACGGGCTCATCAGCCGACGTGAATGGCCTGTCGTATATGCTGGGTGCGACAGGTGGATATCTGGTTGGCTTTGTCGTTGCGGCACTGATCATGGCGCGGCTCGCACGCGCTGGCTGGGACCGGAGCATTGGCAAAATGGCCCTTGCGATGTTGATCGGCAATGGTGCGATTTATGCATTTGGCCTGCCTTGGATGGCTTATCTGTTTCTTGAGGCAAAAGGTGCGGCATGGGTAATGCAATGGGGTATGACCAACTTTATCCTCTTTGATGCGCTTAAGCTTGCGCTTGCAGCGCTTCTCGTGCCGGGTCTTTGGCAGTTGACCAAAGACGCGCGCGACTAAGCATAGAATAAACCGCCTCGCCAATTGTGATTGGCGAGGCGTTACACGACCGACAGCGTTTTATGAAACGCTTTAGATTTCCCCAGTTAGCCGTGGATCAAACGGATATTGGGTCAGGTTCTCAAACCCGTCTTCTGTGATCAGCACCTGATCTTCGAGCTTGATTGAGAAATCCCCCCCCTCAGGGCTGATGAGGGCCTCAACGCAAAGCGTCATTCCGGGCTCAAGCGGGTAGTCAAATGCGCCATCCACAGCCTTATCAGCATAGGCGACAAGCGGCCATTCATCACAAAGCCCCACACCATGCATCATGCAGCCGTATTTCTGCTTTTGATAGTGGTCCGGCAGCTTATGACATTGTGCGGTCAGCTCTGGGATTGTGATCCCCGGCTTGAGCAAATTCATATTATGTTCAATATGTTCGATGCCGACCTTCATCGCTTCGGTCATATCGGCGCGCGGCTTTTCATCGCCGACCCACCACGTGCGGCTGATATCCACACAGATGCCGTAGCTGCCCACAAGATCTGTATCAAAGGCGACAATTTCGTTGTTTTGTATGATACGCGGCCCGCACTCTTGAAACCATGGGTTCGTGCGCGGTCCCGAAGAGAGAAGCCGGGTTTCAATCCATTCGCCGCCACGGCGGATATTTTCAGCATGCAGCACGGCCCAAACGTCATCTTCTGACATATTGCCATTGGGAATGTCTTGTCGCGCGATGCGTTCCATTTCATAACACGCGGCCTCGCAGGCATGAGAGGCACAGCGCATCGCAAGGATGTCATCAGGACCTTTGATCGCGCGGGCCTTTTCAGTGAGCTCTTCTCCGGGGATGACATCAAACCCTTGCGCCTCAAGCGCGCGCAGGCCGTGCAGCATGATCTTGTCCACCGCCAGCCGCATGTTGCCGCCACCATGCTTCGCAATCAGCTCGCGGACCTGAAGCGAGAACACGTCTGCGGCAACGTCGATTTTATCGCCCCGGTCAAAGTAGAAAAGATCAGCCCCCGTGCGCTGTTCGTTTACAAGATCGTTGAAGGTGCTCAGGAACATCGCGTTCTTGTAATCCCAAACAACCATATAGCCGTCCGCGCACACCAGACAGGCACGAAATGCGTTATGAGTATTCCAGAGCTGCATATTCGTGCTGTCGGTTGCGTAGCGAATATTGAGCGGGTCAAACATTAAGATGCCGCCGTATCCACGGGTGTTGACCCCACCCATAAGCCGTTTGTGACGATACGCCCGCATGGCAGGTAAATTTGGCGGTGTCAGACCGGCTTTGACCCATTCATCAAAGGCAAGCTGCGTGGGTCCGATTTCCATACGGTCATTGTCATTGGGGGTGCCATCTAACAATGTCGCGCCACGGGTCGGGTCGATCTTTCGCGTATCACGGTAATGCGGGTTCATGATGGGCCTCTTGGTGGTTCGATCCTAGGCTGTCATGTGAGAACTTCTGGTGTCGTGCCTGTTTGCGACATTTGCATATTTTGATTTATGGACAAGATGGCGGTGATGAACGATCACAGACTGGGGGCCAGCCCCCAAACGAAACCATCCCTGGGGGCCAGCCCCCAGACCCCCGGGATATTTCAAAACCTAAGAAATAAAGCGCGAGTGTATAGTCGGCAAACGTGGTTTCAAAAAGAAAGAGGGCGCCCCTGTGGAGAGGGACGCCCATTTGATCTGTAGGATGGGCAATTTGCCCATCGTTCTTAGCAAGAATAATAAAGCTTATATTCCATTGGGTGTGGCGTATGCTCATAGGCATATACCTCTTCCCACTTCAGCTCCATATAGCCTTCAAGCTGTGATTTGGTGAAGACATCGCCAGCGAGCAAGAACTCATGATCGGCTTCCAATGCTTCAAGCGCTTCGCGCAGTGATCCGCACACAGTTGGGATGTCTGCCAGCTCTTCTGGGGGCAGATCATAGAGATCTTTGTCTGAGGCGGCCCCTGGGTCGATCTTGTTCTTGATCCCGTCAAGCCCGGCCATCAGAAGCGCTGCAAAGCACAGATATGGGTTCGCTGCAGGATCAGGGAAGCGGGCCTCGACGCGCTTGGCCTTGGGCGACTCTGCCCATGGGATCCGCACACAACCAGACCTGTTACGCGCAGAATAGGCACGCAGCACGGGGGCTTCAAACCCGGGGATCAAACGCTTGTAGCTGTTTGTTGATGGATTGGTGATCGCGTTGAGCGCTTTTGCGTGCTGGAGGATACCACCAATGAAATAAAGCGCTTCTTGGCTCAGATCTGCGTATTTATCGCCTGCAAAAAGCGGCTTGCCGTCTTTCCAGATTGACATGTTTACGTGCATGCCTGTGCCGTTATCGCCTGCGATTGGCTTTGGCATGAAGGTTGCTGATTTCCCGTAAGCTTGCGCCACGTTATGGATTACATATTTGTATTTTTGGATCTCATCAGCCTGATGGGTGAGTGAGCCAAAGATCAGGCCAAGCTCGTGCTGACATGACGCAACCTCGTGGTGGTGCTTGTCAACTTTCATGCCCATACGCTTCATTGTTGAGAGCATCTCACCACGCATATCTTGCGCGTCATCAATTGGGTTTACTGGGAAGTAACCGCCCTTAACACCTGGGCGATGGCCCGTATTGCCCATCTCATATTCAGTGTCCGAGTTCCAAGCACCATCAATGGCATCAACCTGATAGGAAACCTTGTTCATTGAAACTTGGAAGCGTACGTCGTCAAACACAAAAAACTCAGCTTCTGGACCAAAGAATGCCTGATCACCAATGCCGGATGATTTCAGATAGGCTTCGGCCTTTACGGCTGTGCCACGTGGGTCGCGGTCATATGCTTCACCTGTATCAGGCTCTACAACATTACAATGCACGCAAAGTGTTTTTTCTGCATAGAATGGGTCAAGATAAGCGCTGCCAGCTTGTGGCATCAGCTTCATGTCAGATTCATCGATTGATTTCCAACCAGCAATCGACGAGCCGTCAAACATAAAGCCTTCTTCGAGAAAGTCTTCGTCAACGAGATCAGCAACGACAGTGACGTGCTGGAGCTTGCCGCGTGGGTCAGTAAAGCGAATATCGACGTAATCGACATTTTCGTCTTTGATGAGTTTCAGAACGTCAGCATTGTTCATCATTCATGGTCCTTTGTGATAGAGAAATGGGTTATAGCGCGTCTTCGCCGGTCTCACCGGTGCGGACACGAATGGCTTGTTCGATAGGAGAGACGAAAATCTTCCCATCACCAATTTTGTCAGTTTTCGCAGCGCCGATGATCGCTTCAACGGCGGCGTCAACTTGGTCATCTGCTAAGACGACTTCGATTTTTACTTTTGGAAGGAAATCAACAACGTATTCAGCGCCACGATAAAGCTCTGTATGGCCTTTCTGACGGCCAAATCCTTTGACCTCGACAACGCTGAGACCTTGAACGCCGACATCTTGCAGCGCTTCTTTGACTTCATCAAGTTTGAACGGTTTAATTATCGCTTCAATCTTTTTCATGATGACCTCTTTGATTGCTTTTATTGCCTCAGACCATTTCTGAAAATGAACGGCAATCCATTGCGTGACAAAGAATATTAAGGATGTATTCAAGATTGCGTTATGCGCAAAAAATGCGCCGCTTGCACATATTTTGTGCAAAAGTGAATCACGCGCAATTTGCAGCGATTCTCATGAATTTATATTTGATTGGACAAACGAAAAACGCCGCCTTTTATCAAGACGGCGTTCGTAAGCAATGGGATGAGAGGAATTTAGATTTTGTTAGCGAGCATCTCGAGGCCATCAACATAGATGATGTGCTCACGGTCGAATGACAGTGTGTAAACAGTCATCTCTTGCTCGGCTTGTGTTGCCATGAACACGCCATCCACAAGACGCTCAGCCTTGACGCTGGCAACCTTTGTGCCAAATAGAGCCTCGGCGCGCCAGTCGCGGATGTGAATGCGTGCACCCGGTGTGACGA
>CAKMZE010000014.1:0-2269 GCA_929200295.1 uncultured Alphaproteobacteria bacterium
GGCGGGTTAGATCTGCCCCTGAATGAGCGCAAAAACTACCGTAAGATCTGTTATTTCTTAGGCGTGATGCTCAACGCGGATGGCGAACGCTTTGTGGATGAGGGCGAGAATTTTCGCAATTATACCTATGCCCAATTTGGCAAGGCTGTGCTGGACCAACCGGGGCATTTCGCGTGGCAGATTTTTGACGCCAAAGTTGATGATTTGCTTTATGCGGAATACCGCTTTCATGATGCGTATTTCGTGCAGGCTGACACGCTTGAGGCGCTCTGTGACAAGCTTGAGGGCGTTGATGTGCAAGCGGCGCGCGCGACCCTTGATCAATATAATGCGGCTGTGAATGACACCGTGGCGTTTGATCCAACTGTGCTCGACGGGAAAAATACGCCAGCATTAGAGCTGTCAAAATCGAACTGGGCTCAGAAAATCGACACCCCGCCGTATAAGGCATACCCTGTCACAGGCGGCATTACCTTTACCTATGGTGGCTTGAAAACATCCTCAACCGGAGCTGTTTTAGGGAATGATGATGCGCCGATTGCAGGGCTATACGCCGCAGGCGAAATGGTTGGCGGCGTCTTTTACGAAGGCTACCCGGGCGGGTCTGGATTGACCTCGGGTGCTGTCTTTGGCCGCAGGGCAGGGGCAGGTGCCGCGCGTTAACGCGGCACGCGATTATTTCTTTTTCGGGCCATTCCGTTCAAAATTTTGCAAGATGCGGTCAGCGAAGGCAGCACGATCCGTGGGTGACATCGCAATGATCTTATCGATCAACGCTTGTTGGACGGTCTCTTGCACAGTGTTTGAACGCGCGCGCACATCGGCAAAGAAGCTGATGGTCTCTTCTGGATCAAAGGGATCATTGCGAAAGCTTTCCAGCAGATCTGTGGCCTTGCTTTGCATCTCTGCGCGGGTGAGCGGCCGGCTATCATCATTTGCCTGCAAAGCCCTGCGGATATCGCGGCGGTCTGTGCGGTCTAAAGCCAGCCCAAATGGGCCAAGTGCAATTTGGTAGCCGCGCGGTGGGCCTTTTGGTTTGCCGCCGCCTTGAACGAAAAAGCCCAAGGCAATGCTGAGGATCGCGATATTCAATGCCAAAGACACAAACAAAATAACCCGCATCCAGCGGCTTGGTTTTTGTGGTGTTGTGCCATCGACAGGCGGTAATTGATCAGCCATCTACGATCTCCTCAAACAAGTCATCTAAGCCTAGCCCCAAGAGGTCAACTGTTTCTGTGGTTCCCATGAGCGTTGACGTATAGGTTGTTAACCCATCTGGTGGGGCGACCCCAATCCAAATGCCAACAACCCCAGTGGCAACAAGCCCGGATAGGGCCGGCCATCCGCCGATGGCTTGCTGAAACTGCACCCAAAGCGAGGGCGCGGTAGGTGTTGGGCGGTGCTGGTGCTGCATTTGCATACGGTTTGCATCTGCAAGAACCTTTGCCATCAACGTCTCATCAACAGACGGTTGGGCTTGTGCGACATCTGCAAGCAAATCATCGATAAATCCGGCCTCTGAAATATGCGTCTCTTTTGCTTTAGTCATCACGATATCCTAATTCATCACGGCGTCCTGCAAGACAGGCAGCGAGCGCACGTTTGCCACGTGCTGTAAGGCTTTCAACTGATCGGACGCTGATGTCCATTATTTGCGCAATCTCAGGGTTGCTCAACCCTTCGAGATGCCGCAGGGCAACGGCCTCTGCCTGACGATCTGGCAGCGTGGCGAGCGCATTTGTCAGCGCTTGCATGCGTGCCTTTTGCTGCATTTGCTCAGCGGCTGAGGGTGTGTCATCGGCAGGATCGGCTATGTCATCAAGAGCCACGCCTTTGGCGCGCTTGCGGAGCTTATCAACGCAAAGGTTTGCAACAACACGGTACATCCAGGTTGTTACCTGTGCCTCGCCCTGACGCCAACTGGGGGCAATACGCCACAGACGCATCATGGCGTCTTGTGCAACATCTTCGGCCTCGGCTTGACAGCCGAGCATACGCACAGCCTGTCCCATGATACGTGGTAGCAAGCGTGCAGCTAAAGCTTGCGCCGCATCAGGATCGCCATTGGCATAGGCGATCAGCAAGGCATCATCTGGGATGTCTGTCACAATGGGTGCTTGCGAGGTCATTGATTGGCAGTCTAATCGGCTTAACGCCAAAGCACAAACGGCAGGGGATATATCCCCTGCCGCTGGCATGCGACTTTTAACCTTGATCATCACTACCTTGGTCGCCATTTCGGCCACCATCACGTCCGCCGCCTTTCTTA
>CAKMZE010000014.1:2279-17269 GCA_929200295.1 uncultured Alphaproteobacteria bacterium
TTCTTACCTCCCTTACGGCCACCGTCTTTGCCGCCTTTGCGGCCACCACGGGAAGATTTCACCTCTTCAAATTCATCTGAGCTTACAGCACCATCACCGTCACTATCCGCGCGCTCAATCATCCGCGTTACACGCTCTGACTGATCTGGCAGCTCATCTTGGCTAATGGTGCCATCGCCGTTCTCATCTAAACGTGAGAGCATACGTTCAACAGCGTCTGCGGCACGTTCAGAGTTGCGGGCCTCGGCCTGGGTCAGCA
Source organism: uncultured Alphaproteobacteria bacterium (assembly GCA_929200295.1). Lineage (GTDB taxonomy): Bacteria > Pseudomonadota > Alphaproteobacteria > Rhodobacterales > Rhodobacteraceae > Yoonia. The sequence goes on from CAKMZE010000014.1 coordinate 2,539, forward strand.
ATTCGTCTTGCGACAGGACACCATCACCATTGGCATCAGCAGAGGTAAAGCGCGCATCGCCGTGGGCCTGCAGCTCTTCTACGGTGACGACCCCATCGCCGTTTGCGTCGAGTGTTGCAAAATCCACCTGTTCACCTTTGCCACGGGCAATTGCCTCTGACCCAATTAGGGCCGTTACTGCAAAAACGGTGGCTGTCATCATTACTGTCGATTTCATCTTGCGATCCTTTTTATCAGCTTCGATGCAGGTTCAACGCGTGGCGCAAACCTTTCCGTCGCAAAAAGTGCAAAATTATTTTTGCGGCCTGCGTCGTGGGGACGCAGAACGCACTTCTCCCCTTTTATTATAAAGGCAAGAGGCGCATTTGAGAGGTAGCAAAGAGATGTCCAAAATGACCGTAGCTTACAACTCAGTTGACCAAGAGCGTGCTTTGAAGCCTGCGATGTGGCGTGGGTTTCGGCGGTTGTGCCCTTCGTGTGGCTGCAATCATATGTTTGATGGGTATCTCACTGTGATTGATCGTTGCCCGACGTGTCGTGAAAAACTGAGCGATCATCGTGCGGATGATGGGCCAGCTTATCTTGTGATCTTGATCGTGGGGCATCTTATGGCGCCTTTGATCCATATTGTGTGGGTCCATTTGCGCCCTGATCCATTGATGATGGCAACGATCCTATCCATCGCATGTGTGGCGCTATCGCTTTATTTGTTACCCCGTATGAAGGGGATGGTTGTGGGCATACAATGGGCCAAACGCATGCATGGCTTTGGCCGTAGCGATGCCTAATGCCTGACGTGCCGATCAGGGACGCAGCCTCGGTTGTTATTTTGCGTGGTGAGCGTGTTCTGATGGGCCAACGCAATGCAAACGCGGGTTTTATGCCCAGTAAGTTCGTGTTTCCCGGAGGGGCGGTAGACCCGCAAGATGCGGCCATTGCCTGTGATGGCCTGTCTGAGGGCTGCAAATCCCGTTTGAACAAAGATAGCCAAGTGGATGCCGCAACCCTTGCCGTCACAGCGATACGCGAGCTTTGGGAGGAAACGGGACAAATCCTTGGTGCACCTGCGGTGTGGGATGATGCGCCCGCAGGCTGGCACGCATTCGCGCAAGCGGGGTTTCGACCGGATGCAAGCGCACTGCGGTTTTTCTTTCGGGCAGTGACCCCAAAAGAGCGTCCGAAACGCTTTGATGCGCGGTTCTTTTTGACCACATCGGATGCGCTGTGCAGTGATCCAGATGATTTCACGCAAGCCTCAGGTGAATTGACACATTTACAATGGATCCCTGTGGCGCAGGCCGCGACGCTCCCGCTTGCGTTTATTACGCATGTGATCTTGGCTGAAGTTATCGGGTATTTACAAACCAAAAGCTGGCCAGAGGCTGCGCCTTATTTCCGCAATGATCAGGCGTCTCATGCAGTGTCTTGGCTGCGGTAGACCCTAATGCCGCGCCTGTACCACTTCAGCGCGCGTGCCAAAAACCTGCTGCATCTGCGCGTCAAAATCGGCCCAGCTCAAAGAGGCTTTGTTTCCGGCATAGCCGTGGTAATAGGATTGCCCTGATGATGTTGGCAAGCCAGCCCATATTTGCGCAAGGTTATTCATGAATGCATGCCGCGTAATCTGCTCGCTTTGGAATTCAGCGTATCCTGCATCCTGCAAAAGTAAATCCGCCAATTGATCTTGCAATGCAGGGGTAAAGGCCGCGGTGTCGCGGACCCCTAAACGGTCAACCAGCCAGCGCAGCGTTTTGGGGATGAATTGATAGCGCCCAATCGCATGCGGCTGCCCTGGGGTCGCATCAATCCAAGCAAAGATTTCGGCGAGGGTCATCTGTGTGGGCAGCTTATCAGGGCGGACCCGCGCGCCATGTTGCACGGCATCATAGCCATGATGACGCGCCTCGGCATGACCGATGATATCGCGTAACTGCGCAGTTCTGCTACCGCCGTACAAAAACGGCACCTGTGGTGCGTGCGTGAGACGGGCCGGATAGGGTGCAAAAAAGCTCGGCCCGGTTTGCCCGATAAAAAGACTGCCTGCTTGCGGTGTCGTTTCGGAAGGTGCATCAGCACGCGCAGTTTGAAACGGGATAAATGGCACCGTCTCGCGGGTTAAAGGTTTGCCCCCTTGCAACAAAGGCATGCCCGCGCTGGCAAACCCCATTGGCCCGCCGCGGGGTATACTTTCGGCAAAAACGCCACCAGCAATGGCCAGTGTGATACCGCACAACACGCCCAACAGTTTACGCATGCTCATGACCCCCACATCGCTTTGCATGCTGTGCTCATGCCAAAGATGCGTTGATATTTCGTTGCCTATGGCTTGTTGACACTATTCTGCTGGCGCTGTTGCGAGATCCCAGTTTGCCGTGGCAAGTTGATTTGACCATAGCGGTGTCGTTCGTCGCCGAGTAAATCTGTGATAGCAGGGATAAAATGTGCTGCGCCCCAAATTAATTTGGCTGAAATCGCACGTTTCACGGCCACTTGAGCTTGAAATAAAGTGCAATTACGGCGCTCTAATTCCTAGAGCTAGGCAGCTCTGCATTGAGACTGGGGTCAACTGAATGTGTTTTGCGCCAATATCGAATTAGTTTGTCTAATGAATTAATTTATGTGACAAAATAATTGAGAAACAATAAATGGAGGAAGAGAGTACGATGAACACATTCAAATTTACGGTTCTGCCCTCGGGAAAACGTAGCTTTACAATTACGGTCGGCCTTGTCGTTTCTTTAATGCTATCAGCGCTTTCACCCACGATGGTTGCGGCGCAAAATATTAAAGCAAAACGTGTAAACCCTATTGTTCTACCATCAACTGGTGGAGCGAATACGGCTGACCCGACAGCTCGTGTCTTTGGCAAAAAGCTATATGTTTATACGTCTACAGACTCGAAAACACTTTGTCACAAAGGCCCGTACGAAGATTATGTAGGGTACTGTATGCCCGGATATCAAATTTTTTCGACGGCGAACATGCGCAAGTGGACCAAACATGGAACCGCGTTAATGGTGGATAAACCATGGCAACGTCCGACTTGGGTCGCGAAAAAAACCGCGCGTATGTGGGCCCCAGAGGTGATTCAGAACGGCTCAAAATACTATATGTTCTTCCCGGCCCCGCAAAAAGACATTCTTGACATGCGCATCGGCGTAGCTGTTGCCAACAAACCCGAAGGCCCGTTCATTGCGCGGCCTGTGCCCATCGATGGCTCTCTTGGTGGTGCAATCGATCCCTCAGTGATCAAACTTGGATCAAAATGGTATATGTTTACAAACTACCAGGGCAGTATGGACATACAAGTACAAGAGCTTTCAGCCGATTTCCGAAAAGCCAAAAATGTATCATCCATCTCAATGCCATTAAAAGGAAAGTCGGGTGGGTATGTCGAAGGGGCATTTGTCTACAAGCACAATAAAACTGGTAATCTATGGCTTCAATATGCTCAGCAAGTAAATCCAGATAATGGAGAGACGCAAAACGGCTATCGAATCCGTCAGGTCAAAGCCCAGAGCAAAACGAACCCCAGAGGGCAGTGGATCAAGCATAAAGAAAACGACAAATGTGCCCAACCTGGATTGAAAGGCTCAGTGGCACAGGTCTTCCATTATGGCACTAACCATTCTTCGTTGGTCCAAAACTTCAAAGGCAAGTCCTATTTGTTCTATCACCAGGTGGTCGCTGACATTCCAAACATCCACCGCCGCGTTGTCTATAGCCCGGTGACGCTGCGCGCAGACGGTGCTGTAAACCCGATTGCGCCAATTGCAATGGGAAAAAAATGGACAAAAGACGAACTCGGTAAAGATGATTGTGCTCCCCCCCCTACGTATAAGGTCGGCCAGAACGTTCAAATGGAGCTTGGCAAACATGACGGTATGCAAAAGGTTAACATACCATCAGGTGGAAAAGCCGTTGGATATTCTTTTAAAGGTGCAAAAATCGAATTCCCAAAGTTCAACTTTTCGGGCGCGCGTATGGTTGAAGTACGCTATGCAACGCCAAACGGCGGTCGTCTGATTGTGAAAGCAGGGGGGACTGTCCTTAAAACCCTTTTCCTGACCAGCACAGGTGGGTGGGATAGCTACAAGGTGGTGAAGGTGAAGCTTGATAAAAGGGTTACTGGTATTAAGCCTTTAACCTTGGTCATGCAAAACTCCTCAGCATCCGTTGAACCTGCGAAGGATTACTATAACTTAGATTGGATGAAGTTCAGCCGATAGTAATATCTGGATAAACTCCCTGTGGAGATGTCTAAATGAAAAGGCTGGTTGCGCCTGAACGAGGAAGGCGCAGCCAGCTATCTTTTAACAAGCCAATCTGGACCTGTTAACAGGCTCTAATACGGTGCGCCGCGACATGTAGCTTTCCACGGCGCAGTATTTCCCCTACATGGGTGCGCATGTCGCAGAATCCACCTGATCTTCGCCCAGACCGCGCCCCGCAAGCCCAGCTCAATGTAAAGGCACGCAGTGGCCAGCCCACCATTGGCATGGTGTCATTGGGCTGCCCCAAGGCGCTGGTGGATAGTGAGCGGATCCTCACGCGGCTGCGCGCCGAAGGCTATGCGATCTCGGCTGATTATGCGGGCGCTGAGGCGGTGATCGTCAATACTTGCGGGTTCCTTGATAGCGCCAAGGCTGAATCTCTCGATGCAATCGGCGAGGCGCTTATTGAAAATGGGAAGGTCATCGTCACAGGATGCCTCGGCGCTGAGCCTGACTATATCAAAGACCACCACCCCAATATCCTCGCCGTGACAGGCCCACATCAGTATGAGCAAGTGCTGGATGCAGTGCACGCCGCTGTTCCGCCCGCGCCCGATCCGTTTATTGATTTGCTGCCTGCGCAAAACGTTTCACTTACGCCGCGCCATTACAGCTATCTCAAAATTTCTGAGGGCTGTAACCACGCTTGCAAATTCTGCATCATCCCTGATATGCGCGGCAAGCTTGCGAGCCGCCCCGCCCATGCCGTTCTACGCGAGGCGGAAAAGCTGGTCGCTGCTGGTGTCAAAGAGCTGCTGGTGATTTCGCAAGACACATCCGCCTATGGGCTGGATCGCCGTTACGATAGCAACCCGTGGAAAGACCGTGAAGTGCGCAGCCATATCACCGATCTGGCGCGTGAGCTGGGGCAATTGGGGGCTTGGGTGCGGTTGCACTATGTCTATCCCTATCCGCATGTGCGCGATCTGATCCCGCTGATGGCTGACCCATCCTCGGGCGTGTTGCCTTACTTGGATATCCCGTTTCAGCATGCGCACCCGGATGTGCTGAGACGTATGGCGCGCCCGGCGGCTGCGGCCAAAACGCTGGATGAGATCGCAGCGTGGCGCGCGGATTGCCCCGAGATTACGCTGCGCTCGACCTTTATCGTGGGATACCCGGGCGAGACTGAGGCCGAGTTTCAGCATCTGCTGGATTGGCTGGATGAGGCGCAATTGGACCGTGTCGGCTGTTTTCAATATGAAAACGTCGCAGGCGCGCGGGCTAACGCACTGCCTGATCATGTGGATGCGGATGTAAAGCAGGACCGCTGGGACCGGTTCATGGCAAAGGCGCAAGAGATTTCAGCGGCGAAATTAGCCGCCAAAGTAGGCCGCCAGATTGAAGTGATCGTCGATGAAATCGACGCAGAGGCCGCCACCTGCCGCGCCTGGGCCGACGCGCCCGAGATTGACGGGAATGTGTTCATCGACGCAGGTTTCGAAGCGCTGCACGTGGGTGATGTCGTCAAAGTGACAGTGGACGAAGCCGGGGATTATGATCTTTGGGGGCGGCTGGCCTGATTGATGTAATCCGCCGCCGCATAACCTTTGGCTGTCAGCAGTACGTCATGAGAATTACTGGTCACATATCCACGATGGGACAAAGCTTGATACGCACTCTTCAACTCTGCTTCTAGGCGACGCTGTGTAAGATTAGGAATAATCAAACCTAAAACATCTTTGAACACCTGCTCTTGCTTTGTAGTTAAGCTCCAGGGGGTGACCTCGCTGTCCACCTTTTCCATCGCCTCAATCACAGTCATTTCGATGGGGTTCAGATCTGTGAAAGGCGCAGTTTCTGTCTCATGATTTGCAATATCTGCAAGATCTACTGTTTTCTGTTTTTCGCGCTCTTCCTTAATCTCTTCTGCGACGCGACTGCCGTCAATCTCTTCCGCTTGTTTCAGCCTGTCGGCTGCGTCAATCTTGCGTTGCTCGCGTGCGGCTTCTGCGTCTGCTTCTGCCTTCTCGAGCTCGGCCTCTTTCTTTGAACGATAAATCTTCTGATCAAGCGCAGTATCTGATTGCAGCTTACGCAGACGATCCGTCGGGGTTTTGGCCACCCAAGCCCCAGCCAAACGCACCCAAGGCACTGCAAACGCATAGGTCACACCAATGGCTACAGGCAAAATATAGAGCGTCCACGCAGTGGTGTTCATATCGAAAAAATGAAATTTCACCGCCACGGGTTGATCTGCGAATACCAAATACAAAAGCGCTTTCCAGTTCAGCAGTAAAACCGCCAGTATAATCGAGCCGATGATCGGGCTGCGCAGCCTTTGCGAAAATGCTTCAGCACCGTCTTTAAGAAACTCGTACAATTGGGTGCTCCTATACAATGTCTTGGGCGAATGCGGGTTGGTTTGGGGTATCCTCATGTTTGATCCGCGGCGCGGGTTTGCGCCAAGCGGTTAAAGATTGCCCAACCTCGCGGTAAAATGCAGGCACAGCCTGTTCCAAATCGGTAATAAAATTAGCCCGCTGCGTAAAACGCGCACCCAACCGCCAGGCATAAAATACTTCGAACCGCCGCACTTGCAGCCCGGTTTTGTCCGCCTCAGCCAACGCAGGATCAGCACGCAGTTGCGAGAAGGAAAATACCGTCGCTTCACTACGGCCCGGCCAGAGCAGGCGGATATGTAAATCCTCAGTTTGCTCAGTATGGATCTGCCGCAAGAGCCAGTTGACCCGCGCCTTTGTCGAGACTTTGTCTTCTGGGGCTTTCAAGGACATGCCCACATCAACTGTTCGACGCGTCAGATCCGCCGTGATATCGAGGGCCGCAGCAGCGCCAGGGATTTGCAGAGCGGTTGATAAACACCCATCTTGACAGAGCGTCTCTAAAGCCGCTTTTTCACGCAACGCTAGGTCTTGGGCGTGTTTGCGCGGGATCGCCTCGCTCACCATCACGTCGGTTTGGCGCGAGAGTATCAAGGCTAAATCGCGGGTTTCTTGATGCCAGGCCTGAACAACATCGCGCGCATCGCTTGATTTTGCAGGAATGCGCCCGCCAGCGGTCACCAGCTTGTTAAGCTCGTTCCATGCGGGTGGCATGCGCTCAAACCCTTTTACGCCGGCGCTGTCATGGGCGAGAAAACGGCGCAGCTCGGACAAGAGATAAACTTGGTCAGGATCTGCGACACCCGCGTTGCCTAAGAGCAAATCGGTTTCTGTCAGGATCGACATCCATGACCAATGGAAAACAGGGATTTTTAGACGGCTTTTGCGCACAGGCTCGAGCGGGTGAATTTGTGCGTCAGAGGTGAACTGGTTTGAAATGGTGATCACACAATCTGCGCCAACCTCTTTAGCAAGACTTCTGTAACGTTCAATTTGCGCGGCATCCAGTGCGGCGTTGCCAATCTTTGCCTCGATAAGGGCGCGCCACTGGTTCTTGCCATTGCTGCATATGATAACCCCATCGGGGCGGTCTTTGATAAGTGTTTTCTCGGTTTTAAAAACGACCTCTGTATAGCACGCGATCTGCGTCCGTTTGCCAACGCGATGACCGACGCGCGCTAATAACTGTGCGCCAAATTCGTTGACGCGCGAGAGGCAGGATAAAAAGATTGCCGTTGCGCGCCCTTCTTTTGACGTCGTGGCAAGAACCGGAAATAACCGTGCCGGTTCGCCTTGCTTCATGTCATGTGGTAAAGCCATAAAATATCCCCCCACGCATATCATGCAGAGGAGGGGTGAAATTACAACCCATGGGCGTTTATCTGTCGATCCACAACCGCACGGCATCCTGCACACGGCGAAACCGATCCCCGCCAAGCTTTGTGCCACCAAACCACCGCGTGACGACAACAATTTCACCGATGAGCCGCTCGCGCTCGAGCATGCGCAAAATCACAAGACCCGCACCGCTCTCACCATCATCATTTTTCAGCTGCGTGCCATCTGGCAGGATCACGGCCCAACTATTATGCGTGGCCTTGGCAAATTTCTTTTTGCGACAAAGGGTTTTGAGAAAGGCTTTTGCCTCCTCCGCAGACCCAACAGCCCCGCCGGACACTGCGTATTTTGAGCCCCTGTCACGCAACGCATTTTCAATGATGTGCATCAGATGGTCCAAAATGTAGGATGGGCAATTTGCCCATCGCTGTTAAAAAATCAACCCACAGATCACACAGACCCAAGCGACACCAACGGCAATCGCCGTGACGGCAACAGCCGCAGAGCCACAATCCTTCGCTTGACGCGCCAGATCACGTTTTTCAGGGCCGATATCATCCACAATCCGCTCAATCGCGGTATTCACACATTCCGCAGCGAGGATCAGAATACCCCCCATCAACAGCAGGCCCCGCTCTGCACCTGATAAGGGCAAGGCAAAGGCAAGCACTGCAAATACAGCATTGGCAACCAGCCATTGGGTTAGGGAATGCTCGGTTTTATAAACATGTAAAAGTCCGTCCCATGACCAAATTGCCCGCTGTTTGATCCGTGTGAGTTGTTGCCACATAATACCGCCCCTTTTCTTTACGCATAGGTTTAGGGATCACAGCGTTTCCGCCAAGCTTTATCCGCTATACGGCGAACAAGCGCTGTCGGGTTTGGCTAATTTGCAACGCTGCTTGCGCCGCCTCCCGCCCCTTTAATTTGAAATGTGCCGCATAGATACCCCGGTGGTGGGCCGTGTCTTGAAACTGGTGCGGTGTCAGGGATACCGATAAAACAGGCACACCGGTCTCAAGCCCCGCGCGCATCAACCCATCGACGACAGCCTGCGCTACAAACTCGTGGCGGTAAATGCCACCATCCACGACCAATGCGGCCGCGATCACAGCTTGATATTTGCCAGTTGCAGCCAAGTCGCGCGCCATTAATGGCATCTCAAAGGCGCCGGGCACAGTGACTATATCAATCTCTTCTGGCGCGACCAGTTCGGTAATCCCGTCGAGTGCTTGCGACACAATTTCATGATGCCAGTTTGCTTGAATAAATGCGTATTTTGTGCGTGTCATTTTGATGTCCTTTGCGTCACAACACGTCACTCAAAGCGCGATCCCGCAGCACATCGACACTCACGCACAGCTATATAGCTCTGCGCAGGATAGATGCTCCACGTTCTCTCTCATCCGGACTATTACCGTCGGCTCAGGCTTTGCACCTGATCTGCTGTCACCTCTGATCAGAGGCCGCTCGCGGGCTCATGGGGCCTGCCCATTTACCGCCGGTGGGGAATTGTACCCCGCCCTGAGAACAACGCGACTGTGCAAAGGTCAGGCAAGGGGCGCAAGGGCAATCACAACCCCATTCCTGCGGCGGTTGCGCGCACGGTCTCCACACGGTCAGCATTCGCAGGATGCGTGCCAAGGAACCGATTGCCAGGATCAGGGATCTGGGTGAAAAATGCAGCGCCGCGAACCGGGTCATATCCGGCGCGCGCAGCGATTTCAGTGCCCATGGCATCGGCTTCCAACTCAAAGCTCTTTGAATAGCTCCGCGCACCTATGACGGCACCAAACTCTTGTGCGGCTTGCACGGCTTCCGCGTTGCCCGCACCAAAAACCCCGGCGACTTGGCCAAAGATTGTCGCGCCAAAGGTGGCGTTCTGTCGTTGCAGTTGCAGATGCCCGCGAATGTGATGGGCGGCTTCATGGCTCATGATAAATGCCATCTCATCGCGGTTGCGCACGGCAACGATCAGCGGCACGGTAAAGGCGATGATTGGGCGGCCTGTGTCATCAAGGGTTTGGAACGCATTGGGTGGCGCATCGGGGCTTTTATCAACCACGATCTGAAAGTCGCAGTTGCGTTGCGGCGAACGTTCTTTGCAAATTTGTTCGGCTACAGGTTCAACGGTTTCAATCACGGCCAAGAAATCGCGCACAGCCTGACGCCCTGCGGCCCGGCTTGCGGCACGTTCAGCTGCAGTGAGTGGGCGTGTCTCGGAAGGGGCAGAGGCGTTCGGCTCTGGTGCGCGCGGCGTGATTGCACAGCCCGCAAGGCAAAGACATACGACTATAGACCACCGAACTATCATATATGTATTCCACCCATTAAAACCTCACGTGCACCTTTAAGCTGTGCCCATAGCTCTGACCAGACTGATCTGATCATATTTACGCGATCACAGCCCGGCTGACCATCATTGGCAAACCATATAAGCAAAGCTAAGCTTACTGACATATTTACAGGTGCCACCGATGCAGAGCGGGGTGTCGAGAAAACTGAGCGAGGGGATAATGACGACAGGTTTCTTTTGGGATGAGCGCTGCTTTTGGCATGGTGGTGGGTATTATGCAGGGATGTTACCTGTGGCCGGGCTTGTGCAGCCCTTAGATGGCGGTCTGCCAGAAAACCCAGAAAGCAAACGACGGCTCAAAAACCTGCTTGAGATGACCGGCCTTGCATCTGATCTTGCTATGCAAGGGGCAGATCCCGCGACACAGGCTGATCTGCGCAGGGTACATCCGCAAAGCTATCTCGACGCGTTCAAGGCCCTGTCAGATGCAAATGGCGGAGAGTTAGGGCGCCGCGCGCCCTTTGGCCCCGGCGGCTATGAGATCGCGGCGCAATCCGCAGGGCTGGCAAAGGCGGCACTTGCGGCTGTTTTGGATGGGTCACGTCAAAACGCCTATGCGTTGTCACGCCCCCCGGGGCATCATTGCCTGCCAGACATGCCAAATGGGTTTTGCCTACTGGCCAATATCGCGATTGCGATTGAGGCCGCGCGGCACACTAAACGTGCGGTACGTTTTGCTGTGCTGGATTGGGATGTGCATCATGGCAATGGGACCGAGGCGATCTTTTATGATCGGGATGATGTGCTCACGGTATCGCTGCACCAAGACCGCAATTATCCGATGGATACCGGCGGATTTGATGATCGCGGTGTGGGTGCAGGGCTGGGGTATAACCTCAATATCCCGCTCCCTCCCGGTACCGGGCACGATGGGTATCGCGACGCGATGGCACGATTAGCGCTGCCTGCCATTCGCCGCTTTGCACCCGATGTGCTGATCATTGCTTGCGGTTTTGATGCGGCTGCGAATGACCCGCTTGGGCGCATGCTCGCCCATCAAGGGACATTCCAAGCGATGACGCAGCAGGTCATGGCATTGGCAGATGATGTTTGCGATGGTCGCTTGGTCATGGTGCATGAGGGCGGCTATTCAGAAACATATGTGCCATTTTGCGGCCATGCGGTTTTACAAGAAATGGCGGGCAGCCAGATTACAGCACCTGACCCATTTGGCGATGTCTTTCATCTGCGCCAACCCGATGCTGCTTTTGATCGATTTTTGGATCAGCACATAAAAGCACTGGAAGACGCGCTGGCCTGACCCTATCTAGAGGCTAGGCTATTGGGGACAAAATAATGCTCAAACCAAATGATGCCGCGATGGCATTCCTGTTGACCAGGCGATCACGCCCGGCAAAGACCTTGACCGGGCCTGTGCCTGACCGCGAAGCACTTGAGGTATTGCTCACCGCCGCGGCGCGCAGCCCCGATCACGGGAAGCTCGAGCCATGGCGCTTTATCGTCTTACAAGACGCAGCCTTGGCCCGGCTTGCAGAGCTGGTGCCACAGCGCGGGCTAACGCTTGAGCTGGATGATGAGCAAATTACCAAAGCCGTGAACGCCTTTTTGCATGCGCAGTTGGTGGTAGCGGTTATTGCCTCGCCCAAGCCATCGCTTAAGGTGCCCAAGGTTGAGCAAAGCTATTCAGCAGGCGCTGTCTGCCTTTCGCTGGTGAACGCATCTCTTGCCGCAGGCTGGGGGGCAAACTGTTTGTCTGTCTGGGCCAGCCATGACCGTGCATTTGTTGAATATGGTTTGGGTTTAAGCGAACAGGAAAGTGTCGCAGGCTTTATCCATATCGGAACAGAAACCACCCCACCACCAGAGCGCCCACGCCCTGATATTGAGGCCCTCACTGAATGGTGTGATCGCTAATGTTGACGATCCTCGCGGCCTTTACAAAAGCTGTGCTACAACTCCCCGAAGCCGAATTTCGACGCGTGCTTTTGCGGGGTATTGGGCTTGCGCTGGCATTGCTCATAGGCGCGAGTATCTCGGTATTTTGGATGATCCAGTTGCTTGCAAGCGGATCAGACATGTTCCCTTGGCTTGCGAGTTTGGCAAGTTGGGGTGGCGCGCTATTGATGGTTGTGTTGATGGGGTTCTTGATGATCCCTGTCGCCTCGGCGATCACGTCGTTTTATCTTGATGATGTGGCACATGCGGTTGAGGCAAAGCATTATCCGACACTGACGCCTGCGCCGTCTTTGCCATTTCGCGAAATACTGCGCGATACGGTGGGGTTCTTGGGCATCATCATCGGGCTCAACCTTGTTGCTTTGATTTTTTACCCATTCATGGGGCCGCTTGCGGTGCCGGCATATTTTGCGCTGAACGGTTATCTGTTGGGGCGCGAGTACTTTCAGATGGCGGCCATGCGCCGCATAGGCCGCGCGGCAGCGGTGCAATTACGGCGCAAACATAGCGGTCTGATCTGGCTCGCAGGGTGCCTCATGGCACTGCCGTTAAGCTTGCCGCTTGTGAACCTCATCATCCCGATCCTTGGGGCGGCGACTTTTACCCATTTGTTTCACAAATTGGATAGCCCTAATTCCCGTTGAACGCAGGGGTGGCCATCCGGTCAAACCAGTCAAGATCGCGTACTGTGATCACGCCCGACATAATGGTGCCTGCGATCAACACCCAGATCACCGCAGCCCAAAGCGTGGTGATCTTTGCCTTGCGCCGCAGCTGAGGATCAGCGGGCGCGGATGACGGGGTGCCGGGCGTAATATCGCCTGCATCGCCTTGGGTCACCATGCGCAGCGGGAGCACCACGAAAAACACCATGAACCACACGATGGCAAAGAGAACGATGGCTGATGTAATTCCCATGTGGGCACCTCATTTATAAGACTTCAACGGTACTCTTATGCTTTAAGGTGATGTATTGAGCAACATTGACAACCCTTAGCCTGCGTATAAGCTGATTTATATCATTAGGGAGGGGAACAAAATGAATAACTTTATTGCGCGCGTGTTTTGTGCCATTTCAATATCCGCCATTGCATCGACTGCGTCTGCTTGGGAGGTTTTTACAGAGACTGGAGATGATGGTCGTGTGTTTACGGTTGCTGAGCAACAAAGCGAGGCTGGTGCATTCCTGACGCTTGTGTGTGTCGAGCAGAAGACTCACATCGAAATTATTGTGCCGATTGGGCAGGCTGATGTGGATGACGCCACGATGCTCTTACAGATTGATGGGCAACCTGAAAGATTGCTCTCGGGCTATATTGAAAGCATTGATGCAAGTACGTCGGTATTTGTAGCCCTAGATCGTAGAGACGAACCTGCGGTTGCGACAAACACCCTGATTAATGAAATCATCGCAGGGCGCGAGCTTTATGCTGGCGACCCAGATATGCGAGAGGCTTATGATCGCTGGCCATTGTCGGGATCGGCTAAAGCCGTAGGCGATATGCGTGGCAAATGTAAATAAACCGGGCTGAACTGCTTTGTGCGCTTATGCCTCAGCATCTGCGCGCGCTTCAAGTGCTGGGTAGCGATACCCCAGCGTGAGGCCGCGCACGAGAAAGCTAATGAGCAAGCCTAGCCACAGCCCATGATTGCCCCAATAGGCCATCAGAACCCAAACAGATGCAAAATACACCGCCGCAGAGACCGCCATCATATCGCACATATCGCGGGTCCGGGTTGCGCCGATAAATATCCCATCCAGCATCCATGATGCGACCCCGATCAAAGGTGCAGCAACCATATAAGGCAGATAGGTACGCGCTGCGATCTGCACCTCGGGTGCCGTTGTCATAATGTCGATGATCTGTCCACCTGTCAGAGCAAATGCGAGGCTTAGGGTGACGCAAACAATCAGCCCCCAAAAGCTGGTCAATAAGGCGGCACGACGCAATGTCTTGCGATTGCGCGCACCCAAAGCTTGGCCCACGAGCGCCTCGGCGGCGAAGGCAAAGCCATCCATCGCATGGGCCGTGATATAAAGAAATTGCAGCAACACCTGATTGGCGGCGAGTGTGACATCGCCAAAATCAGCGCCCCAAAACAGAAAGCTGACGAAAATGGCTTGCAGTAGCACTGAGCGGATCATGATATCGCCGTTCACAGCGGCCATATGTTTGAGCCGCGCCGGGTCAAAGAGCCGCGCAGGATCGCGCCAAGCCTTGCCAGCAAAGGCATCACGGCAAAGCCACAGCCCCAATGCGAGCCCACCCCATTCTGCGATGAATGTGGCCCAACCCCCTCCGGCTACGCCCCAGTCGAATTGCAGCACAAAAACCAGATCAAGCAGGATGTTAACGCCGTTCATCAGTAGCTGAATGGCCAATACAGCCCGGGTTCGTTCCCGCGCGATTAACCACCCCGTGATCCCATAAAGCGCAATCGCCGCCGGGGCTGACCAAATGCGAATACGCATATAGGTGCGCGCCATGCCTTCGACCTCGGGG
>CAKMZE010000014.1:17279-22742 GCA_929200295.1 uncultured Alphaproteobacteria bacterium
CCTCGGGGCTGGCAGGCGAGATTTGGAACGAAAGCCAGAAAAACAGAACTTGCCCAGCAATCAGCACGAGGCCTGCAACGACACCAATGAGCAATGCGCGTGATAAAAGGGCTGCGACCTCTTCGTTTTGTTCAGCGCCAATTGCCTGTGCTGTCAGGCCCGCTGTGCCCATCCGCAAAAAGCCAAAGATCCAATAAAGGGCGGTCAGAATGATTGCACCAATCCCAACAGCGCCAATTGGAGCGGCTTGCCCCATCTGGCCAACCACGCCTGTGTCTACGGCCCCTAGGATGGGGACAGTGGCGTTCGACAGCACGATCGGCAGCGAAATATGAAGAACCCTGCGATGTGTCAGCTCTTGCGCCTGCGTCGCGCTGGATCGGTTATCCATTGCGCGGTGGCATCAAAAAATGCCCTGTGGCTTGTGCGAATAATCGGCTACGGTTGTCTTGCCATGCCTCAACATGCACAGAGGTATAGCGCCGCCCTGAGCGGTTGATCCGCGCTCTTGCGTAGGCATCCCTTGGTAGCCCCGGGCGCAGGTAGTCTATGGTAAAGTCAATCGTCTTGGGCATCGCTGTTTGGCTTTGATCGGTTTGACCCTCTTCGACTGCGTCCCACATGCTGACCCATTGCAGTTCAATGATCGCGGTCATCTCAAGAAACGCAGCTGTGGCGCCGCCATGAAGCGCGGGTAACATCGGATTGCCGATCAGCATATCGGCATAGGGAAGGATGGCTGTCAGCTCATCTCCGCGGCGATCAAACTGCACGCCAAGAAACTGCATATAAGGCACGCCAGCCACAAGTTGGGCCAGCGCTGTATCGCGGCGCTGTTTGATCACCTGAACCGGCTCTGGCTTTTTCTTCATGGCGCGGCCTTTCCAGCGACTGTAAATGCACCTGTGGCGGTTGCGACAGGTCGGCTTTTGTCGTCATCGCAGGCCACAGCGCGGACAAAGGCAATGGAGCGGGTCATGTGATAGCATGTTGCCTCGGCCACAATGGTTTGGCCGGGGGTCGCAGGGCGCATATAGTCAATCCGCAAATCAAGCGTTGCAGTGCTGATGCCTGCATCCGGGTGGCTTACGACCGCAGCACCACCGCATGTATCCATCAAGGCAGAGACGGCGCCGCCATGCAGAACACCTGTTGCTGGATCGCCCACAAACCGAAGATCATAGGGCATATCAATGACGGCCCGGCCAACGGCGATGTCTTTGACCTGCATGCCCAAGGCGTGGCTATGGGGCAGGGCCGCAATAAATTGCTGCGCACGCATAATGGATACATCTTGCGACATGACAGTCTGTCCTTTGCCATAAACCTTATCGATATGCTCTGCCTTAACACCGCATCTTGCAAGCCGTATTTTGATCAGAAATGGAGATATTGCCCGTTGTGGTTTGTCACGCTAATCTGTCTCTCAGGGGAGAAGCTAATTATGACGACACAACGTTTATCGTTCAAAGAGATGTGCGCGAAATTTGACGTCACGCCGCGCACCTTGCGCTATTACGAATACATTGAGCTTCTGACACCTGAAAAAGAAGGCCGCGCGCGCTATTATGGCCCGCGTGAGCTAGCACGCATGACGCTGATCTTGCGGGGGCGGCGCTTTGGTTTTGCATTAGAAGACATCCGCCAATGGCTTTTGATCTATGAGAACGAAGGCACAGATGCGCAGATGCGCGATTGGCTTGCGCGTGCTGATAGCCAGCTTTCGGAGCTTGCGCAGCAGCGTGACCAGCTGGATGAGACGATGGATGAGCTGCGCAAACTGCGCGATGAAACGGCGGCAACACTGGTGAAATAGGCGTACTTGCTGGGGCTAGCCCCCGGACCCACGCCCCCCGGGGGCCCAGCCCCCGGCCCCCCGGAATATTTCAAAACCTAAGAACAAGGGCGTTGGAAAGAGAAGGCGGCGGTGCGTGACCCTCCGTCACATAAGCAATGACGTCACGTTACGTTTACGTTAACGTCAATTGTATGCGTATAGTTTGTCGTAATTTTTAAACTTTCTGCAATACAACACAGCGACAAATGCCCATGACCAATGATTTGATGACCATTAGCGAGATGTGTTCAGCCTTTGGTGTCACACCGCGCACGTTGCGATTTTATGAAGCAAAAGAGCTGCTTGCGCCGCATCGTGATGGGCAAAAGCGGCTTTTTACCAAACGCGACCGCGCGCGGCTCAAGTTGATTTTACAAGGCAAGCGATTTGGCTTTGCTCTCGAAGAGATACGCCAACTGCTTGATCTTTATCATGCGGATGACAGTCAGCATTTCCAGCTGATGAAAGCCTATGAGTTTGCGGAGCGCCATCTTGCTGAAATGGAAGCGCAAAAGACTGAGCTTGAAAACGCGATAAGCGATCTTAAGGACCAAATGGCCTGGGGCGAAAAACGTCTCAGTGAACTGGTCAAAGCCAAAACATCTGCCGCCTAAGGCACCGCCCCTATACTGGAGACTACAATGCCAAGTTTCACTGCCCCAATACCTGATCTTCAATTTATTTTGCATGATGTGCTGGATGTGAGCCAGCAAGACATCCCCGGGTATAGCGATTTAGATCGTGATTTTACCGGTGCTGTTTTGGAAGAGGCTGGGAAATTGGCGCGCGATGTGCTCGCGCCTTTGAACCAATCTGGCGATACAGAAGGCTGTGTGTTGGAAAATGGTGTTGTACGGACCCCCACAGGGTTTGATCATGCTTTTGCGCAGATGAAAGAGGGTGGGTGGACTGCAATGGATTGCGATCCTGACTATGGTGGGCAAGGTTTGCCATATGTCATGCACACGGCCGCGCAAGAGCCGTTTGTCTCAGCGAATATGGCGTTTAACATGTATCAGGGGCTGACCCATGGGGCCTATTCTGCGATCCACGCGCATGGCACTGATGCGCAAAAGCAAAAGTGGCTACCAAAGCTGGTGTCTTGTGAGTGGACAGGGACAATGAACCTGACCGAGCCTCATTGCGGCACCGATCTGGGTCTGATGCGCACAAAGGCCGAGCCACAGGAGGATGGCACGTACCAGGTCACGGGGCAGAAGATATTTATCTCGGCAGGGGATCATGATCTGGCAGAGAATATTATTCATTTGGTTTTGGCTAAAATTCCAGGGGGCCCGGATGGGATTAAGGGTGTGTCGCTCTTTATTGTGCCAAAGGTTATGGTGAATGATGATGGCGCATTGGCTGCGCGCAATGCGGTTTCGGTCGGGAAGATCGAAGAGAAGATGGGCATTCACGGCAATGCGACTTGCGTGATGAATTACGATGGGGCCACGGGATATCTGTTAGGCGAGGCCCATAAGGGCATGCGCGCGATGTTCACGATGATGAATGAGGCGCGGATTGGTGTCGGGTTGCAAGGCTATGCGCAAGCGGAAGCCGCCTATCAAAATGCGGTAGCCTATGCCAATGATCGTTTGCAGGGGCGTGCGGTGACGGGGGCTGCGAACCCGGAAGGGCCTGCGGATCCTTTGATTGTTCATCCTGATATTCGGCGCAATTTGATGGATCAGAAATCCTTTGTTGAAGGGGCGCGGGCGCTGACGCTATGGGGGGCGACGTTGATTGATCAGGCGCATAAACAGGGCGATGCAACGGCGGATGGTTTGATCTCATTACTGACCCCAGTGATCAAAGGGTTTCAGACCGATAAGGGGTTTGAATATGCGGTTGCTGCCCAGCAGGTTTACGGTGGGCATGGCTATATTGAGGAATGGGGCATGTCGCAGTTTGCCCGTGATGCGCGGATTGCGATGATCTATGAGGGTGCGAATGGTGTACAGGCGCTTGATCTTGTGGGGCGTAAGCTGGCGCAGGATGGGGGCAAGCATGTGATGGGGTTCTTTGAGATGATCAAAGGCTTTATCAAAGAGAATGAAGCAGATGCTGCGCTGAACGCGCAGTTTTTGCAGCCATTGAAAGCCGCCTCTAAAGATTTGCAAGCCGCTGCAATGTATTTTATGCAAAACGGGGTGAAGAACCCCAATCATGCCTTAGCGGGCTCTTATGATTTTATGCATTTGATGGGGCATGTTGCCTTTGGCTTTATGTGGGCGCGGATGGCGAAGGTTGCGACAGATGCATTGGCCGCAGGCGCTGCGGATGCAACGTTTTATGAAACGAAACTTGCGACGGGGCGGTATTATATGACGCGGCAATTACCCGCAACAGCGATGCATTTGGCGCGGATTGAAAGCGGGGCGGATCCAGTGATGGCGCTTGAGGCTGTAAACTTTTAGGATCAAGGTGGGCATATTGCCCACCCTACATCTATAAGGACTGCTTATGCCAAAACGTCTTCGTCTTACCCGTCGCTTTCCTGTTGCTATGACAGAGGATGCCTATCGCCGCTTGCGCCGTTTTGCGCGCGAGGCCGGTTTGGATGAGGGCGAGGCCTTATCGTTTCTTTTTGAAAACTTTGATAGTGTGATGAACCCAGATACATTTGATCATCGGTTGCGCATCTTTAATTCTGAATTAGAGGGGCGGAAAAAGTGAGATTTGCGATCCCACAAGAGGTGTCTGTCATGTCATTGGGGGGCAAGTGTCACCCCAACGCGCGACACGGCATGGCTATAACGTTTGCGACGTTGGGGTCTCACATGACGCAGGGCGCATCTCTCCCATTTGCCCTGCGCAAAATATTAAACACTATTATCCTTAACAAACCCTTAACCCCGCAATGTGATACACGCAGATAACAGCGCCGTATATGGCGCCAATAAACCCCATAAACATCAACAAGGACACGGGAAATGAAGTTAT
Source organism: uncultured Alphaproteobacteria bacterium (assembly GCA_929200295.1). Taxonomy (GTDB): domain Bacteria; phylum Pseudomonadota; class Alphaproteobacteria; order Rhodobacterales; family Rhodobacteraceae; genus Yoonia. The sequence continues at coordinate 22,063 of CAKMZE010000014.1, forward strand.
ATTGTTTTGGAGAAAGCGGAAACGCTTACAAAGCGGCGCTGACGTTACAGTTTTCTCAACAAGACTGGGAGCCCGTCTATGTTGACTTTTTCAATGGCGAAACGCGTAGCGAGACGTTTCGCGCGCTAAGCGTCATGGGGGAGGTGCCGGTTCTTGTGGATGGTGATGCGGTGCTCACCCAGTCAGGCGTGATCCAAGACTACGTGTCTTCAAAATCGGGGCGTTTGGGCGGTACATCTGCCGCTGCCCGCCGCGAGATATTGCGGTGGATGTTTTTTGATAATCATAAAGTCTCGGGCGTTGCGGGGCCTTTGCGCTTTAACATGAATTTTCTGCCTGCTGAGAAACGCAATGCAGATGTGAACGGGTTTTTAGCGATGCGGCTGGCATCCGCCTTAAAAATTGTTGAACAACAGCTGAGCAATCAAAATTGGCTTGCGGCAGATCATATTAGCATCGCGGATATCGCGGTGGCGGGCTATCTGTTTTACCCTGAGCCGTTCACATTTGACCGCCAAGACTATCCGCATATTGACCGCTGGCTTGATGCAATCGCAGCACAACCGGGATGGAAACACCCCTATGATTTGATGCCCGGCTCACCGGCTGATCGCGCATAAAAGGAACCCCAAAGATGTCTGACGCTTATATTTACGATGCAATTCGCACCCCTCGCGGGA
>CAKMZE010000014.1:22752-32403 GCA_929200295.1 uncultured Alphaproteobacteria bacterium
AAGACGGCAGCCTGCATGAGGTCACAGCCGCGCGACTGTCGGCTGGCATGCTTAATGCGCTTAAAGACCGCAATCATCTTGAAGGGCACGCTGTAGAAGACGTGATTTGGGGGAATGTCACGCAAGTGGGCGAGCAGGGCGGGTGTTTGGCTCGCACGGCTGTGCTGGCCTCGGATCTTGATCAATCTATTCCGGGGCTTGCGATCAATCGGTTTTGTGCCTCTGGCATGGAGGCTGTGAACCTTGCTGCGAACCAGGTTAACGGTGGGGCAGGGGGTGCCTATATCGCGGGCGGGGTTGAGATGATGGGCCGCGTTGCGATGGGCAGTGACGGGGCGGCGATTGCTGTTGATCCGTCGATCGCGATGGATACTTATTTTGTGCCGCAGGGGATATCGGCTGATATCATCGCAACTGAATACGGCTTTACCCGCGATGACGCGGACCAATTGGCGATGACATCGCAACAGCGCGCAAAGGCCGCATGGGACGACCACCGTTTTGCCAATTCAATTGTTCCTGTGCGGGATCAAAATGGTCTGACGATTTTAGAGCATGATGAATACATGCGCCCCGGAACAGATATGCAGGCGCTGGGCGCGCTCAATCCAGCCTTTCAGGCAATGGGTGAGGTGATGCCCGGCTTTGATAAAGTCGCATTGATGAAATATCCGCATCTTGAGAAGATCGACCATATTCATCATGCGGGCAATTCCTCTGGTATTGTTGATGGGGCTGCGGGGCTTTTGATCGGGTCAAAGGCATGGGGCGAGGCGCATGGGCTCACACCACGTGCGCGGATCAAAGCGACGGCAAAGATCGGCACGGACCCCACGATCATGCTCACCGGCCCCGTGCCCGTGACCGAGAAGATCATGGCCGATACAGGCATGGCCATCAGCGATATTGATCTTTTTGAAGTGAATGAGGCTTTCGCATCTGTTGTCTTGCGCTTTCAGCAAAGGTTCAATGTCGACCCGGGGTTTGTAAACGTTAACGGCGGGTCGATTGCGATGGGCCACCCTTTGGGTGCGACGGGTGCGATCATCATTGGCACGCTCTTGGATGAGCTAGAGCGCACGGGCAAAGGCACCGGTCTTGCCACGCTGTGTATCGCGTCCGGCATGGGTGCCGCGACCATCATTGAACGCGTATAGGGGCAGGGATTATGGCTGATTTTACACTAAAGACCGATAGCGATGGCGTGGCAGTGATCACATGGGATGTCACGGCAAAATCCATGAATGTGATGACGCGCGACAGCCAACAAGAGCTGAACGCGCTGATTGATCAAGTGCTGACAGATGACGCGATCAAGGGCGCTGTGATTACCTCGGGCAAGGATAGCTTTGCTGGGGGGATGGATCTTAATGTGCTGGCCACCATTCGCGAGGAAAGTGGTGATGACCCTGCGGAGGGGCTGTTTAACTTCACCATGGAAGGGCACCGTATGCTGCGCAAGATTGAGCGCGCAGGCATGGACCCGAAAACCAACAAAGGCGGCAAACCGATTGCCGCGGCCCTGACAGGGACCGCACTTGGCATCGGGCTTGAGGTGCCATTGGCCTGCCACCGGATTTTTGCCGCAGATAACCCAAAGGCCAAAATCGGCCTGCCTGAGATCATGGTTGGCATTTTCCCAGGGGCAGGGGGCACAACGCGGCTTGTGCGCAAGCTTGGGGCGATGGCGGCTTCACCGCTTTTGCTTGAGGGCAAGCTCAATAACCCGCAAAAGGCCAAAGCCGCAGGCGTGGTGGATGAGGTTGTCCCCGCGAATGATCTTTTGTCGGTGGCCAAGGCTTGGGTGTTGTCAGAGCCGAATATCGTCAAACCTTGGGATGAAAAGGGTTATAAAATGCCCGGTGGCGCGCCCTATCATCCGGCGGGCTTTATGACCTATGTGGGGGCATCCGCGATGGTCAATGGCAAAACCATGGGGGCCTACCCGGCGGCAAAAGCGCTGCTTTCTGCCGCATATGAGGGTGCTTTGGTGCCATTTGATACCGCACTCAAAATCGAGGCACGGTATTTCACGCAAATTCTGATGAACCCTTCATCATCTGCGATGATCCGCAGCCTCTTTATCAATAAAGAGGCGCTTGAAAAGGGAGCTAACCGCCCTGCTGTTGCCCCACAAACAGTGGCGCAGGTGGGTGTTATTGGCGCGGGCATGATGGGTGCTGGCATTGCGCTGGTATCTGCCCTTGCTGGGATCAAGGTCGTGCTGATCGATGCGGCGCAAGAGGCCGCTGATAAGGGCAAAGCCTATACTGCTGCCTATATGGACAAGGGCATCGCCCGCAAAAAAGCTACGCAAGATAAGAAAGACGCGGTGTTGGGGCTAATCAATGCCACAACGGATTATGCAGCGCTGAAAGACTGTGATCTGATTGTTGAAGCTGTGTTCGAGGACCCAAGCGTCAAGGCTGAGGTCACAGCACAGGTGCAAGCGGTCACAGGTCCTGATTGCATCTTTGCAACGAACACCTCGACCCTGCCGATTACTGAGCTGGCGCGCGCGTCAAATGACCCTGAGAAATTCATTGGCATTCATTTCTTTAGCCCTGTGGATAAAATGATGCTGGTTGAGATCATTAAGGGCCGCGAGACAGGTGACACCGCTGTGGCTAAGGCGCTCGATTTCGTGCGGCAAATCCGCAAAACGCCGATTGTCGTGAATGATGAGAGGTTCTTTTATGCCAATCGCTGCATCATTCCCTATATTAATGAGGGGATCCGCATGGTCCGCGAAGGGGTCGCCCCTGCGCTGATCGAGAATGCGGCGAAACTGGTGGGGATGCCGCTGGGGCCGCTACAATTGACCGATGAGACCTCGATTGATCTTGGGGTGAAAATTGCAAAGGCGACAAAGGCGGCAATGGGGGCAGATTACCCCAATGACACGGTCGATGAGGTCCTGTTTTGGATGTTCGAAGAGGGCCGTTTAGGGCGCAAAGCCAACGCAGGGTTCTTTAGCTATGATGAAAAGGGCAAGCGTCAGGGGCTTTGGGACGGTTTGGCGGGGAAATACCCGACCTCTGATGAGCAACCATCGCTTATTGATGTGCAGCATCGCCTGCTCTTTACGCAGGTGTTAGAGGCCGTGCGCGCGCTTGAGGAGAACGTGCTCGAGGATATTCGCGAGGGCGATGTGGGTGCAATTTTAGGCTGGGGCTTTGCGCCATGGTCGGGCGGGCCGTTTAGCTGGCTGGATATGCTTGGCACGCCCTATGCCGCCGCGCGCTGTGATGAGCTGTCAGACACCTATGGCGACCGTTTTGCCACCCCAGATTTGCTACGCGACATGGCAGATAAGGGGCAGAGCTTTTACAAACGTTTTGCCGTAGACGGCAAAGCGGCTTAATTTGGGGTAGGGCGGGCATGACCCGCCCTTTTTCATTCGGGCAAAGTGGCGCGTAGCGTTTGTGGTTTTTCTGATCTGACCGCGATGATGACACCGGCACTGGCGATACAGGCCATACCAACGAGCGCCAATGTATTTGGCACTTCGTTCCAGAGGATCACTGCCCAAACGGTGGCGAACACAATCAACATATTCTCAAACACCGCAACAAATGAGGCCTCGGCCAATTGATAGGCGCGGATCGACAGACCCACACCAATCAGGGACCCGACCCCTTGCACCAATATCATGGTCAGGAAAATCCCCTCGGGCCAAACCCAACCGCGCAAGACAAAGCCATCAGCGCCAAGGGGCACAGTGACGGGGAAAACCGTGAGCACAGCCACGCCGATCGCCCCGAAACAGAGCATCGTGCCGAAAAACGCACCAAGCAGTGTTAATGTGCCCTCGCCCGCGCACCAATGCCGCGTCGCGAGGTTGCCCAGCGCATAAATTGCCCCTGCGATCACGGGCACGATGGACAGTAGCGAAAATCCTTCGGCATCGGGGCGAATAACGAGCAAAATCCCCACAAATCCCATAGCAACCGCAAAGATACGCCGGGCACCAACGGTTTCACCAAAAAACAAAACCGAAAAGATCACCACAAAAATGGGCGCGGTAAAAAGCCCAGCGACAACTTGGGCAATCGGCATCAGACCCAAGCACCCAAAATAGATGCACATTGAAACAGCGGTGAGCAGGCTGCGCATGATCACCCTGCGTGGTCGCTTGGGACGCACGGAAATACCCATCAGCCGCGCAACGATCATGAGAATCGCCACAGCAATCACCGAACGCAGCAGATGAAACGTCCAAAGCCCGCCTGTTTCGGCCGCGAGGCGCATAAAATTATCGATCAATCCAAATAGCATCATGGCTGAAAGCGCACAGATCACTGCCGTCACGGGTCGGTTTTCATTTTCCACGTTTTATGCCTTGCTTGATGAAATCGTCATTGCATGAATTGTCTGACATATCCTAATGTCGCAAGGCAATAACAGCAGCGCCAAAGGGAGTGTCGCAAATGGGATGGATGGCTGATGAAACTGGGCTGGATAAATGCCCTGCCAATTACGTGCCGCTGACACCCCTGTCACATCTGCAACGGGCCGCACGGGTTTTCGCAAATCATACGGCGCTGATTTATGGGGATATCCGCCGTAGCTACACGGAATATTATGCGCGGTGTTCGCGGCTTGCCTCAGGGCTCGCGCAGATGGGTGTGAGACCGGGCGATGTCGTCGCGACCTTGCTGCCCAATGTGCCTGCGCAGTCCGAAGCGGCCTTTGGCGTGCCAGCGTGTGGCGGGGTGCTCAACACAATCAACACCCGGCTTGATGTGGATACGGTCGCTTATATCTTTGCCCATGGTGAGGCAAAGGTCGTGCTATGTGACACCCAGTTTATGCCGCTCTGCACAGCGGCGATTGCCACTATGGACGGCGCAAAGCCGCAGGTGATCGAAGTGGCTGACCCGGCAGCTGGTTACGCGTCAACAGGCGAGACGCAAGATTACGAAGACCTGATTAGCAGCGGCGATCCTCAGTTTACCTGGCTCATGCCTCAGGATGAATGGGAAAGCCTTGCGCTGAATTACACATCAGGCACCACAGGGCGGCCCAAGGGCGTGGTGTATCACCATCGTGGAGCTTATCTGATGACCATGGGCACGCCGATTTCTTGGCAGTTGCCGCTTTTCCCGACGTACCTGCAGATCGTGCCGTTGTTTCATTGCAATGGCTGGAACCATACGTGGATGATGCCCGCGCTGGGCGGTACGGTTGTCTGTTGCCGCGATATCAGCGCTGAGGCAATTTATGATGCAATCGCTGACCATGGGGTGACCCATTTTGGCGGGGCGCCGATTGTGCTTAATCTGATTATCAACGCCAAAACGCGACGTGAGTTTGATCACACGGTCGAGGTCTATACCGCCGGCGCGCCGCCGGCGCCTGCGACCCTCGCTGCGATCACTGAGCTTGGGTTCAACGTCACCCAAGTTTACGGTCTGACCGAAACCTATGGCCATGTAACCGAATGCATTTGGAATACTACTTGGGACGCGCTCGAAGCTGATGCGCAATCCGCGATCAAAGCCCAGCAAGGCGTCGCCTTTCCAATGATGGAAGATGTGACCGTCGTGGATGATAATATGGCGCAGGTGACAATGGATGCTGCAAACCAAGGTGAGATTGTCATGCGCGGCAATTCTGTGATGAAGGGCTATTACAAAAACCCTGAGGCCACGACCAAAGCCTTTTTGGGCGGGTACTTCCATTCCGAAGATCTCGCGATCCAGCACCCGAACGGGTATATGCAGATCGCGGACCGGGCCAAAGATATCATCATTTCAGGTGGCGAGAATATCAGCTCGGTTGAGGTTGAGGCTGCGTTGATGAACCATCCGGCGGTCAGCCTCTGTGCGGTGGTTGCAAAGCCAGATGACAAATGGGGCGAGGTGCCATGCGCCTTTGTTGAGCTGAAAGAGGGCGCATCAGCCGAAGAGGCCGAGGTGATCGCGTTTGTCCGCAGCCGTCTTGCCGGGTTTAAAACGCCCAAACGCGTTCTCTTTCAGGAGCTGCCAAAAACATCGACAGGGAAAATTCAGAAATTTGAACTGAGGGCTTTCGCCAAGGGTTTGTAATCGGGGTTTATGCGTCAATCGCCAAACGGGCTTCGAGCACATCAAATGGGATCCCCGGCTCATCCTTTGCGCCGCGGATCACAAGCGATGTTTTAACCGAGGCGACGTTTGGCGCTGATGTTAGCTCTTCGGTCAAGAATCGCTGAAAGCTACGCAGATCAGGGGCGACGCATTTGAGAATGAAATCCACCTCACCATTGAGCATGTGGCATTCGCGGACCAAGGGCCACGCCTCACAACGGTTTTCAAATGCGCTAAGATCCACCTCAGCCTGACTGACCAACCCCACCATTGCAAAAACCTGAACCTCAAAACCAAGCTCGCGTGGGTCAACATCTGCGTGGTATCCACGGATAAAACCCGCCTCTTCAAGGGTGCGCACACGGCGCAAACAGGGCGGGGCAGAGATGCCGACACGTCTAGCAAGCTCAACATTGGTCATACGTCCGTCTGCTTGCAGTTCTGCGAGGATCATACGATCAATTTCATCCAGCTTTTGGCTCGGCATAACGTCCCTCCCTATATTCACATGGAGCATACTGAAAAGCCGGATTTTGCGCAACAATATTTCACGTATGCGCAACATTTTGAAATGCAGTCCCGCGTTTACCCCTCTTTCGTTTCTGCCAGCAACGTCATATATCAAAAAGCGCTGCATGAAAGAGGGTTTGAAAAATGAGCACCAGCCGCCATACCAAAGTTTTGATTATTGGCTCAGGCCCTGCGGGCTATTCTGCGGGTGTTTACGCCGCGCGTGCTATGATTAATCCTGTTCTTATTCAAGGGATTGAGCCAGGCGGTCAGCTGACCACCACAACCGAGGTTGAAAATTGGCCTGGTGACACACAGGTCCAAGGGCCGGATCTGATGGTCAGAATGGAAGCGCATGCACGCGAAATGGGCTGTGAGATTGTTGGCGATATCGTCACGTCACTTGATCTGTCAAAGCGTCCCTTTATGGCCCAAACCGATAGCGGCACGGTCTGGACCGCAGATGCAGTTATTCTTTGCACTGGCGCGCGGGCCAAATGGCTCGGTCTGCCATCTGAAGAGAAGTTCAAAGGCTTTGGCGTCTCGGCCTGTGCGACCTGTGATGGGTTCTTTTACCGCGGACAAGAGATCATCGTCGTAGGTGGTGGAAACACAGCCGTTGAAGAGGCGCTGTTTCTCACGAATTTTGCTTCAAAGGTGACGCTGGTTCATCGCCGTGATGAGTTGCGCTGCGAGAAGATCCTCGAAGACCGTCTGATGAAAAACGAAAAGATCGAGCCACTGTGGTTTCACGAGGTAGAAGAGGTTTGCGGCACTGAGAGTCCATTGGGCGTAGAATCCGTGCGTGTGAAGCATACAAAAACGGGCGAAATCACAGAAATTCCGGCAAAGGGTCTGTTCATTGCGATCGGTCACGCACCTGCTTCAGAGCTGGTCAAAGATCAGCTAGAGCTGCACCATGGCGGCTATGTTAAGGTCACGCCGGGCACGACAAAGACGGCTATTCCGGGCGTGTTCGCCGCAGGTGATTTAACCGATCACGTCTACCGTCAGGCTGTCACTTCTGCGGGTATGGGGTGTATGGCGGCGTTGGACGCTGAAAAATTTCTCGCTGAGTAAATAAATCTTAGGTCTATGCCGCTCAACCCGTTGCGATGGGGTGATTGAGTGTGCCTAAAGTCCCCGTAACTTACCTGATATAATTGCGTTATACACAGCACATATTCACCAAATCCTCACCCCTGTGCTTGAATTTAGTCACAATCCTATCCTACCTGACCGCAAGATAACAAAAATAAATTTAGTGAGCAGCTAAAATGACCATGAATCTCGCCCCGATTCCCGAGCTTTTCGTATCCTACGACTCTGCGCAAAAGTTGAAAGTTGAAGCCGCTGATCTGATCTCACATGATCTTACGCCGCGGCAGATTTGCGATCTTGAACTGTTGATGAACGGTGGGTTCAACCCGCTCAAAGGGTTCTTGTCTGAGGCTGATTATGACAGCGTTGTTGATACAATGCGCCTCAGCGATGGTCAGCTTTGGCCGATGCCGATCACGCTTGATGTGTCAGAAGAGTTTGCTGACTCAATCGATTTGGGCGCAGACATTGCGCTACGCGACCAAGAGGGCGTGATCCTCGCCACGATGACCGTGACGGATAAATGGATCCCCAACAAAGCGCATGAAGCGACGCAAGTTTTTGGTGCTGATGATAGCGCACACCCTGCGGTGAATTATCTGCATAATCATGCGGGGGGCGTATACTTGGGCGGCCCAATAACAGGCATTCAACAGCCTGTGCATTATGATTTCCGCAGCCGCCGTGATACGCCTAATGAGTTGCGCGCGTATTTCCGCAAAATGGGCTGGCGCAAGGTCGTGGCATTCCAAACCCGTAACCCGCTGCACCGTGCCCACCAAGAGCTGACATTTCGCGCGGCAAAAGAGGCGCAAGCCAACCTGCTTATTCATCCCGTCGTGGGCATGACCAAGCCCGGCGATATTGACCACTTCACCCGTGTCCGCTGTTACGAGGCGGTCTTGGATCAATACCCATCATCCACAACATCCATGTCGCTTTTGAATTTGGCGATGCGTATGGCCGGCCCGCGCGAGGCCGTGTGGCATGGCTTGATCCGCAAAAACCACGGCTGCACACATTTCATCGTTGGACGCGATCATGCGGGCCCAGGGCAAAACTCAGCGGGCGAGGATTTTTACGGCCCCTACGATGCGCAGGACCTTTTCCGAGAACATCAGGATGAGATGGGCATCGAAATGCTCGACTTTAAACACATGGTTTATGTGCAAGACCGCGCGCAATATGAACCAGCGGATGAGATCGCGGATAAAGACAATGTCACGGTGCTCAATATCTCTGGCACAGAGCTGCGTCGCCGTCTTGCCGAGGGGCTTGAAATCCCTGATTGGTTCTCTTTCCCCAGCGTTGTTGAAGAACTGCGTCGTTCCCGTCCGCCACGGGCCAAGCAAGGGTTCACGGTGTTCTTCACTGGCTTCTCGGGCTCTGGCAAATCGACGATTGCAAATGCGTTGATGGTCAAACTGATGGAGATGGGCGGCCGCCCTGTCACCTTGCTGGATGGTGATATCGTGCGCAAAAACCTCTCATCCGAGCTTGGGTTTTCCAAAGAACATCGCGATTTGAATATTCGGCGCATTGGCTATGTCGCATCTGAGATCACGAAAAACGGCGGGATCGCGATCTGTGCGCCCATCGCACCCTACGCCACGACCCGCAGAGCCGTGCGCGAAGATATCGAAGCTTTTGGTGCCTTTATCGAAGTGCATGTGGCAACTTCAATCGAAGAATGCGAACGCCGGGACCGCAAGGGGCTTTATAAGCTCGCACGCGAAGGCAAGATCAAAGAGTTCACAGGGATTTCAGACCCTTACGATGTGCCTGAAAACCCAGAGCTGAGCATTGAAACGGAGAGCGTCGAGGTCGATAACTGCGCGCATCAGGTCATTCTCAAGCTCGAAAGCCTAGGCCTGATCAAGGCATAACGCGCTTTATGCCTGATCAGACATATATTTCTTAGGTTTTGAAATATCCCGGGGGTCTGGGGGCTGGCCCCCAGTGGTGGGTT
>CAKMZE010000015.1:0-5562 GCA_929200295.1 uncultured Alphaproteobacteria bacterium
ATCACAAGATCATGTGTTTGAACAGAAATTAATGGGTGTACTGCCTAGAGGTGGTACTGAAAGCAACTCACAGTCCTGACACTTTTTTAATCGGGTTGGGGAAAGAGAAAACCAAAGCCGTGCGTACTGCATGGCGTGGGGCCAGAAGCCGAGCTGGGTTGGATGATCAGGTCAATCCATACTCGTTACGGCATACGATGGCGCGTTGGATGCGAAAATAGGGTGTTGATTCATGGCAAGTGTCCGCACAACTCGGCCACAAGCGAAATGATTTAACGATTACAGAGATTTATGCGCCGCATGATCCTGACTATTTGAAGGATGCCGTGCGTGTGAGCGATTTTTTCTTCGACCAGTTGCGTGTGAGTTGCGTGGTACTTGATCAACTTCTTGATGGAAATATTTCCGCTAAGTAATTGAATTAATTGGCGCACCCGAGAGGATTCGAACCTCTGGCCTCTGCCTTCGGAGGGCAGCGCTCTATCCAGCTGAGCTACGGGTGCTAATACATATGTCTATAGACGGGCACCCTGCCCCTCGCAATGCGAAAATGAATACTTGGGTTAGGCAAAGAGCTCGTGACACAGGGTCAGCGCATCAACCAGCGTATCGACCTCATCCGTGGTGTTATACATGCCAAACGAGGCGCGGCAGGTTGCGGTTAGCCCCAGCTCGGCCATCAATGGCATCGCACAATGACTACCCGCGCGGACTGCAACGCCTTTTTTATCAACGACGGTTGAGATGTCATGGGCATGGGCTGCGCCGTCGAGCGTGAATGAGAATATCGCACCTTTGGTGGCAGAGGTCCCTTGGATATTCAGCCAGTTCAGCCCTGCAAATTTCTGGTTCGCGTAATCGCGGATCGCTGTCTCATGGGCGGCGATTGCGTCCATGCCGATGTCCATAAGATAATCAAGTGCTACACCAAATCCGATTGTTTGCACAATCCCAGGCGTGCCGGCCTCAAACATCATCGGGGGGGCATTATAGCTGACGCTCTCGCGTGTCACATCCCGGATCATATCGCCACCACCCAAGAAGGGGCGCATCTCAGCCATTCGCTCTGTCGTGACATAAAGAGCGCCAGAGCCTGATGGGCCATAAAGCTTGTGCCCTGTGATCGCAAAGAAATCACACCCAATGTCTTGCACATCAACAGGCATATGCACCGCAGATTGTGAGCCATCAACAAGTACAGGCACGCCCTTTTCATGGGCCGCTTTGCAAATCGTTTTCACATCGACCACAGTGCCAAGGACATTTGACATCTGGGTAATTGCAATGAGCTTTGTACGTGGTCCTATGGCATCGATCACGGCCTGTGGATCAAGGTCGCCCTGTGCGTCGATATCGACCCATTTGATGACAACGCCCTGTCGTTCGCGTAGGAAATGCCATGGGACAATATTGGCATGATGCTCCATGATCGACAGGATAATTTCGTCACCCGGCTGTAGACGGGGCATGGCCCAGCTATAGGCGACCGTATTGATCGCTTCGGTGGTGCCGGAATTGAGAATGATGTTTTGTTCAGAAGCCGCATTGAGGAAACGCGCGATAATATCGCGCACGCCTTCATATTTCTCTGTCGCGATATTGCTGAGCGTGTGCAGCCCGCGGTGTACATTTGCGTATTCATGCGCATAGGCACGTGTGACCGCGTCAATCACGACCTGTGGTTTTTGTGCTGATGCACCATTATCCAGATAGACCAGCGGCTTACCATTCACTTCGCGTGATAAAATTGGAAAATCAGCACGTATTTTCGCAACGTTATACATCGCTATACTCCCACTGTGGCAGCACCACTAATAAGAAGAACGAATATAGCCAAGCCAAAACCGAGCCCAAATATGGAGAGAACAAACAAGCCAATGGCTTTAAAGAGATTATCGAAATCATGCAGCGTATTCAGAAAATGTATCAGGCAGAAAATCTGTATGACGATGCTTATGACTGCAATCAACCCTGCCAAAAATGGAACAAGAATTCCAGCAAGCACTTGAAGTATAAATAAGATGAGAACAACGATCTGGAACCAAGCCATCAGTGCGAGCGTTGCGCCAAAGGTTCCAACACCGCCCATGGCACGGCCCATAAAATAAAATATGAAAACTGTAAGCACGGATAAGCTGCTTAAAGTGATCACATCAATAAATGGTGCGCCAGCAACAGTACGCATTTGCCGCGCAGACCCTAGTATATGCGCCTCGAGATGTAGCAATAAGACAACGGCAATGATGCCCAAGAACATCACGCTCCAGCCAATGTCATGCGGCCAGCGCTGTGATTTGATACGCGTTGCCACACCGTTGGGGTCACGCAAAGTATCGGCGAATAGATTTACGACAGATGAAAGATTAGTCTGCATCGGCACGTTCCATTGTCAAAAGGCTCATGAGCCAGATTACTCCAAACCCGATGAGCCAAATCACACCGACAAGATTTGTTTGTGCGCCTGGACCAATAAAACCAGCCGTCAGCCCATGTAAAAGCAAAACGGGCGATGTCGCAAGCAATGCCCAAAATAGGGCAAGTCGCGCGCCATAATGGGTGCCTTTGCCGCCAAAGAGTTTTGCTATGAGATGTGTCACACCTGCGATAATGTAGAAAAACAAGGGCCAGATCATCAGCCAGGCCATAAATTCATAGGCAACAAGCTGGGTGAACTCTGGTGCTTGGGCCCCCTCGCTTAGCTCAAACCCTGCGGATTTTCGTGCCAAGCGTGGCCATTGCGCGATAAATATCAACAAGCAAGCCGCCATCAGATAGGCGACTGCACGGTCTTCTCTTTGACCATGTGCAAACAATTCACGAATGACCACAGTTGGTTTCCGCCATGTTCTTGTGATATTTCGCAAAACACTCATGCGTTACGGCGACCCAACCACCCTTCGAGACGGTCTTGTAATTCTTGCGCAATATCGCTGTCGGCAATTTCCTCTAATGCTTCGGCAAGAAACGCCAATGTAAGTAGATTGCTAGCTTCTTTATGTGGCACACCGCGAGAGCGCAGGTAGAACAAGGCTGTTTCATCAATCGCGCCAGATGTTGACCCGTGCGAGCAGGCTACATCATCGGCATAAATCTCAAGCTCTGGTTTGGCGAGGAATTGGCTATCATCATCGAGTAACAGCGATTGGCTGATCTGATAGCCATCGGTCTTTTGCGCGTCTTTCTTAACAAGAATTTTGCCTTGGAACACACCTGTGGCCCCATTGCGAAGAACCTTTTTAAACACCTGACGACTTTCGCAATTCACCGCATCATGGGTGATAAAGACCGTGTCATCATGATGAAAATCACGACCGTCCCCGACACATGCGCCAGCAACATGTGCTGAGGCGTCATCGCCCAAAATCTCAATCACACATTCATTGCGTGTTATCACACCGTTAAATGTGAGCGTGAATGACTTAAACGCGCTTTCACGTGAAATTCTAGCAAAACAATGCGTTACTGCGCGACGTTCATGGTCGCGGCCCTGTACTTGCACATGGTTGAATTGTCCTTCTTGGGCAACATCAACCTCAATCACTTTTGAAAACCGTGCCGCCGCAGGGCCGCTTTCAAGTATCGTGAGTGCCGCGCCGGGATCAACTTTGATCACATGGTGCAACATCGCATCTGATGTTTCATCTTGGTGCAGGTATATCAGGTGAATAGGTTTTGCGGCATTTCCCGTCGCATGAATAACCAACCCATCATTTGCATAGGCCGTGTTTAATGCCGCAAGCGGACGCGCAACCGGCGACTGCCCCGCAGTTTCTAACGTACCATAGAGATCTTTGGCCCAGTGAATATCCAAAGCGGCCACATCAGATAAACGTTCGATGACAACGCCCTGTGCTGACAAATCATCAGATTGAGCGGCATCAAAGACACCATCAACAAAGACGACCTTAAGTCGGTCGAGCTGATCAAAATGCGGTGTTTCATCCGTCTCTAGTATTGCCGCATATGGCGCCTCAGTGCTCGTCAATAGCTTTGGGTCTGTATAGCGCCAGTATTCGTCGCGTTTCGTCGGTAAGCCTGTGACCTCAACGCGCGCTTTTGCAGACAGACGTGCCTCATCAGCCCAGGCTGCCCCTTTGGGGAGCGCGCGTTTTGCAAGCCCGTCTTGGTCTTTATTCATTTGAACAGCCATTAAGCGACCTCAGCCAAAATATCAGCATATCCATTATGCTCGACCTCAAGGGCAAGCTCGGGTCCACCTGATTTCACAATGCGGCCATCTGCCATGATGTGCACGACATCAGGCTTAATATGGTCCAAAAGGCGCTGGTAATGCGTGATCACAAGGAATGATCGCCCTTCAGAGCGCAACGCATTCACGCCGTCTGACACGAGCTTCATCGCGTCAACATCTAAGCCAGAGTCAGTTTCATCAAGCACGCACATTTTCGGTGCAAGCATGGCCATCTGTAAAATCTCATTGCGCTTCTTTTCACCGCCTGAAAAGCCAACGTTCACGGGGCGTTTGAGCATATCAGCATCGATTTTCAAATCTTTCGCCCGTGCGCGCACTTCTTTTAGGAAATCAGCCGCTGACATTTCAGGTTCATCCCGCTGTTTGCGCTGTGCGTTTACGGCAGTGCGCAGAAATGTCATGTTCCCAACGCCCGGAATTTCGACAGGGTATTGAAACGCAAGGAAAAGACCAAGTGCGGCGCGTTCTTCTGGCTCAAGATCTAAGAGATCTGTGCCTTCTAATGAGGCTGACCCATCAGTGACGCTATAGCCGTCTTTGCCAGAGAGCACATATGACAAGGTCGATTTACCTGATCCGTTTGGCCCCATGATCGCATGGACTTCACCAGCATTGATTGACAGGTTAACGCCCTTCAAAATTTGCTTGTCTTCTTCTTCAAGCTTTACGGATAGGTTTTTGATTTCAAGCATATTCTCTCCTTGCGGCCACCCGGTGGCCTGTCAACGCATAGCGCATCGCTTGCGCAGAATACGCAGCGATGTTCATTATATTAGTGTGATTTTGTAAACGGCTCAGATTGCGAGCGTCTTGCCCAAGACGACCAATGAGGCTGGCTCGGTTTCTTCCATAACTTGGGCAACGAACCCTTTTGGCAAGAATTGTTCGAAAACTTCCGGCGCGACCCAGACCGCATTGTGCATTACCATGGCCATAAACGCGGCCCCTGCGGCTTGCATTGTCATGTGCCCCAGTTTCTTTTGTTGTAGAATGCTGCCCAAGATAAAGGCTATGAGTGCGGCCAGCATGATCTCGAACGTTTGCACAGATGCGTTCAAACCTTGCATTTCCAGAACTTCCACGCGGATAAAGCGAGATGCAATTAGGCATAAACCGCCAATAATGAGGGCGATCAGGAGTGCGAAACGATGTGGACGTTCTATGATGCGTGCGTCTGATAAGAGCTCTGAATGTACCACGCTTCGTGAGATTTTCATTTTGATGTGTGGATCGTAATAAGGCTTGCACCGTGACTTTTCCACGCGTTTTACGCGCGCGGCAAAATCTTGTGATTGCAGCTTTTCTGTATCTATTTTTGGTGTCTTTGATCTCCAACACATCGTTACAAA
>CAKMZE010000015.1:5572-13684 GCA_929200295.1 uncultured Alphaproteobacteria bacterium
AATACACTGTAGATATACTTGCCAATTACAATGAAAATCAATATCCAGAAAGATTCTGGATATTGATGACCATGACGCGATGGTATATTTGCAATGATCGCTACTACAGTAAATATGACTGCAAAAGCTATTGTAATTGGAGACTTATATAATAAACTGACATCAACATAGCCACTCAGATAGAATACATCATAGAGCAAACCTATAGTAGCGCCTATCAACAAGAACAAAGCGCGAGACGCAATATATTGCGGGATTCCTCTTTCAAACACTGTCTGTTCTGGAATTTGTGACGTCTGCGATGGAAACCCATCTGGGAACTTTTCATCCTGTTCCTCAGAAATGCGTTTTAAACGTGATTGAAAGTCTTCACGATCCATTTTTTCTCACTCCGAATTCATATTCCATAACAACGAAAATCATTAACCAACCGAACCCTCTAATGAAATTGCGACAAGGGCTTGCGCCTCCATTGCAAACTCCATTGGTAATGCCTGCAACACTTCCTTACAAAACCCATTCACAACGAGTGCGACAGCCTCTTCCTCATCCATGCCGCGTGAACGGCAGTAAAACAATTGATCATCATCAACCTTGGATGTGGTCGCTTCATGCTCAACACGTGATGAGTTATTTCTGACTTCGATATAGGGCACCGTATGTGCCCCGCATTTATCGCCAATCAAAAGAGAGTCGCATTGCGTATAATTGCGGCTTTCCTTGGCTTTGGGATGCATAGAGACCAAGCCACGGTATGTGTTCTGTGCAACCCCAGCAGAGATGCCTTTGGACACAATCCGAGATTTGGTATTTTTGCCCAAATGCACCATTTTGGTGCCTGTATCCGCCTGTTGCTGGTTATTCGCGATTGCAATCGAATAGAACTCACCCTGGCTATCATCGCCGCGTAGAATGCAGCTTGGGTACTTCCAAGTGACAGCGGACCCGGTTTCAACTTGAGTCCACATCACCTTTGACCGCGCGCCTCTGCAATCGGCGCGTTTGGTGACAAAGTTGTATATGCCGCCCTTGCCGTTTTCATCGCCGGGATACCAGTTTTGCACTGTGGAGTATTTTACCTCAGCGTCTTCTTCGATGATAATTTCAACGACAGCCGCATGCAGCTGCGCGGTATCACGTTTCGGTGCGGTGCATCCCTCAAGGTACGAGACATATGATCCCTTATCAGCGATGATCAGCGTCCGTTCAAACTGGCCTGTGTTTTCGGCATTAATACGGAAATAGGTCGACAGCTCCATCGGGCAACGCACACCGGGGGGGACGTAGACAAAGGATCCATCTGAATACACAGCCGAATTTAGCGTCGCATAGAAATTATCAGAAGGCGGCACAACAGTGCCAAGATATTTTTTGACAAGCTCTGGGTGCTTTTCTATCGCTTCTGAGATTGAGCAAAAGATCACCCCAGCCTTTTCCAGCTCTTTCTGGAACGTCGTACCAACAGAAACGGAATCAAATACAGCATCAACGGCGACTTTGCGACCTTCTGCTGGTGCATCCTCTGCGCCATCAACCCCGGCAAGGATCATTTGTTCCTTCAGCGGAATACCCAGCTTTTCATAGGTAGCGAGCAGTTTGGGGTCGACCTCATCAAGCGATTTTGGCTTTTCCTCCATGCTTTTGGGGCGGGCATAGTAATAGATGTCCTGAAAATCGATCTCAGGGTAATCGACCATCGCCCAAGTGGGTTCTTTGAGCTGCTGCCATCTTTCAAATGCAGAAAGCCGCCACTCGGTCATCCACTCTGGTTCGTTGTTCTTGTTAGAAATCAGTCGAACGATATCCTCAGACACGCCTTTGGGCGCGTATTCCATTTCGATCTCTGTTTCCCAGCCATGCTTATAGGTTCCCGAAAGGGCTGACACAGCCTCTACAGTTTCCTGATCAACACCATCTTTGACATCTATCTGATCCAAAGTTGTTATCCTCTCGGTCTTTGCAGCATGCCGTTCATGCCGCAGTCATTTTTCTGTTGCGTTTAGCGGTCCAGGCTTGTGCGAACCGCAATACATCGTCTTTTGTCGTATTCAGGCCTAAGGACACCCTTATGGCACAGCTTGCGAGTTCATCCGCATAGCCCAATGTCTGCAAGACACGCGATCCACGGGTTTTCCCGCTGGAACATGCAGACCCTGCCGATATGGCAAATCCTGCGAGGTCCATTGCCATCACTTGTGTTTCCCCCTTCCAGCCTTGGGTGAGAAAACAGCTCGTGTTTGGCAGGCGTTTCATGTCTTGTGCTACAAAAATAGTGTCAGGCGCTTCAGTCTCAATGGCCTTTTCTAGAATATTTCTAAATTGTGCAACCTGATCCCAGCGCCCATTTGCTAAATCTTTTTGTGCGGCCTCAGCGGCCGCGCCCATTCCGGCAATGCCAATGATGTTTTCTGTCCCAGCGCGACGGCCCATTTCCTGACCGCCGCCCTTGATTTGTGCGGCAAGATCCGTGCCTGCGGGCATAATCAACGCACCAATCCCTTTGGGCCCACCAAATTTATGGGCTGAGAGAAACGCCATGCCAACGCCCGACCAGTCAAATGCAAAGGGTACACGGCCAAACCCTTGGGTGATATCGCTGACAGCAACCCCCGTGACATCTTGGATGAGGCCCGTTTCAGAGTTTGCAAGTTGCAGAACGCTTTGTTCAGCCTCAGTAATCCCAACACGGCCATCTTTGACAAGCAGGCTTGGCGTGATCCAGGCAGTAACGGCATCATGTTCGAGCCCTGACGCCACAAGATCACGGCCCCGAAGTGCCAAGGCAGCAGCCTCTGTCGCGCCAGAGGTGAAGACGATGTCTGCATTTGACGCCCCAATCGCTTGGGCAATTTGGGTCCGTGCCGTTTCTATGGTCGCTTTGGCAGCGCGCCCCTCGGTATGAACAGAGGATGGATTGCCAACCACATCCATGGAGCGCAGCATAGCGGTACGTGCCTCATCCCTTAGGGGAGAGGTCGCGTTATGATCGAGATAAACACGGCTCATCCCATCATCCTATTCATCGACCAGCTCAAACAAGGCAGGCACCGCAGGGCAAGGCGCCATGTCATTGCCGACAACATCGGAAAGACGGGTTTGATGCAAAAACACATAGACATGTGCGCTCAGCCCCTCCCACAATCTGTTGTTCAAGGATTGCGCGCGACTGCCAGACGCCGCACCCGATGCGCCTGCCCCCTTATGCATTGCCGATACGGTTTCATCGACGGCAGCAAGGATATCGACAACACGGATGTCAGAGGGGCTATGTGCCAATCGATATCCACCACCCGGACCACGCACAGAGATTACCAAACCTGCGCGTCTTAGTTTCACAAACAGCTGCTCAAGATACGCGAGCGAGATATCCTGTCGTTTTGAAATCTCACCAAGATTTGTCTGGGCTTCCGCTGGCTGCAACGCAAGATCAGTCAATGCGACCATTGCATAACGACCCTTTGTGCTGAGCTTCATGGCAAATCCTGTTAATTTTATTGACCTTGCGCGCAGTGCTGAGTAGGTCAACAAGACGTCACCCTATGACGCCTGTTAGTTTAGAATCTTTCTAAGGTACTTAACGGTTTCTGTCAAGAAAGCGCAGTGCCGCCAGCCAAGACGGACACACCATGCCCGAAGTTATCTTCCCTGGCCCCGAAGGCCGCCTCGAAGGTCGTTATCATCCACAAAAGGATCGTGATGCGCCGATTGCAATTGTTTTGCATCCACACCCGCAATTTGGCGGAACGATGAACAATCGCGCCGTGTACAATCTGCATTACGCGTTTTACAAAATGGGCTTTACTGTCCTGCGGTTTAATTTCCGCGGGGTTGGGCGTAGCCAAGGCGAATATGACCAAGGTGTCGGTGAATTGTCAGATGCAGCCTCAGCGCTCGATTATCTGCAATCGATGAATAACAACTCAAAGCATTGCTGGGTTGCAGGATTTTCATTTGGCGCATGGATCGGCATGCAGCTTTTGATGCGCAGACCTGAGATTACGGGGTTTATCTCAGTTTCTCCGCCAGCGAATATGTATGACTTTAGCTTCCTCGCGCCCTGCCCTTCTTCTGGGTTGATTATTAATGGATCAAACGATCGGGTCGCACCACCAGCTGATACTGTTAGCCTTGTGAACAAACTGCACGAGCAAAAGGGTATCACGATCACCCATGATGAAGTGGAAGGTGCTGATCACTTCTTTCAAGATCCGCATATGGACCCGATGATTGATACGGTGACAGATTATGTGCGTAAACGTTTAACCGAGAATACGCGATAATCGCGTCGGATTTGCGATCAAAGATAAAGAAATAAGACCTCATGTCAGACTACACAGAAAATGCTGCAAACGAATTGGCCGATCTTGCGCTGGCCGAAGAAAAGCTCAGCGGCGACGCAAAACTTGTTGACCGTATTGGTGAGATACTAGGCGCCTCGTCCCAATCATTGGAAGAGGCATATCTAACTGCGGTTCGTGTGCGTCGGTCCGAACGGCGCGCACGCCAGCTGCTCGCCGAAAGCGTGGCCGCGCGCAAAGCCGCCGCCGCACAAGCTGAAAAAGACAACTGAATTTAAGGGAATGCTATGCCATCGCGGATTGACGCTCAGCTGGCATTTCTAACCGAGGCGGATAAGCTTAAATCGGTGCTACGCGCAACCACGCTATGTGATGGTTCTCGCCCTGAAAATACAGGCGAGCATAGCTGGCATGTTGCGTTATATGCACTTGTGATGGCTGAGCACGCCAAACGCCCTCTCCAAATTGACCGTGTAATACGCATGCTTTTAATCCACGATCTTGTGGAAATTGATGCCGGCGACGTGCCGGTCCATAGTGCAAAAGCCCAAGATACAGCCGCGCAAGCGGCCAAGGAACAGGCCGCAGCGGACCGTATCTTTGGTCTTTTACCCCCTGACCAAGCCGCAACATTCCGTGCTCTTTGGGATGAGTTCGAAGCCGCAGAAACCGATGATGCAATATTTGCCAAATCGATTGACCGTGTGCAGCCCGTGATCTCCAATCTCGAAACTGGCGGGCGGTCATGGGTGGATTACAATGTCACCTTGACCCAGCTCGAAAACCGGGTTGGTGCAAAGGTGAGCAAAGGCGCACCAGCGATCTGGAGCGCACTTAGCACACGCATTTCGGCATGGTTTGCACAGCATGTGGTCAAATAACATGGTCGAGAGGCCATAAAATAAACCATAACTGAAACTGCCCCTATACAATTGCCCCTATCCGGCTTAGGCGGCTGCATTACCTTATCCCGAAAGCCACTGTTATGATCCAGACACTTGCCGACGCACTTGCACATCAAGGCTATGATACGCTGACCCCTGTCCAAGAGGCGGTCACTGATCCTGCTCTCGTGCAAAAGGATTTGCTGGTCTCTGCGCAAACGGGCTCTGGTAAAACCGTGGGCTTTGGGCTTGCGATTGGGCCGACGATTTTGCCTGATGACGGTGCTTTTGGCCCGGCTGGGCGCCCACTGGCGCTGATTATCGCGCCGACACGTGAACTGGCCCTGCAAGTGAAACGCGAATTACAGTGGCTATATTCAAAAGCTGGCGCTGTGATTGCATCCACGGTTGGGGGGATGGATTTCCGCGATGAGCGACGCGCGTTAGAGCGCGGTGCCCATATTGTTGTCTCCACCCCAGGGCGTTTGCGCGATCATATTATGCGCGCCACTTTGGACCTGTCAGAGATCCGGGCGATTGTCTTGGATGAGGCGGATGAAATGCTTGATCTGGGCTTCCGCGAGGACCTTGAGTTTATCCTTGATGAGGCACCAGCAACACGCCGCACGTTGATGTTTTCTGCAACCGTGCCACCAATGATCGCGAAACTTGCTAAGTCTTATCAAGATGATGCAGTGCGCATTTCAACCGTCACCAAGGAAAAGCAACACAGCGATATCACCTACCGCGCCCTGCCTGTGGCACAGCATGATGCCGATAATGCAATCATCAATGTGCTGCGCTACTATGAGGCCCCCAATGCCATTGTCTTTGCCAATACGCGTGCGATGGTCACGCGGCTAACAACGCGCTTATCAAACCGTGGTTTTTCCGTTGTTGCGTTGTCAGGTGAACTAAGCCAGCAAGAGCGGTCACACGCGCTGCAAGCGATGCGCGATGGCCGTGCGCGCGTCTGCGTGGCGACTGATGTGGCCGCGCGCGGCATTGATCTACCCCAGCTTGAGCTGGTTATTCACGCTGAGCTCCCTACCAATGCGGAAACGCTTCTACACCGTTCTGGCCGCACAGGCCGTGCGGGGCGCAAGGGTGTCTCTGCGATGATCGTGCCCCCTAAAATGCGCAGGCGTGCGGAAAACCTGCTGAAATGGGGTAAGCTAAGCGCGGAATGGGCCGCAGCCCCCTCAGCTGAGGAAATCCAAACCAAGGATGAAGAGCGGCTTTTGACCGATAACATCTGGGCTGAAGAGTTCACTCAGAGCGAGCAAGCCTTTGCAACCCGGCTTCTTGATACACATTCAGCCGAGAAAATCGCCGCAGCATACTTGCGATTATTCCAAGGGAAAACATCTGCCCCCGAAGACCTAAGCTTTGTTGATCCCAAGGCCCCGCCTGCACGCGATGAGCGCGCCCCGAAAGAGCGTAAAGAACGCGCACCCTTTGGTCCTTCACAATGGTTTCACATTGATATCGGCCGCGAAGGCAAAGCCGAGGCGCGCTGGTTATTACCGATGATTTGCAAGGCGGGTGGCATCACCAAAAAGGAAATTGGCGCGATCCGTATCCAACCCAATGAAACCTTTGTTGAAATTTCCTCACCTGCTGTGGCGGGTTTTCTAAAAACCATCGGCTCTGATATGCGTCTTGAAAACCAAGGCACGCTCAGCGCTGTGGATGGTGTGCCGCAAATCTCCGAACGTGGTGCGCGTCCTGGCAAACGCCCCAAGGACGATGCCGCAAAGCCGCAGAAACCCTATGCAAAGCCAAAGCGTGCCCCGCGTGAAGATGCGCCAAAAGATCAAAGACCCGACGGCGCGCCACGCAAATCACAACATAAGAAGTCAAATTTTGCTAAACCTGCTGAGAAACAGCATCGTGACGAAGCCCCTTATGCTGAAAAACCAAAAGCCAAACCGCGCAAGAAACCTGAACCCAAGCGTGATGATAAACGCCTCGCAGGTAAACCAAAATCAAATGCGTCTGATCCATCCAAGCGGTTCACACCACCGGGAGGCAAACCTGGGGGCCGTAAACCCGCTGGAAAGCATGGGGCGAAGCCCGCGGGCAAACCACGCTCAAAAGGTGGAAGCGCCCCACCGCGCCGTGGGCGCTAACCGCAAAAAATCACCTTATTTCGGCCCTTTTCGCTCCGAATTGCCCCGATAGACATTAATTTGTCTTAACCAGTTATCATGTGGGTTTCCCACCACGACAGGTAAAATTTCGGAGCGTTTAAAATGGCACAAACACAAACACCACCCAAGCCGGCAACACCAGCACCGCAACAGACAAAGCCTGAAAACAAAACGGTTTTCACGGATTACGCCAGCATTTAGCAGGTATCGATGGCTGCGAGCACGACTGGTCATTTTTCCAACAAAGCATTAGCTTTGACATATGACAGCCCTTACTTCGATCCGTAACATTGGCCCTGCGTTCGAAACCGAGTTGCAGCGTGCAGGTATCGACACCGCCGAAGAACTGCGCGAGATCGGCGCCCATGATGCCTATGCGCGAATGGTTGAAGCAGGCGCAAAACCACATTTTATTGGATATTATGTGCTCCATATGGCGCTGCAAGGCAGGCCATGGAATGACTGTAAAGGTGCAGAAAAAGACCAGCTGCGAATAGCCTTTGACAACCTAAAATCTGAAAAGACAGATCCAGCCCGCAGTGAAATCGAGGCCTTTATGAATAGGATTGGGGTGATCTCCTCCCCATCGTAGGCCCACAAAAAACCCACTGGTAATAAGCCAGTGGGTTTTCAATTCGTTTCTTGTCAGATTAACCGACCAGTTCAAGACCCGAGAAGAAATATGCGATTTCTACGGCAGCCGTTTCAGGCGCGTCAGAGCCGTGAACCGAGTTCTCGCCAATGGACAGGGCGAATTCTTTGCGGATTGTACCGTCT
>CAKMZE010000015.1:13694-17571 GCA_929200295.1 uncultured Alphaproteobacteria bacterium
CCGTCGGCAGCATCCGCTGGGTTTGTGGCGCCCATGACTTCGCGGTTCTTTGCGATTGCATCCTCGCCTTCGAGCACCTGAACAACAATCGGCTCTGAGATCATGAACTCACACAGCTCACCAAAGAACGGGCGCTCTGAGTGAACACCGTAAAACTGCTGTGCTTGTGCGAGCGTCAGTTGAATGCGCTTAGACGCAACGACGCGCAGGCCTGCGTCTTCAAATTTTGCGACAATCTGACCTGTGAGATTACGCTTTGTTGCGTCAGGTTTGATGATCGAGAACGTACGTTCGAGTGCCATGTGCATATCCTATCGATAGGGTTTCAATTTGGCGCTGCACTAACATGGTGATTTCCGCGTGAAAAGGGCCTTTGCACATTGAAGCTATTTCATGTGGTGTGGCTGGATTATATTGATACGTTTTATACGTGATCACACTCAGCATGCTAAACAGTTTGTTGTGCATGCCACGAACGCAGTGCTGGACACGACCATATAAAGCGCATCAATGTAGCCCGCCCAAAAAACATCGCAGGTAAAAAGGCTGGAACGAACGTTGATTGACGCGGCTGCGCGCATCAGGCAAAGCCTATCTCATGTTACGTATTACTGATCTGAGCTACTCAATCGAAGGGCGCGCGCTCTTAACCCACACCTCTGCCACGATTCCGGCTGGCCATAAGGTTGGTCTTGTCGGGCGCAATGGCACCGGGAAAACCACGCTGTTTAAGATGATCCGGGGTGAGTTACACCTTGATACTGGCAAAATCGATATTCCAAAGGGTTGGAAAATCGGCGGTGTCAGCCAGGAAGTGCCCGGAAATGATGTGTCGCTGATTAATACTGTACTCGCCGCCGATGTCGAACGCACCGCGCTTTTGGCTGAGGCGGAAACAGCAAGTGATCCCACACGGATCGCAGATATCCAAACCCGTCTGAGCGATATTGATGCGTGGTCCGCGGAAGCCCGCGCCTCAACGATCCTCAAGGGCCTCGGGTTTACCTATGAAGAGCAGCAAATGCCCTGCGCGGATTTCTCGGGTGGATGGCGAATGCGCGTGGCTTTGGCGGCGGTACTGTTCAGCGAACCTGATCTATTGTTGCTTGATGAGCCGACAAACTATCTCGATCTCGAAGGCGCGCTTTGGCTTGAGGCGTATTTGGGGAAGTACCCGCATACTGTTCTGATCGTCAGCCATGACCGTGAACTGCTAAACCGATCTGTCGGAGGGATCTTGCATCTCGAAGACAAGGGGCTGACCTATTACACAGGCACCTATGATATGTTTGCCAAGCAGCGCGCAGAAAAACGTGCGCTCTTAGCCTCGGCCGCGAAAAAGCAAGATGCGAAACGGGCGCATCTGCAAGCCTTTGTTGATCGGTTTAAAGCCAAAGCATCAAAAGCCAAGCAAGCGCAATCGCGGGTGAAAATGCTCGAAAAGATGGAAACGATCCGCGCGCCCGAAGATGCGGCGCGTACTGTCTTCACCTTCCCAAACCCCGAAGAACTATCGCCACCGATTATCGCCTGCGAAGGTGCCGCAGTTGGCTATGGTGATCAGATTATCCTGCGCGATCTCAACCTGCGCATTGACCAAGATGACCGTATTGCTTTGCTCGGCCGTAATGGCGAGGGGAAATCAACGCTTTCCAAATTGCTCTCTAATCGCCTGCCAGTGGCGCATGGTAAAATGTCGCAGAGCAATAAATTGCGGATCGGGTTCTTTGCCCAGCACCAAGTGGACGAGCTACGCGTCGAAGAAACGCCGCTTGAGCATCTCTTGCGCGAGCGCCCCGAAGAGGGCCAAGCAAAGCTGCGCGCGAGGCTTGCAAGTTTTGGGCTTGGTGCCGCACAAGCCGAAACCGAAGTGGGGCGGCTCTCGGGCGGTCAAAAAGCACGGCTTTCGTTGCTGCTGGCCACCCTGCCCGCCCCACATTTGCTGATTTTGGACGAGCCGACCAACCACCTCGATATCGAAAGCCGCGAGGCTCTGGTTGAGGCGTTGACCGCATATAATGGCGCCGTGATCCTTGTAAGCCACGACATGCATCTTCTGAGCATGGTCGCTGATCGATTGTGGTTGGTCAAAGACGGCCATGTCACCCCTTATGAAGATGATCTGCCAACGTATCGGCAAATGTTACTCTCTTCGGATAAACCAAAATCCAAAGAGAAACCGATTAAGCCCGCGAAACCCAAACCATCCCGTGATATGATCCTCGCGCTGAAATCCGATGTCAGAAAAGCCGAGGACCGGGTGACAAAACTGAATGCCATGCGCGATAAGCTCGCGGTGAAATTGGCAGATCCCGCGCTATATGAAGATGCGCGCAAGGGTGAGCTGGACACATGGAATGCAAAATACGCCGAGGTAATGACAGCACTGGAACGCGCTGAGGCACTTTGGATGCAAGCGCTTGAAAAGCTTGAAACAGCAAATGGGTAAACCGCGCGACTTTGGGGGCATAAATGACTGATTTCGCGACAATGATCACGGCCTTTACGGCGCTTTTCGTTATTGTGGACCCTATTGGTCTTGTCCCGCTTTTTATCGCATTGACCACTGGCATGACAGCGGCTGAGCGGCGTGTCATCGCGCTACGCGCCTGCACAATTGCTGCCGTTCTCATGTGTGTCTTTCTGTTTCTGGGTGAGGCCGTATTAGGGTTTATCGGCATTTCCATGCCCGCGTTTCGGATTGCAGGTGGGATACTCTTGTTTCTCACTGCGCTTGAAATGCTGTTCCAGCGCCGCCAAGAGCGCAAACGCGATAATGCCGATAAAGGTGCAGAAGAGCTGCAAGATGACCCGTCAGTCTTCCCCCTCGCGATCCCACTGATTACGGGCCCAGGTGCAATCACGACGATTATTCTGCTCTCAGATCAGGCCGACGGTGCTTTGGGTTATATGGCGATTATGGCTGTGCTATGTGCGGTACTAAGCTGTGTGTTAATCGCGTTTCTTTTGGGCGACCGCATCGAAAAAGCGCTTGGCAAGATTGGTATTAACATCCTGACACGTGTGTTAGGGATGCTGCTTGCGGCTTTGGCTGTCCAATTTATTCTTGATGGGATTAAGCAGTCTTTTTAAGTCCAACAAAAAGACCTATATATTTGTTATGAATGAAGATCAGATCGCAAATATTGCATATTTAGGCTTGTTGGGTGCGGCGGTTGGCGGCTCTTACATCATGTCTCATAAAAACAACCTTGGCAAAGTCGCGCAACAAGCAGTGATTTGGGGGTTGATCTTTGTGGGCGTGATCGCAGCGATTGGGCTGTGGGGCGATGTGAGCCGAGACGTGACAGGCCGATATGAGGTTGTCGGTGAGGCAGCAATTGAGGTGCCAAGATCATCTGATGGGCATTACTACCTGACGCTTGATATTAATGGTGTTCCGGTTGATTTTTTCGTGGATACAGGTGCGACGGATGTTGTGCTCACCCAAGAGGATGCGCGCCGTGTGGGGATCGATATCGACAAACTGTCCTTTCTGGGAACAGCCTATACTGCGAACGGACCTGTCGCGACGGCAAGTGTTTGGCTCAATGAAATGCGCCTCGGCCCATTGGTCGATTATGAAGTGCGCGCCTCTGTCAATGGCGGTGAGATGCGTAGCTCGCTCTTGGGAATGGCCTACCTTGGCCGCTTTACACGGATTGCAATTGAGGACAATCGATTGGTCTTAACGCGATAACCAAAGGAGATGGCCATGCTGCGCATCATCATGATTGTTTTTGCTTTACTCACAGTCTCTGCCTGCGCCGGCCCACAAAGCCTGCCAGAAGATTTTGACGCAAGCTTTGAGTTTTAAGGCTTGGGAATTTGATGTGATACGTCTGGGGGCTGGCCCTCAGACAAGACACCCCTGGGG
>CAKMZE010000015.1:17581-18274 GCA_929200295.1 uncultured Alphaproteobacteria bacterium
GCCCCCAGACCCCCGGGATATTTCTAAACCTAAGAATGATGAGGGTAATGCGTTATTTATAACGTATTTGTATCGCGTCGTTGGGGGAGGATTATTGTAAAGCGGCTGCCCTTACCTTCTGTGCTCGTGATATTGAGCCGGCCACGATGACGGTTAATAATGTGCTTGACGATGGCGAGGCCGAGGCCCGTGCCACCGACCGCGCGGGAGCGGTGTGTGTCCACTCTGTAAAACCGCTCGGTCAGGCGGGCAATGTGATGGGCGGCGATGCCATCCCCGAAATCAGCGACGGTGATTTGATAGGCGGGTGATCTGAGGAGCAGATCCTGCGCAATATGCTGCGTTTGAATAGTGATCCCCTGTTTGCTTGGCGCGTATTTGATCGCATTTCCGATGAGGTTCATGAAAACCTGTCTCAGCTGCCCGTCATCACCTTGGACGTGCAGAGGGTCAACGGCATTTTCAAAGTGAATTGGCACATCCGCCTCTTGCGACAATGGCGCGAGGCTCAGGATCACGGACCTGATGATCTCATTGAGGTTAACAATCGTGCTCGGCTGCACGCGTTCCATTTCTTCGACTTTACTCAAGGATAGCAAATCATCAATGAGCACGCGCATGCGCTCGGCTTCAACCGCCATCACGCTGAGAAATTTTTGCTGTGCGGCTGAGTCGGTTTGGGCAGGGCCTTGT
>CAKMZE010000015.1:18284-23828 GCA_929200295.1 uncultured Alphaproteobacteria bacterium
GGCTTCGGCGGCCTCCGGTGCTGCCCGTCGCCCGATCTGCGCCTCCATCAGAATGACGGTCAGGGGGGTGCGCAATTCATGGCTGACATTTGCAACGAAATGGCGTCTGAACTGATCGGTCTCACGTTTGGCAGACTGATCCTCAAATGAAATCATAATCGTGTCCGCGACGGGATTAACATGCGCGAGGTATACCGTTTCACTATGATCGCTGCGCGCGATATAGGTCGCTGCCTGAAGTGCATGACTGTCAATAGCCCGCTCAATCGCATGCAGAAGGGCTGGTTGCCTGATGGCTGTGACATAAGGCAGGCCAATAATGTCGTGATCAAAGATATGTTTCGACGCTGCATTCGCAAATGTGATGCGATTATTTTGTGCAACGACCAGAATCGGCAGCGGCACAGCATTTAACATGCCATCATATGCGTGAATTTGAGCATCGTTCATGGCTATTATTTTAATCTAAAATCATGGGCTGACACAAACGACATTTTTGGGTATCGTTGCGACGTATACAAATAAATCATTCATTTCGAATAGCTTGGCTTGCCTTCAAGCCTGCATATTCAGAGACCAAAAGATGACTAGAATAATGCGACGATACATATTGGGCGACGAATGGGTGTGAAAGCTTTCCCAATTGAGACCACAGTGACGTTAGTGATCGGTGAGATCGCACGCTGGCAGTCGCATGGAAAATCAACACCGCGCATTCCTGGATTTACGTTTGTTGAAATCGATCATCTGACTTATGCGCTTTTGCAACAGATACAGCCGCAGGTCATTTTGTCGCCTCTTGTGACAGATGGATTTGACGCTGTTGATGTGGCCATGAAGTTGCAAGCTTTTGGATATTTGGGGCGCTACCGCGTTGTGACAGAAGATCTGCCCAATATGCGGATGGTGATCTGTGAAATTCAATCGTCTGCACCACGTCTTGATATCGATCTGTTTGTACTTCCCACGCAGACAGAGCAAACGGATGACAGAAAATCGATCCTCAATGTTTTGGATTTCAAACAGGATTAAGATCGCTGCGAAATCGGATCGCGTTTTGCATGTAATGGGCCGCTGATTGTCGCAAGCCCTCGATTGCATCATCATCTAACATACGAACGACCCGCCCGGGCACGCCCATAACGAGAGAACCCGGTGGGATAACCTTGCGTTCTGGGATCAATGCGCCTGCGCCGATCAAACAATTTTCGCCAATCACAGCGCCGTTTAAAACTGTCGCGCCCATGCCGACTAATGAATTATCGCCGATCGTACAGCCATGGAGCATCGCTTTATGTCCAATGGTACATCCGCGTCCAATCGTCAAAGGCGCATCAGGATCCGTGTGAAGCACAGCGTTTTCCTGAATATTGCTGCCCTGCCCTATGATGATCGGCTCGTTATCGCCCCGAATAACAGCGCCGAACCATACTGAGCTACCCGCATGCAGCGTGACGCGCCCAATCACATGACTGCCCGGTGCAACCCAAGCCGTGTCATCAACATCCGGCGTGATCTGACCCAGAGAATAGAGCATTTATCTGTCCTCGAACTGTTGTTGCAACTCTCGTACATGATCCATCAGATCAGGCTGTTGGCTTGCTCTGAGGCGCTCAGCGGTAATGATTGTTTTAAGACGCGCATCCGTATCGCTGAGGTTATCGTTGATTAAAACGTAATTATAACCGTCCCAATGGCTGATCTCATCCCAGCTTTGTTGCATGCGCTTTTCAATCACATCATCGCTGTCCTGCCCACGGTTGACTAAACGGCGATGCAGCTCGGTAATGCTCGGTGGGAGAATGAAGATAGAGAGCACATGATCGCGCAAGCTGGAATTGCTAATTTGCTGCGCCCCTTGCCAGTCAATATCAAAGAGCACATCGCGCCCGTCATCAATCGCCTTTTGCACGGGGCCCTTGGGTGAGCCGTAGTAATTGCCAAAGACGCGTGCGTGCTCAAGCATTTCGCCTTGGTGGACCTGTGCTTGAAATTCATCCGTGTTGACGAAAAAGTAGTCCTTTCCATCGACCTCACCTTGGCGCGCGGTGCGTGTGGTGGCTGAAACAGAAAATTGCAACGTGTCATCCCATTCGCGCAGCGATTTTGCCAAGGTGGATTTCCCGGCCCCCGATGGCGATGACAGGATAATCAATAGTCCGCGTCGCGCCATGGCTTTACTCCACGTTTTGGGTCTGTTCACGCATTTGTTCGATCACTGCTTTTATATCCAGCCCAATCGCAGTTAAGCCAGCGGCATTTGCTTTTGAACAAAGCGTATTGGCTTCACGGTTAAACTCTTGGCACAGAAAATCAAGCTTGCGACCGATTGCATTGCCGTCATTCAGCAAAGCACGTGCGGCAGTAACGTGCAGATTGAGCCGGTCGATCTCTTCGGTAATGTCAGATTTGACGGCTAATATAGCGAGCTCTTGGGTGATGCGGGTCTCATCGAGGCCATCCGTATTGTCCATGACACGCGCCATGGCTGATTTCATCGTGTCACGCGCGGTTTCGCTGCGCTCATTTGCGGTACGCGCGGCAGATGCGATCAATGTTTCGAGCTGACCCAGCTGGTCAGAGATCACACGGGTCAATGCGGCCCCTTCATCCGCACGCATTTGACAAAAAGCCGTGATCAGCGTGGCGAAATCAGTTTGAAGCGTGCCAGCTAGGCTTTCGTCAAACCGATCATCCTGCGCTGTTGTCATGACACCTTTGGTATTGAGCACATCCGCAGCGGTTGGTTGCCCGAGTGTTACGCCCATCGCAAATGCACGCTCTTGCACCTGATCCAATGCCGCCAACACCCGGTCGAGCTGTGTATCATCGATTTGCAGTCCGGCCTCGCCTGACTGGCCAGACAGGCGCAAACTAATCGTAATGTTTCCGCGTTTGAGATGCTTTGCCAGTGTCGTTCGCACATGTTGTTCAAGATCGGACATCATATCAGGGAGCCTGAGCCGTAAATCAAGACCACGTGCATTCACACCGCGCATTTCCCATTGCCAAGATAACCCATCGTGTGAGCCGGATTGGTTCGCAAAGGCCGTCATCGAATTAATCATGGCATCCTCTCATTTCCGCTTACGACGTAAAGGCAAAGCGATGTGGTCACAAGTCATCGGTTTTGGCATTAATCAATTAATAACTTATTTAGTGCGTCTCACGCAAAAATGGTTATATATTCGTAAATGGGGGCGCGAGTGACGAGTGAGAAGCGCCATGCGAAATGACGATACATATAATCTAAATGCACACCGCATACCGTTTCATGATGCGGCAGGTGAAGACATCTTGAAAGTTGTCGAAAGCTATTGGAAAGGCCTTGGCCGTAAGGGGCAAATCCCTTTGCGGACTGACTTAGCCGCAGCCGAGCTTGATGATGCATTACCGTATTGTTTTATTGCACAACGCAGTGCACCGGGCATGGCCCGTATGCGGGTTGCTGGGCAAGCATTGCGCGATCTTCTTAAGATGGATGCCAGAGGTCTGCCACTCAGTGCGTTTTTATCAGTTGAGACACGCGAGGCATTGATGCCATTGGTCGAATCGGCGTTTTGTGACCCTGCTATCGTTGAAATAGCACTTGAATCAACCGCAGCTATTGGCCGTCCGCCGATGAAAGCCCGCATGATTTTACTGCCCTTAAGAGATGAGGAAAACCAAACGACACGTTTGTTTGGTGCATTGGTGACATCCGGCACAACAGGTCTGAGACCACGCCAGTTTACCCTGTCTCAGCGCCCGATTATTCAGCAACGCAAAGTCGGCAATGCTGATTTCCAGCTGCGGGTCGTTTCTGAAACAGAGAATAAGCCGATTATGCAGACACGCAAAATAGCAGCGGCAACCCCAGCCTTGCGGCTTGTTGTGGATAATACATAAAAATAAGCGAGCCAATGAATGGCTCGCTTAAAGACGTATAACTCAATACGCATCGCTTAATAGGATATTGATTTAACGCAATATCCTATAGTTATACCGCTTGCGATAATAACAGTTTCTCACGCCGATCTGACAGCTCTTCTGCGACAAGGAATGCAAGCTCAAGAGATTGCGATGCATTCAGGCGCGGGTCACATGCTGTGTGATAGCGGCTTGACAGATCCTCATCTGTGACCGCGCGCACACCACCTGTACATTCGGTCACATCCTTGCCTGTCATCTCAAAATGCACACCACCTGGTACGGTGCCTTCGGCATTATGAACACCAAAGAATTCGCGCACTTCGCGTAATACACTGTCAAACGGACGCGTTTTGTAACCGCTCGTTGATTTGATCGTGTTGCCGTGCATCGCATCACATGTCCATGTGACCTTTGCACCCTCTTCTTCGACAGCTTTGATGAGGCGCGGCAAGTGCTCAGCAACAGACCCAGCACCGAAACGCGCGATCAGCGTCAAACGCCCCTCTTCATTCTCAGGGTTAAGCGATGCCATGAGTGATTTCAGATGTCCGGATGTCATGGACGGGCCGCATTTTAAGCCAATCGGGTTTTGCACACCTTTGCAGAACTCAACATGCGCGCCATCAGGCTGACGGGTGCGATCCCCGATCCAGATCATATGACCGGAACCCGCCAGCCATTTGCCCGATGTGGAATCAAGACGGCATAGCGCCTCTTCGTATTCCAGCAAAAGTGCCTCGTGGCTTGTGTAGAACTCAACCGTTTGAAGCTCGTGATTGCGCTCAGGTGTCATGCCTGCCGCTTTCATGAAATCAAGCGTATCGCTGATACGCACTGCGATCTCGCGGTACTTGCTGGCCTCATCGCTCGCGGTAAAGCCGAGGGTCCATTGATGGACCTGATGTACATCCGCATAACCACCTGTTGAAAACGCGCGCAGCAAGTTCAAGGTCGCAGCGGCTTGGGGATAAGCTTGGCTCATCCGTTCAGGGTCAGGAACGCGGCTTTCTGATGTAAAATCAAACCCGTTGATAATATCGCCACGGTAGCTTGGTAGCTCGACCCCGTCTTGGGTCTCGGTATCCGCAGACCTTGGCTTAGCCATCTGTCCGGCCATGCGGCCGACCTTGATCACAGGCACTTTGGCACCATAAGTGAGAACCATCGCCATTTGCAGCATCACTTTGAACGTGTCGCGAATGCCGTCTGCTGAAAATTCCGAGAAGCTTTCGGCGCAATCGCCGCCTTGCAGCAAAAACGCCTCGCCACGGCTGACCTTAGCAAGGTGTGCTTTTAAGCGCCGCGCCTCGCCTGCAAAAACCAAAGGTGGATAACCTGCCAAACGACGCTCAACAGACTGTAACTGGTCTGCATCCATATAGGTTGGCATTTGGATCCGTGGCTTGTTGCGCCAATCCGTTTTTTGCCAGGTCGTCATTTGACTTACTCCATGTTGATTTCAGTGCAAAGCGCACTGATTGTGACTGTTTTACAGGTAACGCGTATACCTTGCCCGCATCGCCACGCCAATGGGTAAATTATACAGTGAGACGGTTTGTTAGCGTATGACATGATAAATATGTCTTGAACTCTTCTGACAAAACTGATGAGGGTAATTTATAGCACCTGTAT
>CAKMZE010000015.1:23838-32313 GCA_929200295.1 uncultured Alphaproteobacteria bacterium
CACCTGTATCGAGCCCGATAATGACGTCCGCACCCCCTTTTAATCAGACTGAACAAGTTGTGAAACCACGTCGGTTTGTCTTTGTGTTGATGGATAATTTCACAATGCTGTGTTTTGCTTGCGCGGTCGAAAGCCTGCGCATTACGAACCGCGTGGCGGGCAAGAAACTGTATGACTGGATCGTGATTAGCGAAACGGGCGAGCCTGTAACCTGTTCAAACGGAACAACATTTAACGTTGATTCCGATTTGATTGAGCTAGATCGTGACGATACGATTATGCTTTGCGGGGGGCTTGGTATCCAAGCAGCTACCACAAAACGTTTGCTAAACTGGATCCGCCGCGAGGCACGGCGTGGGCTGATCATGGCAGGGCTTTGCACATCAGCGCATACAATGGCAAAGGCTGGGTTGCTTGATGGAAAAAGAGCAACGATTCATTGGGAAAACCAAGATAGCTTTACCGAAGAATTTGATGAGGTTGAGCTAACAAAATCGATTTTTGTGATTGATGGCAATCGGATCACCACGGCGGGTGGCACCGCGTCGATTGATTTGATGCTCAAATTGATCGCCCAAGACTACGAAGAAGACCTGGCAAATGCAGTTGCGGACACGTTGATCTATTCGTCCATTCGCACTGACCAAGACACCCAACGTCTTTCTATTCCGACCCGCATTGGCGTGCGGCATCCCAAGTTGAGCCGTGTTATTCAGATGATGGAAACCAACATCGAAGAGCCGATCAGCCCGGCAACACTCGCCAAAGAGGTTGGGATGTCCACGCGCCAGCTTGAACGGCTCTTTCGGCGTTACCTTTCGCGTAGCCCAAAACGATACTACATGGAGCTACGCTTGCAAAAGGCGCGTAACCTGCTGATGCAAACGGATATGACAGTGATCAACGTAGCCCTGGCCTGTGGTTTCGCATCGCCTTCGCATTTCTCGAAATGCTACCGGTCGCATTATAACACAACGCCCTATCGCGAACGTGGCAGCCAAGCGACGCGGCTCTCAATATAGGCGCGTAATGCGTTGAAATTAAATATTTAAAAACCGTTCTTTTTGCAAGCGCGTCCAAAAAACGGTCATTTCATAGTCCGTCTCCGTCAGTGTTTCATCCACGACAACACCCTGCGCGTACAACCATGAGCGCGCGCGTCCTTGTGAAAATGACAACGCGATCTGCTCTTGGCTGCGTGGGTCCTTTAGCTTGTCAGATAGTGCCGTCAGCAACGTATCAAAGCCAGACCTTGTGATCGCAGACTCCGCGTAGAGATCATTGTTCTGTGCCGGTTGGGTCAATGTCGCGGCTTGCGTATCCTCATCTAGCAAATCGATTTTGTTCCACACATCAATCACGGCTGCATCATCAGAGACACCAATGCTGCTTAGGATGCTTTCAACGTCTTGCGCCTGTTCATTTGACTGCGGATGGCTGATATCACGTACGTGAATAATCACATCTGCATCAAGCACTTCTTCTAATGTCGCACGGAATGCCGCGACCAGCTCGGTCGGGAGATCACTGATAAAGCCAACCGTATCCGACATGATCACCTCATCCCCTGACGGCAGGGTGATTTTGCGCATCACCGGATCAAGCGTCGCAAAGAGCATATCTTTGGCGAGCACCTCAGCACCTGTGAGATGATTAAACAATGTCGATTTACCAGCGTTGGTATAGCCGACGAGTGCGATAATGGGGAACGGGACTTTGGCGCGCCCTGCCCTGTGCAACGTGCGCGTTTTAACAACTTTTTCCAGCTTCTGGCGCAAGGCTTGCAGTTGCATATCAATGGCGCGGCGATCCGCCTCAATCTGGGTTTCACCGGGTCCACCCACAAAGCCGAGACCACCCCTTTGCCGTTCAAGGTGGGTCCAGGCGCGGACCAACCGTGTGCGTTGATAGGACAATGCCGCCATTTCGACCTGAAGCACACCCTCGGCCGTGCGGGCCCGGTCGCTAAAAATCTCAAGAATCAAACCCGTGCGATCGAGGATTTTTACATCCCATTCTTTTTCAAGATTTCGCTGTTGCACTGGCGTGAGCGCACCATCCATCAAAACCAGTTCGATATGTTGATCATGTAGCCGTTGTTTCAGCTCAGCGATCTTACCCTTACCGATCAGCTTTCCGGGGTGCGATTTAGCAAGCCTGATGATTTCTGATCCCACGACTTCGAGATCAGGCAATGCGGCAGCAAGCGACACAGCTTCTTCGAGCGCTGGTTCTGCATCGCGGCGCTTCGGGTTTGATTTGAGATCGGGATGTATCACCCAAGCCCGTGTGACGGGCTTATCGTGTGTGAGCAACGTTACTCTTCACCTTCATATAGGCTGATGTTTTGCGCGGGCATAATTGTTGAAATCGCGCTTTTATACACCAGTTGGGATTGGCCATCGCGGCGTAGCAGCACGCAAAAGCTGTCAAACCATGTGATAACGCCCTGCAGTTTCACACCGTTCACCAAAAAGATGGTGACAGGGACTTTTGCTTTGCGGACATGATTTAAAAATGCATCTTGTAAATTTGCTTTATCTGAGGCCATGGATCTTACTCTTCTTATTTTTCTTAAAGCCGGAAACGATACGTTTACCCTAAACCCAGTATGGCGCGCATTTGCACGACTTTCCAGCCCAAAAGAGAACATTGTCTGAACAGCTATTTTCGCCAGATTTCTGGGTTAAAAAGGGCAATAATTGCAAGCGCTTCGAGACGTCCAAGTACCATCGCCATTGCCAATATGACTTTGGCAAGATCAGGAATGCCGGCGAATGAAATAGGTGTTTCCGCGGCCACAACAGCCAGAGGGCCTGTGGTTGAGAGCGCCGCAATTGCGAGCACCATCGCGGTTTCGAACTGCACACCTGTCAACGCGAGCAGCAGCATCACACCTGCGATAGAGATCGCAAAGAGCATGAAAAATACCCATGATATATATGCGCCCCGCCTGCGGATTTGGCGGGCGTCTTTCCCGCCGCCACTCACAGATGATGGGTGCAGCAACCGTTCCAGCTCGCGCTCACCGTGGCGTGTCAATGCATAGACGCGCAGCAGCTTGACCCCGCCTGCTGTGGTCGCGACACCGCCCCCGATCAAGGCAAGCCCTAATAATATGAGGCCCGGCGCATCTAACCCCGACCAATCGACCGTTTCCTGCCAATAGCTCGATTCAAACCCTGTTGTGGTGAGGAACGATGTGACCGTGAATAAAGCCCCCCAAAGCGCGATCAGCTGATCGCGCCAAGTCAGTATCTGGTTTGTATCAATCGTCCAGATAAAATGCCGTAAAAACAATGCCGTTGTCGCAATGGCAATCAAACAGACGGCAATGATAACCTCTGGATCGCGCTTGATCGGTTGGTGATCTTCGCTCAGCACGCCTTTTGAATAAAAGGACCGCGTGATCGCAAAGGCGAAGAAAACAAAAACAATGAGCTCGCCCCCGATCCCGCTTGAGGCATAGTAAAACCCGCCGAGCGGTGTAATCCCAGATGTCGAGAGAACGGACATGGCATGGATCAAAGCAATATAGGGCAGCTCGCCTGTGAATGTCAGAGCGATCCATAAAACCACGGTGAGCGAGACGTATATCGGTGCGAGTTTGAATGTGTAGCGGGCAAGCCGCTCTGTTGGGTCAAGCGCACGATTGACCTGTGGCGTGGTGCGCATCTGCCCCATTTGATCAGGTGCGCGCACCTCAAACCCGCCAAGGTTCATCGGCGCAAAAATTGCAAAGGCAGTGACCCAAACTAAAAAACCGCCCATCCAGCCAATGATACCGCGCCATAAATGCAGTGACGGTGAAAGACGGCCAATGTTGTCATAAACTGTGGCCCCCGTCGTCGTGAACGAAGAGACCATTTCGAACCAAGCATTCAAAAATGATGTTGATCCCACAGCAACATAAAAGGGCGTCGCGAAAATGATCGGTAACAGTAAGAATGCCGCGATTAAGGTCGTTAGTTGATTGCGTATGATACTATTGCCTTGTTCGCTTGATGTCGCAAAGCCAAGAACAAGCGTCAGCAAACCAAACAAGATGCTGGCATAAAAGAACACGCGCATCACATTGAAGTCGTTTACAAAAAGCGCGTGCCAAGATGGCACTAACATTGCGAGCGCACTTATCCCCATGAGTATCACAAAGAAGGGTAACGTCGAAACGCGGCGCTGCATTAGAAGAAATCAATCGAGACTTGTAACAGGCGTTCAATTTCTGGGACATCTTCGGCAAGAACAAAGATTGTAAT
Organism: uncultured Alphaproteobacteria bacterium; assembly: GCA_929200295.1. GTDB lineage: Bacteria > Pseudomonadota > Alphaproteobacteria > Rhodobacterales > Rhodobacteraceae > Yoonia. The sequence continues at coordinate 28,095 of CAKMZE010000015.1, forward strand.
CACATCACCTTCGTCGATCCGCGTGTTGCCATCCGGTTTAATGATTTCACTGCCCTTTAGGATAGCCCCGATTTTCGTGCCCTCTGGGAAAGCGACGTCTTTCACCGCTTTGCCTGCGATCGGGGATGTGCCTAGAACATGTGCTTCGATCACCTCGGCCTCGGCATCACCTATTGAATAAACCTGCCGTACACGCCCATGCCGGATGTGTCGTAAGATAGAAGATACGGTGGTGGCACGGGGGTTAATATAGGCGTCGATATCCAGAGGCCCCATCAGCGGGATCAATGTCGGATCATTAATCAAGGTGATCGCCATTTGGCAGCCCAGTTCTTTGGCACGAACAGAGGCCAAAAGATTGGTTTTATCATCATCCGTGACCGCTAAAACCGCATCGGCAGATCCGATTTGCGCCTCTTCTAGCAGCCCAGTTTCAAGCCCATCACCATGCAAAACGATTGTACGGTCCAATGCATCTGCAGCGGTTTCCGCGATCTCACGGTCCATTTCAATAACTTTGACACGCACACGCTCTGTACGCGCCTCAAGCTTTTGCGCGACATCCAGACCGACATTACCGCCACCAATGATGACGATGCGCTCTTGTTTTTCTTGTTTCTTTCCAAATATTTCCAACGTGCGGCTCACGTCATGCGTATCTGAAAAAATATAACATTCATCACCAGGGAAAAGCTGATCACCTGCCGAGGGCACAAATAATGCGCCCTGCCTGCGCACACCGACAACAATCGCACGTAAGGTAGAAAAGAGATCGGTTAGCTGCCTGAGCGGCGTGTTGATCACCGGGCAATCTTCGTCAATTGCGATGCCCAGCAACTGCGCTGCCCCATCGAGAAAGCTTTCAGTATCAAACGTGCTTGGGGCTGCGAGTCGCTGCAAAGCAGCCTCTGCCACCTCTTTTTCCGGGCTGATCACAACATCAATTGGCAAATGATCACGCCGGTAAAGATCCGCATAGATCGCATCAAGATAGCTTTGCGAACGCAATCGCGCAATTTTGCGCCCAATGGCAAAAACAGAATGCGCAACCTGACAGGTCACCATATTCACTTCGTCAGAATGGGTCGCGGCGATAATCATATCAGCATCGCGCGCGCCAGCGCGGTCAAGCACGTCTGGGTAGCTCGCAAAGCCTGAAATCCCTTGTACATCAAGCGTATCAGTTGCACGGCGCACCAGCGTTGGGTTGTTGTCCACAACCGTTACATCGTTATTCTCGCCAGACAGATGGCGGGCAATTTGCCAACCAACTTGTCCTGCACCACAGATGATCACTTTCATAGCGCGCCTCTTATTCTGCAATCATTGGGATGCCAGAGGATACCGGATTGGTCAATCACGCGTCGGTTTCAACATACGCAACCCGTCCACCCGCTTTGTTGGTTGTTGCCACGCCAAGCGATTTGAGCTTGCGGTGCAAAGCGGATCGTTCCATGCCGACAAAGGATGCGGTACGGCTGATATTGCCACCAAAGCGGTTGATTTGTGTCAGCAGATATTCACGTTCAAAAAGTTCGCGAGCTTCACGTAATGGCAATGTTGCGAGCCCTCCGGACAACACAATGCGCCCTTCTTCTGCTGGCGCCTCTTCCCCAGATGGGAGCTCTTTTGCGGAAATCTCGCTCGTATTGTCACCAAGGATGAGCACACGTTCGATCACATTTCTAAGCTGGCGCACATTTCCGGGCCATAGCATCGTCTGCAAAAGCGCGCGTGCATCGTCAGCCAAATGCCGCAACGGCATGCCGTGGTCTTTATTAAAGCCTTCAATAAAGTGTTCCGCGAGCAGCGGAATATCTTCGCGCCGCTCTTCGAGGCTGGGCACGGAGATCGGCACAACGTTCAAACGGTGATAGAGTTCTTGGCGGAAATTCCCAACAGCAATTTCAGCAGAGAGGTCTTTATTGGTTGAAGAAACCACACGCACATCAACCTGCACCTTGTCATTGCCACCAACCCGTTGGAACGTTTGATCCACGAGAACCCGCAGGATTTTTGTTTGCGTTCCAAGCGGCATATCGGCAACTTCGTCGAGATAGACAACACCGCCATTCGCCTGTTCAAAAAGCCCTTTTTCAACACCGCGCTCAGGTGTTTCACGACCAAAGAGCACCTCTTCCATGCGCTCTGGCTCGATAGACGCAGAATTCACAGTGATAAACGGAGCCTGTGCACGGTTCGAATGCGCATGGATATAGCGCGCAGCGGTTTCTTTGCCAGCACCGGCAGGGCCGGTGAGCATAACGCGGCCGTTAGATTTCGTGACCTTGTCTAATGACGCCTTCAGCGTGCGGAATATCGCACTATCGCCGAGCATATCTGCGCTGCCGGTCTCGCCCCGCTTAAGTTCGACATTTTCACGGCGCAAACGCGATGTTTCCATCGCGCGGCGGATCACAACAAGAAGCTGCTCAATATTAAACGGCTTTTCAATGAAATCATATGCGCCTTGCTTGATCGCAGCGACAGCGATCTCGATGTTCCCGTGGCCCGAGATAATGACAATCGGAATGCCAGGGTGATCGCGTTTCACGGATTTAAGAATATCAATCCCGTCCATATTGCTATCTTTGAGCCAAATATCGAGGATCATAAGCGCCGGAGGCTCTTTTTCAATCTCAGCCATGCACTCATCCGAAGTGCCTGCCAGCCGCGTGGTATAGCCTTCGTCCTTTAGGATGTCTGAGATGAGTTCGCGAATATCGCGTTCGTCGTCCGTAATTAATATATCGCCCATATTGTCCTCTCCGCGGTCTTATGCCGGTTTTTGATGATCTGTGGTTCGATCTGGAACCAAAGGAAGTGTTATGATTGCAGCAGCACCTACATGTGTGTTGCCAGGGAATGTGTCTGCATCCGTTAGGGTGAGCGTTCCGCCATGCTCTTCGATGATCTTTTTCACAATCGGTAGGCCTAACCCCGTGCCCTTGTCACGGGTGGTGACATATGGCTCAAAGAGTTTGTTGCGGTCCTGCGGAAGACCAATGCCATTGTCCATAATTGTGATTTCTGCGGTATCATCAGCGATCTGAAACGTGACGTGGATTTCAGGTGTGATGGTTAAGTCTGGTTGCTTTGTGATCAGCGTTTCAATGGCTTCACCTGCGTTTTTCATCAGGTTCGTCAGTGCCTGCGTGATCATCGTACTATCTACATCGGCAAACCGTGGGTTCTTTGGCAGAGTTGTTTCAAATCGAACCTCTGGCTGACCTGCGTCTTGCAACGTGACTGCATCGCGTACAATCGCGACAAGATCTGATTGCTGCAATTCAGGTTCAGGCATGCGTGCAAATTTTGAAAACTCATCAACAATGCGTCGCAAGTCATTGGTTTGCCTAATGATCACGCCTGTCATTTGTTCGAGATCATCGCTTTCATTACCTAGCTGGCGGCTGAACTTTCGTTTGATCCGCTCAGCAGATAGCTGAATGGGGGTAAGCGGGTTTTTAATCTCATGGGCAATCCGCCGGGCGACATCACCCCATGCTGCCGTCCGTTGCGCACTGACAAGGTCTGTCACATCATCAAATGCAACCACATACCCCTCAAGCGTATTGTTGGCATTTCGCCGTGGCGCCATACGCACGAGCAAGCTTTCTTGCTTATTTTCGCGGATCAGATTGACCTGATCTTGCACACCGGGCGCATCATCTTGGGTCATTTTATCAAACAATGGCGCAAACTCAGGAACAGCGGCTGCCAGCGGTGTTTTTTCTTGCCCAGATTCCATCGAGAGCAAGCGTTGCGCCGATTTATTCACAAAGGTCACACAGCCCTTTGGATCAAGGCCCACCACACCAGAGGTGATCGATGATAAAACAGAATCGAACAGCCGCCTGCGCCGCTCGATCCCGGCGCTGGTTTGGATCAGCTCATCGCGCTGCTCTTTGAGCTGTGCTGTCATCTGGTTAAAATAAGTCCCAAGTTGTGAGATCTCATCATCCCCATCGTCTTCGATGACGCGAATATCGAGATCGCCCGCACCAACACGTTGTGAGGCTAATACAAGTCGCCCAACCGGACGCGAAAGACGTTCTGCAAACCATAATCCCAACCAGATCGCCGCCAGAATAAGGATCACAGCAAACCCGAGATACAATAGACCAAACTCGAACAAGCGCCGCCCACGCTCATTTTCAAGCTGGTTATAGAGCGTATAGGTCTCTTTGGTTTCATCAAGCAGTGATAAGACCGTCCC
>CAKMZE010000016.1:0-22013 GCA_929200295.1 uncultured Alphaproteobacteria bacterium
CACCTGCATTATGAATGGACCAAGACACGCCGGGCGGCACATAGGCATAGCTGCCGGGTTCTAACATATGTGTTTGCCCCGCGATGGTCAGCCGTGCTGCGCCAGCCGCCACAAATATCCCCGCTTGCGCCTTTTCATCAGGCTCCGGCATGTCAGAGCCGCCACCAGCCAGCACCTCAACCGCGTATTGCGCGAATGTCTCGGCAAAGCCGGTCATCGGGCGTGCGATGATCCATGCCCGCGTGTGCGTCCAGCCGGGTAAAAGCGAGGCCACGATATCGCGCATCGTTGATCCGGGAATAAACGCGTAGCTATTGGCAAAAACCGCCCCTGCCTGTGCCGGGTCATCCGCTAGATCAGGCAGGCCACCGGGCGGAAACGCATAGAAAGAAGTCATGGCAACAGCTCCTTTAAACGATGGTAGGCGATACGCTCAACCTGCCGGCACGCCGTTTGCATTTCCACGCCCGTATCGTTTTCAAGCCGCGTTTTGAAAGCAGCGACAATGCTCGCCTTCGTGTTGTCTTTGACAGCAATGATAAATGGAAACGCGTGTTTGGCCACATAGGCGCTGTTCATCTCTGAAAACATCGCCTTTTCCGCATCAGTCAAAGCATCCAAGCCTGCGCTTGCTTGTTCCTCGGTGCTTTCCGCGGTCAGCCGTTTGGCCGCAGCCAGCTTGCCTGCTAAATCCGGGTGCGCCCGTAAAACGCCTAAACGCGCCTCATCAGAGGCGCTGCGAAACACCCGGCAAAGCGCGTTGTGCAGGCCAACCGCAGTGTCATGTTCTGGACCCAGCTCTAGCTCATAGGCTTGCTCTGCCACCCAAGAGGAATGCTCAAATATCCCGCCGTAGCGCGCCACAAAATCGGCTTTTGTCAGGGTTGAGGGGCGCAGAGCAGCGTGTGGTGGATGCGTCTCGCGCCAATGGGCCGCGATTTGTCCGCGCGTGGCGAACCAAACACCCTCATGGCTGTTCGCATAATCGATAAAACGTTTCAGCCCCATAATCCGCCCGGGTCGTCCGATCAGACGGCAGTGCAAGCCCACGCTCATCATCTTTGCTGCCCCTTCGCCCCCTTCGGCATAAAGACAATCAAAGGTGTCTTTGAGATAGTCAAAGAAATGATCACCGGTGTTAAAGCCTTGCGGCGTGGCAAAACGCATATCATTGGCATCAAGCGTATAGGGGATAACCAACTGATGCTGATCCCGACCCACCGGCATCCAATAGGGGAGATCATCGTCATAGCTATCTGAGATCCAATCAAACCCAGCCTCAGCCGTGAGCCGCAGGGTATTCATAGAACAGCGGCCCGTGTACCACCCGCTCGGTCTTTGGCCCGTGACCTCAGTATGCAGGCGGATCGCTTCTGCGATCTGTGCGCGTTCTTCATCCGCGCCCATATCCTTGTGCTCAATCCATTTCAGCCCATGCGACGCGATCTCCCATCCTGCGTCTTGCATTGCGGCGACTTGCTCTGGCGCGCGGGCAAGTGCGGTTGCGACACCGTAGACGGTCACTGGCAGATCATGCATCAAACGGTGCAGCCGCCAGAAACCGGCGCGCGCGCCATACTCATAGATGCTTTCCATATTCCAGTGGCGTTGTCCGGGCCAGCTTGCGGCGCCCACGATCTCGGACAGGAACGCCTCGGACCCGGCATCACCGTGTAAAATGTTATTCTCGCCGCCTTCTTCAAAGTTTAGAACAAGCGAGATTGCGATCTTTGCCCCATTGGGCCAAGCGGCATCAGGCGCGCGCGGGCCGTAACCTATCATATTACGTGGATAGCGATGCATAGTTGGACCTTTGTGAGACACGTTCGAATTAGTCGTGACATTTTCTGCGGTTTCTTGGAAGAGTATTTATAACACAAAAAGGATTGAACAGAATGAGCGGATATTTAACGACACATGTGCTCGACACTGCGCGGGGGATGCCTGCGGCGGATATGACGATCATGTTGTTTCGGGTCAGCGGCGACCAGCGCGAGAAACTCGCTACAGTGACCACCAACACAGATGGCCGCACGGATGGGCCTATTCTTCCTGTGGATCGCTTTGCGACGGGCACCTATGAGCTGGTTTTCCACGCGGGCGATTATCTGCGCGCCTCAGGTCAGGCGACACATGATCCGCTGTTTCTCGATGAGGTGCCGATCCGCTTTGGCATGAATGATGCGCAGGCGCATTACCATGTGCCATTGCTGATATCGCCCTTTGGCTATTCAACATATCGGGGATCCTAATGGCTTATGATACCGCAGTTCTTTGGGAATGGCTTGAGTTTGCCGTGCGCTGGGCGCATGTGATCACCGCTATCGCGTGGATTGGGTCATCCTTTTATTTCATCGCACTTGATCTGGGTCTGCACCGGGATCGTGATCTCAAATCAGGGGCCGATGGTGAAGAATGGCAGGTGCATGGTGGTGGGTTTTACCACATCCAAAAATACCTCATCGCGCCAAACCAAATGCCCGGTGATCTGACCTGGTTTAAATGGGAGAGCTATTCAACATGGCTCACTGGTTTTGCGATGCTGGTGCTGGTCTATTATCTGGGGGGCGAGCTATATTTGATAGACCGCGCCGTACTGGATATCCCGGTGTGGCAAGGCGTGCTGATCTCGCTTGCGTCATTAGGCTTTGGCTGGGTCGTCTATGATCAGATTTGCAAAAGCCGCTTTGGCGATGACAGCACCCGCCTGATGCTTGGGCTTTATGTAATCCTTGTGGGCATGGCCTATTTCTATACTTGCGTGTTTTCAGGGCGTGCCGCCTTGCTTCACCTTGGGGCCTTTACCGCCACAATCATGAGCGCGAATGTGTTCTTTATCATCATGCCCAACCAACGCATCGTTGTGGCTGATCTTAAGGCAGGTCGCGTGCCTGATGCCAAATACGGCAAAATCGCTAAGCAACGCTCGACCCATAATAATTACCTCACCCTGCCAGTGATCTTTTTGATGCTGAGCAATCATTACCCGCTGGCCTTTGCGACAGAGTATAACTGGGTGATCGCATCTTTGGTGTTTCTGATGGGGGTCACGATCCGGCATTACTTTAACTCAATGCATGCGCGTCAGGGTCACCCCGACTGGACATGGGGCGTGACGGTTGTGATCTTTCTTGTGATCGCGTGGCTCTCAACATTGGGCGGGATTGAATATGAAGAGCAAAGCGCGCTGACCCCAACAGGCGCGCGCTATGCGGCGTCAGATCATTTTGATGCCGCACATAGCATCGTGCGTGGGCGGTGCGCGATGTGCCATTCAGCAGAGCCCTATTACGGCGATATCATGATCCCGCCCAAGGGTGTGATGCTCGAAACAGAAACCCAGATCGCCAATGCGGCGCGGCGGATTTACATCCAATCCGCGATTACCCACGCAATGCCCCCCGGGAACCTCACTGATATGACGCACGAAGAACGCATAACGCTGCAAGCCTGGTTTCGGGATGCAGCAGCGCGGTAATCACGCGGGGGCCTACGCAGGTTTAGAAAACTGCCATTCGGTGCGCTGTTGATAGGTGTCGCCCGCACGCAAGATGATGCTGGGAAAGCCACGGTGATTAGGTGCATCTGGCCAACCCTGCGCCTCAAGCGCCAACCCCTCATAAGCGGCCTTTCCGGGGCGGATAGCAGCGCGCCCATCATAGACCTGAAAACCTGGTTCCGTTGTCGCCATGCTGAGCGTGACGCCAGATTGCCCTTTGAGTGTCAGCGCATGATGCAGTTCACGGCGCATCTCAGAGAGGCAAAAGTTGTGATCTAGCGTGGGGCTATCCACCGTGATCTCGCGTGGCTGCTGGAAATCCATGTCTGTACCTGTCACAGGCGCGATCTCACCCGTTGGGGTACTGTTAGCGGTCGTTGGTAAATAGTGATCAGCTGCAATGCACAGCTGGTGCCCATCCCACGCCGCGCTGCCATCGAGGTTCCAATAACTGTGGTTGGCGAAATTCATTGCCGTGTCTTCGTCTGTTGTGCCGCTTACTTCCATCGTCAATGTCGCGGGGGCCGCGACACGGTATGTGACCCGGATCTCGCGATTACCGGGCAATCCACATGCGCCATCAGACAAGCGAGTGCTTAGCGTCACATGCGACCCAGTCTGCTCCACTATATCCCAAACGCGCAAACACGTGGACTCGGCCCCCGAATGCAGATGGATGCGACCGTTTTCATTACGCTCAAGCGCATGCATCATGCCTGCGATTTTGATCTGCGCGGTACTAATGCGGTTTGCAACCGGGCCGATCAATGCACCGTGATAGCGCATCGTGTCTTCATAATCAGCAAGCCGGTCTGACCCAAGGGTTAAGCTATAGGGAATACCAGCAAGACGCACATCCTGAACCACCGCGCCCCATGTCAGAAGAGAGACCTGTAAATCCCCCCCCGAGAGCGTGATCTTTGCGACGTCTTCACCCGAACCGGTCGTGCCAAAATACATTACAACTCTTCCCAATGCACACCAGCAGGGGCAAGCGTGACGCCATTCCATTCCCGTGGTTCTGGTGCGTAGTTAAAAATAAAGCGATGCGTGGAAGTTTCTTTGATCCGCACCCCTTGGGGTAAATCATAGGTCATAACACCCGCCTCTGCACATAACGCACGAACCAGCCTATCAAAGGTTGCATCATCTGGCCATCCAGCAAGGTAGCGTAAGTGATCACCCCCCATGACAGCAGGCTGCCCTGACACAGTCTTGCCAAAGACTGTTGCTGATCCCTCAAGATGTTCAAACCAGTGGCGAAACTGACCGCCCTCTTCCAGCGCGATCGCATCCGATGGGGGGATGCTTTCAGTCAATGCGACGGTAACATCAACGCCCGGTAAATTTGGCCCCATTGGTGATGGGATCGTCAGCTGATCCGTTTTAGTATCACTGCGCGGCCCGATCAGCGCAATGCCCTTATACGTGCTAAGTGCCGCACGCAGTGGGTCTGATATGGTCATCAAACCTGGCGCAAACACCAGCTTATAGGCACTCAGATCTGCGCAATCTGGTGCTAGGATATCCACCGAGAGCCCCGCGCGCCGTAACGCGCGATAGGCGGCAAACCCGAGACGGAACATATCAAAATCAGCCCCCTGCGGCTGCGTATCCCACGCCCATGCGCTCTGATAATCAAAGATCAGCGCAACGGGGGCTTGGCCTCTGTCCACAGCAGGTAAATCCGCGATCTCTTGGGCCACTGTCGCCGCCTCTGCCAACGCAGGCGCAGGTTGGCTATCAGGTCGCAAGAGACCTGCATGATTTTGCTCTTGCGCAAATGGCGCCTGTCGCCAGCGGAAATAGCACACCGTTTCGGCCCCATGGGCAAAGGCCTCCCACGCCCAAAGCCGGGCCATGCCGGGCAAAGGTGCAGGATTATACGGCGCCCAGTTCACCGGACCGGGCTGTTGCTCCATCACCCACATGCGGCCACGTCCAACAGCATGGTAAAGATCATGATGAAACGCTTGGTTGTCTGGATGGCCCTGGCGCAGATAAAACTGCTTTTCCTCAGCCGTGCCTTCGATCCGGTCCGAGAGAAAGCCAATCGGATAGCTGTCCCAGCTCGCAATCTCGAGATCACGGCCCACGGCCCAATGATCAAAGCTTGTGATCCGGCCCATATAGTTATGGATCAAGGGGGCGGCGCTATAGGCTCTGATTTCCTCGGCCTGTGCGCGGTTGAACGCGACAACCTGATCAGAGCTATACTGCCGAAACGCCAACACATGGGATGGGTTGGGTTCTGTCACCGTTTGATTGGGTAGCGCGATCTGGTCGAAATCATCATAATCCATCGACCAAAACACATTCCCCCATGCCCGGTTCAAGGCACCAATCGACTGATAGGTTTGCGCCAGCCAATCCTGAAACCCGCGAGTCGCAGCGGATGAGTATGAAAGCGTCGTATCATGGCAATCATATTCGTTATCGATCTGCCATGCATGGACATAAGGGTTTGACCCATACCGTTCGGCCATCAGACGCGCGATACGGCGCGCCTCGCCCCGGTATCCCAGATGACTGAAATCATAATGCCTACGCGAGCCGAATTTGCGCACCTGCCCTGCGGCATCCACCGGTAACATGTCAGGGTATTTATCCAACATCCATCTCGGCGGGGTGGCTGTAGGTGTGCCAAGCACGACCTGAAGCCCAGCAGCACCCAAGGTTTCAATCGCACGGTCAAGCCAGGCCCAATCAAACTGATCCGGTGCTGGTTCCATTCGGGCCCAAGCGAACTCTGCAATGCGCACCCAAGACAGCCCGGTTTCAACCATCAATGCCGCATCACGCGCCCATTGGTCCTCGGGCCAATGTTCAGGATAATAACAAACGCCAAGTGTACGGTGCATATCAGACCTTTTGAAGTAACTGGGCAGTCAAACACATGCCTGATCTATAAGATCACTTGATGCTCTGTCTGGCCAGTGGTTTGGATTTCAATTGCAAATGTTTTACCATCATCCACCCCCGCAGGGTCTAGCCCTTGGGTCGCGGATGTACAAAAGAGCGTCTGAAGCTGTGGCCCACCAAACGCCGGGCACGATGTGTGGCGTGCTGGAAATGTAACCGCCTGGCAGAACTGCCCCGCTTGGTCATATTGCGCCACTCTGGCAGAGCCCCATTGCGCGCTCCACAAATACCCGTTGGCATCGACAACAGCGCCGTCTAGGCCAAGCCCCTCATCTCGGGCGTCGATATGCACAGTTGCAAGACCCGTTGGCCAGCCCGCATCATCTAGTGCAATGCGCATGATCTGCTGCAAAGCCGTATCGCAAAAGTAAGCCGTGTTGCCATCTGGCGCGAAACAGATCGCATTAGGGATCGTGATCCCAACAAAAAGCTGGCGCAGCTCACCCCGGTAATAACGGTAGATTGAACCGGCTTTCTCTTCTGCTGATTTACCCATCGTACCGATCCAAAATCCGCCTTGTGGATCAGCCCGGCCATCGTTTGAACGTGTCACAGGATTATCTGCCTCAAGCGCACAGATATGAGTCTGCTCTTCGGTCGTCAGATCAAAGGTGAAAAGCTGGGTTTCAGAGGCAATCAACAGCCTATCGTGATCAACCCAGCCTGCCGCTGAAACATGTTCTTGAAATTGCCAATGGCGGTCTTTGCAATGCAGTCGCATCCCCACAATATCAAACCAGAAAAGCGCGCCCCGCTCCGGGTGCCAAAGCGGGCCCTCGCCTAGTGTGCATATCGTATGATCATAAATCATGCACGGGCCTTGTGATAAGCCGCAACGATGTGCGCCGCTTTTGCTTTGACATCCTGCGCCGCATACCCAGGTTTGTACAAAGCGGACCCAATGCCAAATCCATCGGCGCTTGCTTTCAGCCATGTGTCAAAGTTTTCAGGCCCCGCCCCCCCGACAGCATAAACCAATGTTCCCGCTGGCAGAACCGCACGGATCGCTTGAATACCGCCGGGGCCTAAGAGAGACGCTGGAAAGATCTTTAACCCATCAGCGCCAGCCTTGAGCGCCGCGAAACATTCTGTGGGGGTCATCACGCCGGGCCAGCTGGCCATGCCCGCCGCCTTTGTTGCCATAATCACCCGCTGATCGCAGTTTGGCGAGACGATCAATTGCCCGCCCGCATCGCGCACGCGCCCCACATCATCGGTCGCCAGCACCGTGCCTGCACCAATCACAACATCATCACCAACCGATTTTGCCATCGCGGCGATGCTATCAAACGGATCAGGTGAATTCAGCGGCACTTCGATCTGGGTGATACCGGCCTCAACTAGGACAGAGGCAATCGCAGGGGCCTCGGCTGGGGTGATCCCGCGTAAAATCGCAATGAGTGGCAAATGCGGCATCATTTATCCTTTCAAAGATCGATAGGCCGCTGTGAGACCAGCAAGCGTGACCTTTTCGCCCTTGCTGAGCGTCGCAGGCACAGCCTGTAATGCAAGCGCATTGACATAGTGTTGCGCGATATGGCCCGCGCCGATCACAGCAACGTTCTGGCCCAACCAATAGGGTCGCGCTGCGGCGAGCTCGGCCCCGATCAATTGCCCGGAAAGCCGTGCACGCGCGGCCTGCGGCGACAGATCAAGCAACAATGTCTCAGCACGCAGTGTAAAGAGCCCCGCGGCGATCCGCTCGGGCCGTGCGAGCGTGTCTTGCACCGCTTGTGAGAACTGGTCATCATCCCAGCCGTCATCACCTACAGAATGCTGTAAAACGCTATGGCCAGTGAGGATCGCAAATAGCTCACCTGTCATAAAGGTTTGAAAACTGACAATCTCGTTTGCGCTGATATGCACCCATTTCGAATGGGTGCCGGGAAGACATAAAACACCGTCCCAACCGGGGTTCAGCGCGAGAAACCCTGCGATCTGTGTTTCCTCACCGCGCATCACATCTGCAGGCTGCATTTGCTTAATGCCAGGGATCACATACACATCTAGGTCTGGATGATCAGTCGCCACAGGCGTGAACCCCGTGGATGTCGCAGGGCATGGCACGCTTGTATATGGCGCCTCGACCCAGCCCTGCCGCGCACCGATCATACCACACGCGATGACAGGTATGCGCCCGTTCCCAAGCCACCCGGACACAAGCGCCAAGAGCGCGGGCTCAAAATCAGCGGGGCTCAGCTGCCCCATGCCCTGATCAGAAGACCCCTGCCCCAGCACAGTCCCGCTGGCTGACATCGCCCAAACACGCAGGTTGGTTGTGCCCCAATCAACCGCAATCCAATCTGGCTTAATCTCTGTCACAGGCGCTTTCCTTCGATCACCCACATACGTTCTGGGAACGACCAGGGAAGCGTGATGCCATGACGCATCAGATACGCGCCCGAGAGCTGTAGATCTGTTCGTTTTAGCTCAGGTGTGCCGCGCGACAACATTGGCGCGGTATCGCGATTGATCAAAGAAATCACATATGTCGCCTTTGGATCAAGCGCTGTCAGCCGCAATGGGCGCGGTGCGATTTGTGCCGAGGTCGCAGCCTTACCTGCAAACACCACAAACTGGCTGCCATCGCGCGCCTGCTGTTGTTCTGCGATCACCGCGGGGTCTGCACTATCCAGACGCAAAATATCCGCCGTATGAAGCCATGATCGATTGGCTTTCCACCAGCTTGTGACTTCGGTGAGAACTGCCGCTTCATGATCATCCAGCTCGCGCGGGTCCATTTCAAACCCCATATGGCGCTGTGCGGCGACCCAAGCCCGGAAACTGATGTCCAAGATCCGCCCGGACGTATGACACTTGCGCGGTCCCACATGGCTGCCCGTGACAGCGAGCGGCAAAAACAGCGCTGCATCATGCTGGATGCGCAAGCGTTCAAGCGCGTCATTACTATCTGACAGCCAAACCCGCTGCGTGCGCTGCAATATCCCAAAATCGATCCGCCCCCCACCCGAGGCACAGGTTTCGATTTCCACATGCGGGAAATCGGCCCGCAGACGATCAATCAATGCATAAGACCCACGCGTTTGCGCCGCATCCGGCATTGGCAAGACACGATTATGGTCCCATTTGATGTAATCAATATCGTTATCCCGCAGGATCGCTGACATCCGATCATAGAGAAAATCGCGCACCTCAGGCAGCGCCATATTCAGCGCCTTTTGCTGGCGGCCCAATGTCTGGTCTTCACTGCCCAAGGCCCAATGCGGATGGGCGCGGTGGATATCACTATCGGGGTTGATCATCTCAGGCTCAAACCAAAGCCCAAATGACATGCCCAGCGCTTTGACATGGTCGATCAAAGGGGTCAGCCCATCAGGGTATTTGCGCGGGTCCACGGCCCAATCCGAAAGGCTGCGCGTATCGTCATCACGTTTGCCAAACCAGCCGTCATCCAGCACAAATCGCTCAGCGCCCAATGCCGCAGCACGTGCGGCAATGTCTTTTAAGACGGGCAGCTTATGGTCAAAATAAACCGCTTCCCAACAGTTATAATGCACCGGGCGCGGCGCATCAGGCTTTGGCCACGTGATAATCCGATCACGCAAATGGCGTTGAAAGGACACCGCACAGCCATTCAGTCCTGTGTTCGAATAGGTGATATAAAGCGGTGCGGATTTAAACTGCGTCGCCGGAGCGGTTTCCATGCGTGCAGCATGGCCCCATTGGATTTGACGACGCCCATCTTGCAGCTCTTCTGCGAGCATCCGATGCCCACCAGACCACCCATAGTGAAAGGCATAAGCCTCGCCTTGGATATTCGTGGCCCCAGTGCAGGGGATGATCAGACCGGGGAAATGTTCGTGCCCTGTGCGGCCTGTGCGGTTTTCGCGGTAACGCATGCCCGCAGACCATGCGGTGCGCCCCAATTGAAATTCACCGCACCAACGGCCTGAGACATCAATCACCTCATCGCTTTGCTGTGGTGCAGGCAGAACAGGTGCCGCGAGCCAATGCAAATGCACAGGGCGTGTCGCGTCTAAGACCGTCTGACACGTCATCACATGGGTGTCAGCATCACTGGAGAAATGAAAGGTCAGCGTCAGCCCGTTGTCATGGTCGGTATAGACCAGTTCAAGCTGGCTATTGCCCTTTGCCTCTGCCGCCTCAAAGCAAAACTTTGGCAACAGCGGTGTCCCATCCGTATCACGGACAATCAGCCCAGGCTGCCCCGGAAAGGACCGCACAGCCTCGGGGCAAAGCGACAGATCAGGGTTTTCGTCAAGCATACCGCCCGTGACATCAATGCGGTGCGCATGATGCAGCGCATGCAAATCCTCATCTTCAAGAAGCGCCGCGCCCCAATAGACCACTTGTGGCAAACGCTCATTCGTTGTGGTCATCACCAGCGTTTGTTGCCCATCGTCCAAGCGCCAGGCATGTTTGACCTCTTGCACAGGTGCAGACACAGGCACCGTGCCAGTTCCTAATGGCAAGCCTGCACTGTCAAAGTGCCCAGCCACAGCCGCATCATTGGTATCACGCATGACCATCTATTCGTCCGGTTACTTCACTGCGCCCAATGTCAGGCCAGCGATAAAGTGTTTTTGCATCAAAAAGAACATCGCAACCGGTGGTAACGCGGCCACAATGCTACCTGCGCTCATCAAATGATAGGCGGCACGGTATTGGCTGTTAAACTCAGTGATCCCTGCAGTAACAGGCTGAGCCGATGGGCCTTGGGTCAGTACGACGGCCCAGAAATAATCATTCCAGATAAAGGTAAAGATTAAGACCGCCAAAGCCGCCAAGGCAGGTTTCATCAAGGGCAGCACAACATAAAGAAAGATCCGCCATTCTGCGATGCCTTCAACCCGCGCGGCCTCAACCAGTGGAAAGGGCAAGGCGCGGATAAAATTACGCATGAAAAGCGTGCAAAACCCAGTTTGAAACGCGATGTGGAACAGCACAAGACCTGTGACAGTATCATAAAGCCCCATGTTGATCGTCAGGTCGCGCACAGGCACCATGAGGATTTGAAACGGCACGAAATTTCCGGCGATAAACATAAAGAAAATCAGCAAATTGCCACGGAAACGGTAAATCCCCAGCGCAAACCCCGCCATACACGATAAAGCCACAGCCCCGATCACTGTCGGGACAGTGATGAAAAACGAATTCATCAAATAGCGCGGCATATTGCTTTCGAAAAAGACCTTGCCGTAGTTTGTAAAAAGCTCAAAACTACTGGGCCAGCCCCAGTAATTGCCATTGGTGAAATCAGCGTCGGGCTTCATTGAGAACACCGCGACAGCGATCAACGGCAAAAGCCAGATGATTAAAACAATGGGCAAGATGATCTGATAAGAGATCTGCCATTGCCGCGAGGTTTTTGCGATCGGTGTTGGAAACATCTTAGCGTGCTCCCTTTTCGTCTTGGTACATGGACCATAAGAAGTAAGTGATAAAGATCAACATGATGAAGAAAAGCACCACAGCAATGGCCGCGCCATACCCCATGCGAAAGCCAAATTCCGAGAGCGATTCTTCGAACATGTAGAATGAAAGCACACGGGTGGATCCAAAGGGGCCACCGTTCGTCATCACCGCGATGAAATCAAACGACCGCAACGCACCAATGATTGTGACGACAAAGGCAATAAAGGTCGCAGGCTTTAATTGTGGAAGGATCACATACCACAGCATTTTATGCCCCTTCGCACCGTCCAGCCGCGCGGCTTCCACTTGCTCAGGATCTACAGCGTTAAGTCCCGTCAGATAAAGGATCATGCAATAGGCGGTCTGCGGCCAAAGCCCTGCGGCAATAATCCCATATGTAGCTAAGGATGGATCACCAAGGATATTCACACCATCGCTGCCAAAATAAGCGAGGATCGCGTTGAGAAGCCCTTCTTTGGGCAAGTAAAACCAAGAGAAGACAAGACCAACGACAACTTGCGAAATCACGAATGGGAAGAAGAAAAGCGATTTATATAGCCGGATACCGCGGACCGTTTGATTGAGAAATAATGAGATAAACAACCCCAATGGGATCGCGAGCAGATAGAGGATCAGCCATTTGATATTGTTCAAGAAGGACACATTAAACTTGCGATCATCAAACAAGAGCCGCTCATAATTGGCGGTGCCGACATATGTGGCCTCGCCCAGACCATCCCAATCATAAAATGAAATGCGAAAGCTCTCACAAATGGGGTAAATGACGTAATAAGCAAAGAAGACCATGGCCGGCAGAAGAAACAGCCATGGCGTAATCGCAATCTCGTTGCGCTTATACCAGCCGCGGCTTGGGGCTGCGTTTGTGGTGGCTGTTGACATGGTGGTGGATCTCCTTGGCGGTCACCATATGCAAAAAGCGTCGCGTGATGCCTTGTGAATATACTGGCCTCTGGCTGTAGGGTGGGCAATTTGCCCACCCTCGCAAGCTGGGCAAATTGCCCAGCCTACAATTCATATTCAGCCTACTGATAGATGCGCTGACGTGCATCTTCCAAACGCTCAAGGATGTCATCCAGATGATCTGGGAACACCATGAACTCTTGCAAGCCTTCCATACCAACAGACGCCATCTCAGCTGGGAAGTCACGATCAAAGAACTGCATGATACCGCCGGATGCATTGTTTGACAGCATGTCAAAGCCTTGCTGAATGAACTTATCATCAGAAACAGCCGCATTCGCATTCACTGGCAGCTGGCCCAATGCGTCACCGCCATTGATCTCAGACTGCACATCAGCTGAGGTTACATACAGCAAGAATGCTTTCGCAGCTTCAACGTTCTGTGCACCAGACGCGATGTGGAACGTATCGGTTGGCGCATCTTCTGCAGGTGCAACATCAGGATTGATCGTTGGGAACTGATAGAAATCCAATTGATCATCGGTCAAACCACCGTCGCGGAACGCTGCAACAGAGAAGTTCCCCATCAGATAGGCGGCCGCATCGCCATCGACCATGAATGGCATCGCTTCCTGCCAGCTGTATGACTGGTGATCATCGACATAGGCGCCCATGTCGATCAACTGACGCCAGTTCGCGAATGTCTGACGCACACGATCATCTGTCCATGGTACTTCACCATTCGCCAGCTCAATGTGGAACTCATATCCATTTGTGCGGCTATTGATATAATCAAACCAGCCACCTGCAGTCCAAAGGAACTTTGAACCAATTGTGTAGCATTTGCGGCCAGAGTCGAGGATTGCTTGGCAGTTTGCCAGCTCTTCGTCCCATGTTGCAGGCTCAGTCAGGCCCAGCTCTTCGAAGATGTCTTTACGGTAGTAAACACCCCACTGGTAATATGTGTAAGGCACGCCCCACTGCTTACCATCCAAAGTCATCGCACCTTTGGTCGAAGCAAGCGCTGCCATTTCTGGCTCTGCCCAAAGATCAGAGATATCCATGAAAAGACCAGCATCCACATAAGGTGTCATACGGGTTGCAGCATACCAGTTAATCACATCTGGTGGGTTCGCTGTAAGCGCGTTACGGATCTGTGTTTTCCAAGCTTCACGGTCAACGATTGTCAGCTCAATGTTCAGCTCTGGGTGCATTGCACCGAAATCTGCAACAAGGCCTTCCATCACGGCACGTGGTGCTGGGTTTGACATGTCAGATGTGATTTTCAGATCGCCAGATAGCGCGTGGCTATCAGCAAAGGCGGCGGTCGCAGTGATGCTGGCAGCCGCAAGCGTCGCAAGCGACGTCTTGAGAATGGAATGCATGGTGTCCTCCCTGGTGCTTCCATAGTGGAACCAAGCCCAAACGTGACAACAAGAAAGTTTCACTATTTGAAACTTGGTTTTGGATATTGATACTAAACCGCGAAGACGCTAGCCTTGTCAACAGGTGAGCACATGTAATGACAATCAGACGTCTGAATATATGTGCCTGAAGAGAAGGAATAGATATGACGCGCGCCAATGGAGATGGCACAGTCGGCAAGGCGCTCGACGTCCTCGACCAAGTTGCGGCATTTGGCAGACCTGTGCGCTTTGGCGAGCTGCTAGCCGAATCGTCTTATCCCAAACCAACGCTTTACCGCTTTGTACAAACGCTCACCAATCAAGGCATGCTGGCCTATGATTCCGATGCGAACACATATTCACTTGGCGTGCGTTTGGTGCGCCTTGCCCATGCGGCGTGGTCCGTGTCGTCGCTGGCCCCTGTCGCGCGGCCGCATATTGATCGCCTCAGTGCGCTTGTGAAAGAAACGGTGCATCTGGCGCAGCTTGATAATGCGCAGGTGCTTTATATCGACAAACGCAACGCAACAAAGCCGATTGAGATGTATAGCCAAGCAGGCAAAGTGGGGCCCGCTTACTGCACGGGTGTTGGAAAGGTGATGCTCGCGCATTCTGACCTGCAAACCCGCGATGCGGTCATCGCGCAACAATCATTTCATAAGTTCACCGATACAACCTTGATCAATGAAGACAGCCTGCGCGCCGAGCTGGCAGATATTCGCGCCAATGGCTACGGGTTTGACCGCGAAGAACATGAGCCAGGGATCATCTGCGTCGCAATGCCGATCCTCAATGACCATGCACGTGTGTTAGGCGCGATCTCGGTCACGAGCTCGACACAGCGCACAAACCTTGCGGGGTTGGAAAAGCTCGTTCCTGTGCTCCGCGATACAACACAAAGTATTTCACGGGATGCCCAAAACTGGAGCTTTCCCGAATACACACCACAACAATCAGCCACAGGGGTCTAGAAGATGTCAGGTGTCACACTCGATAAGGTGATTAAGCGCTACGGCGATGTTCAAGTTATCCATGGTATCGATCTCGAAATTGCAGATGGGGAATTCTGCGTGTTTGTCGGCCCGTCTGGCTGCGGTAAATCCACATTGCTGCGGATGGTCGCGGGGTTAGAGGAGACGACCGAAGGGATGATGCATATCGGGGATCGTGACGTAACCCGCATGGACCCATCAGAGCGCGGCGTCGCGATGGTATTTCAAACCTATGCGCTCTACCCGCATATGACCGTCCGCGACAATATGGGGTTTGGCCTGAAAATGAATGGCTATCCCAAGGCTGAAATCGTTGAAAAAGTCGCCGAGGCGACGCGCATCTTAAAGCTTGAGGATTATTTAGACCGCAAGCCATCTGCGCTATCTGGTGGGCAGCGGCAGCGGGTCTCAATTGGGCGGGCGATTGTGCGTGGGCCCGAGGTGTTTTTGTTTGATGAGCCTTTGTCAAACCTGGATGCCGAGCTGCGGGTCGAAATGCGCGTTGAGATCGCGCGACTGCACAAAGAGATCGGTGCGACGATGATCTATGTCACCCATGATCAGGTGGAGGCCATGACGCTGGCCGATAAGATCGTCGTGTTACGCGCTGGCGTGATCGAACAGGTTGGTGCGCCGATGGATCTTTATCGTGATCCAGATAACAAATTTGTTGCCGGGTTTATTGGGTCACCGGCGATGAATTTTATGGCAGGTGTCGCGGGCGATGGCTGCGTTGCTGTGCCCAATCTGGACACAGAAATCATGCTGCCCATTGCCCTCGCTTATAAAGGAAAATCAGTCTCTGTTGGGATACGGCCCGAGCATCTGAGCATTGATCGTAGTGGCGATGCGCTGCATGTGGAACTGGTCGAAAGCTTGGGCGGTGTCGCCTATGCGTATTTATCTGGGCCCGCAGGCGAGCGATTGATCGTGGAAGAACGCGGCGAGGAACGCGTATCTGAGGGAGACCGTGTCGGCGTTTCTTTTGATCCTGCGCGTGTCTATATCTTTGACGTTGAAACAGAGCAGCGCATTCGCACTTAACAAAAAAGATGGGCAAATTGCCCATCCTACAGGTCGTTTAGACCGGTTTCGCATCTCTTTGGCTGATAGGTATTTAAAGCTGTCTTTCCGCAGACCAAATTAGCTGAACTTATTATCACGTGGGAATCCACGTGGCGCCATGCGGCCGGCGCTGGCGCGTTTGCCGGCCCATTCATCTAGCGCGGTTTCTGTACGTGTGCGCCCAGCTGGGTCCTGCCAAGACAGGCCATCAGCGCGCTGGAAGGTGCGTATATCGGACATGCCGCCGTCTTTGTATTTTTGCAAGCGCACGCCCTTGCCGCGGCCCATTTCTGGCAGCTCGTCGATATCAAAGACCAGCACCTTGCGGTTTTCGCCCACCACGGCCACGCTATCACCGTTCACCCGCACGCAGCTTTGCGCGGTGCCTGCACCGACATTCAGCACTTGCTTGCCTGAGCGCGTTTGCGCGATGACATCATCCTCTGGCACAATAAATCCATTGCCTTCTGATGACGCGACAAGCAGGCGCATGCCAGGTTTATGGATCAAGATGTCGATGATCTCAGCCTCATTGGGCAGATCAATCATCAGGCGCAATGGCTCACCCATACCGCGCCCGCCGGGTAGGTTCGCCCCGGACACTGTATAGAAACGGCCATTCGCGCCAAAGACAAGCAAACGATCCGTTGTTTCTGCGTGGAAAATGAACCGTGGGCCATCGCCATCTTTGAACTTGAGCTCGCGGGTCAGATCGATGTGGCCGGTCATCGCGCGCACCCAGCCCATCTGCGAGCACACAACTGTGATCGGTTCGCGGTCAATCATCGCCTCAAGTGGCACATCGACCACCTCTGCGGCTTCGGCAAACTGCGTGCGTCTTGCCCCGCCAATACTATCACGGCCAAATTGCTTGCGGCTTTCGCGCAGTTGCTCGGCAATGCTGGCCCATTGCAAATCAGCGCTGCCCAGTAAGTCTACTAATCCGGCGCGTTCTGCCATCAGGGCATCGCGTTCGGCGACCAGCTCAAGCTCTTCTAATCTGCGCAGAGACCGCAGGCGCATGTTCAAGATCGCATCGGCCTGCACATCAGACAGCGCGCCCTCACCGGGGTTAGGTGACTTGTAATCCGCCTCATCACGAGCGCGGATATGGGCGCGCGACCAATCCTCGCGCATTAAGGCCGCTTTGGGGTTGTCGTCATAACGGATGATATCAATCACCCGGTCCAGATGAAGGAACGCGATGATAAAGCCTTCGAGCACCTCAAGCCGGTGATCAATCTTATCCATTCGGTGCTGGCTGCGTCTGATCAACACCTCTTGCCTGTGATCAAGGAAGGCGCGCAGCACCTCTTTGACAGAGCACACCTTGGGGGTCAGCCCATCGATCAGCACATTCATATTCAGGCTGAACCGCGTCTCGAGATCAGAGTTACGATAGAGCATGCCCATCATAATTTCAGGATCAACTGTTTTAGCCCGTGGCTCAAGCACGATGCGGATATCATCGGCGCTTTCATCGCGCACATCCGCAAGCAGCGGTACTTTTTTCGTCTGAATAACTTCGGCAAGCTTTTCAATCAGCTTGGATTTTTGCACCTGATAAGGGATTTCGGTCACGACGATCTGCCATTGCCCCCGGCCCAAATCCTCGGTGTCCCATTTCGCGCGCAAACGGAAAGACCCGCGCCCTGTGCGGTAAGCCTCAGCAATGTTTTCCTTTGGCTCAACGATCACACCACCGGTCGGAAAATCAGGACCGGGAATGTAATTGAGCAAGGTATCATCGCGCGCGTCAGGCGTTTTGATCAGATGCAAGCAGGCATCGATCAGCTCGTGTAGATTATGCGGTGGGATGTTGGTGGCCATGCCAACAGCAATGCCCGATGCACCATTGGCCAATAGGTTTGGAAAAGCGGCGGGGAATACGATCGGTTCTTCAAGAGTGCCGTCATAATTGGGGCGGTAGTCAACAGCATTTTCTGTCAAACCATCCATCAGCGCCTCGGCCGCGGCGGTCATTCGTGCCTCTGTATAGCGCGCGGCGGCAGGGTTATCCCCGTCAACATTGCCGAAATTTCCCTGCCCATCGACAAGCGGATAGCGCACGTTGAAATCCTGCGCGAGACGCGCCATCGCATCATAAATCGCCGCATCGCCATGCGGGTGATAGTTGCCCATCACATCGCCCGAGATTTTGGCTGATTTACGAAACCCCCCGTTTGAAGCCAGCTTCAGCTCGCGCATCGCAAACAAAATCCGCCTATGCACAGGCTTAAGCCCATCGCGCGCATCCGGCAGTGCGCGATTCATGATCGTTGAGAGCGCATATGTCAGGTAGCGATCACCTAAAGCGCGGCGTAAAGGCTCTGCAAGTTCGATCTTTTCAGACATTGTGTGCGGTAAATCTTGTGAACCAGTAGGGGTATCGGACGGGGTATCATTCATAAAACCTGTCTAACGAGACCTGCGCATAACGACAAGTCGCCATGAAACGGGGAATGCCGTAACGTTTTTCCCTGGTACACGCATATTTCATATCATATATGTATTTTCTTGTTAGAAGGACGACGTGAAATATTTGGGGGGTGACTAATCATGGGTAAGTTCATGATTGCAACGTTTTTGCTGCTTGGGTGGAGCTTTTATGAGCTGTCTGGCGGCTCAGAATTTGAGCCGCAATCATGGCCTGTTGCTGCCGCAACCAATGATGCGACGATATCAATACCCGCCGAGGCTGTCGTTTCAAGACGCGACACAATGCCGTTGTCTTTGACACCAGGCGTAACACAGATTTCTTTGGATACATCCGATGCGGCGCAAAATGCTGGCGTCATAGAAACACCGGTTGTGAATGCTAGCCTGACCTCAGCCGATGCAGACGCGTTGGTGGTTGATGCCGTGCTGACATCATCGCCGACAATGAACCTGCACAGCGTGTCTGGTGATCGTGTGAATATGCGCGTCGGGCCGGGCACGACTTATGGTGTGGTCAGTACCCTGCCTAAAGGCACAGAGGCCGAGATCCTCGACATAACTGACGATGGCTGGGCGCGCATTCGTCTACTGCAGTCAGGTCAAATCGGTTGGATGGCAGAGCGTCTGCTCGCGCCACTTTAACCCACCCTCCTCTTGCGATATGTGGTCGTTCAATGCATTGATGCACAATGACACGCACAATACTTATCACGGGCTGCTCAAGCGGCATTGGTTATGATGCCGCACATGGGCTGCGCGCACGGGGCTGGCGTGTCTTTGCCAGCTGCCGCGGGGCAGATGACTGCGCGCGGCTAGAAGCCGAAGGCTTTGAAAGTCCGCGCATCGATTACGCAGACCCTGCAACGATTGAAAGCGGTTTGGCCGAAGTTCTCGCGGCCACAGGCGGGACTCTTGATGCGCTTTATAACAACGGCGCTTATGCATGCCCCGGCGCGGTCGAGGACCTGCCACGCGGCGCATTGCAAGAGATTTTTGAAACCAATGTGTTTGGCACTCATGATCTGACCCGCGCGGTGATCAAAATCATGCGCGCCCAAGGGCATGGGCGCATTATCAACTGTTCTTCTATCCTTGGCATCGTCGGGATGAGATGGCGTGGCGCATATGTCGCCACAAAATTCGCCATCGAAGGGCTAACAGATGTGTTGCGCATCGAAATGCGCGACACACCGATCAACATCATTTTGGTCGAACCCGGACCTGTCACATCCAGCATCCGCGAAAATGCGATCCCGCATTATGAGAAATGGATTGATACCAAAGGATCTGCACGCGCAGCCCAATATGAAAAATTAAGCGCCCGTTTATACGTTGACAGCGGCCCCGACCCGTTTGAGTTACCAGCCTCCGCTGTCACCAAAAAACTGATCCATGCGCTTGAAAGCAAACGCCCAAAGCCACGGTATTACGTCACAAAACCCGCCTATTTTATGAGCTTCCTACGGCGCGTACTACCTACGCAGGCCTTAGATTGGATCATCGCCAAAAGTTAGGGCTGCTTGCACAAGGATCATAACGCCGCGACATATTTTCCACGCCCCTCCCCTTTCCTTTGTGCATGTCTCTGCTAAGTCCATAATTAGCTAAAAAGGACAACCCATGGCCAACGACCCGCTTTTTATCCTCGTCGTGATCGCTGTGCTCATTGTACTTGCTATCCTGCTGTTTGGGGTCGGTACATTTGGCAAAGGCGGCGATTTCAATCGCAAATACGCGAATAAGATCATGCGCTGGCGGATTGGTGCACAGTTTATCGCTGTTTTGCTGATCCTTGCTTATGTATATCTCAGACGCGAAACAGGAGGGTAAGCGCATGGTCGTGCTCAATAAAATCTACACAAAAACTGGCGACGCTGGGGAAACCGCACTGGGCAATGGCGCGCGTGTTGCAAAACACGCGCTGCGTGTGACTGCCTATGGCACCGTTGATGAAACCAATGCCACCGTTGGTATGGCGCGTCTCCATGCGACAGGTGAGATAGATGCGCAGCTCGCCATGATCCAAAACGATCTGTTCGATCTTGGTGCTGACCTTTGCCGCCCCGATATGGAAAAAGACGCAGAGGCTGAGTACCCGCCGTTGCGCATTTCAGACGCCCAAGTCACCCGGCTTGAAACTGAAATTGACGCGATGACCAGCGCTGTTGAACCTTTGCGGAGCTTCATTCTGCCCGGTGGGTCTGCTTTGGCGGCACATCTGCACCTTTGCCGTACCGTGTCGCGCCGCGCTGAGCGGTTGACGGTTGAGCTCGCCACAATGGAGGCGGTGAACCCTGCGGCTGTGAAATATCTAAACCGGCTATCCGACTGGTGCTTTCAAGCCGCAAGAATTGCCAATAACAATGGGCAGGATGATGTGCTTTGGGCGCCGGGCGCAAACCGCTGATTAATTCTGCCAGCGCTCAAGCTTTGGAATACCACGTGTCATCAACCATCCGATAGGGCGTGGGAACCCTTGGGCCTTTAACGCATTGATCCCAATCGCCTGCATTTCTGCGATCGTGATATCAGGGGCCAAAAATGCACCGTCCGCGTAGCAGTATGAACAGTATGTCTGGCTCAGGCTCCCATCCGTCTCTGTGCCGCCGCCTTGGGGGTCTTGTTTCAATGGCATCGCGCAGCTTTGGCATGCAGCAGACATGGGATTTCCTTTCGCTTAAGTGAGCTTAGATTATCTTAGGCCACAGGCTTAGGTCAAATACGTGGCGTGAGCGGACCGGGCTGCGTCGATTTTGCACTGTTTTTCATCACATCATCGCGCTACCACTTGCGCAAGAGTGTCACCACGATTCTAATGGGAGAATACCGCAGATGAAGGTCCTTGTACCCGTCAAACGCGTGATTGATTACAACGTAAAGGTTCGCGTCAAAGCGGACGGTTCCGGTGTCGATCTCGCCAATGTCAAAATGTCGATGAACCCTTTCGACGAAATCGCTGTCGAAGAAGCTATTCGCTTGCGTGAAGCTGGCAAAGCCGATGAGGTTATTGCTGTCTCTATCGGCGTCAAACAATCACAAGAAACGCTGCGTACTGCCCTTGCGATGGGTGCAGATCGCGCGATCTTGATTGTGGCCGCAGATGATGTGCACACCGATGTTGAGCCTTTGGCCGTCGCAAAGCTGCTTAAGGCTGTTGTGGACGAAGAGCAGCCCGGCCTTGTGCTTTGTGGTAAGCAGGCGATTGATAACGACATGAACGCAACTGGCCAGATGCTGGCTGCGTTGCTTGGCTGGTCGCAAGGTACATTTGCATCTGGTCTCGAAATTGATGGCGATAGCGCGGCTGTCACCCGCGAAGTCGACGGCGGCTTGCAAACCATCAAAGTGAAGATGCCAAGCATCATCACTGTG
>CAKMZE010000016.1:22023-24208 GCA_929200295.1 uncultured Alphaproteobacteria bacterium
GCGTCTCAATGAGCCACGTTATGCGTCGCTGCCAAACATCATGAAGGCAAAGAAAAAGCCACTGGATGAAAAGCCGCCCGCCGATTACGGCGTCGATGTCACCCCACGCCTGAGCATCGTTGGCACATCAGAGCCAGAAGCACGTCAAGCAGGGATCATCGTTGGCTCAGTTGATGAGCTTGTTGAAAAACTCAAAGAAGCGGGGGTTGCGTAATGGCTGTTCTCTTACTTGGCGAAATCGCTGATGGCGCATTGGCATTGGATGCCACCGCAAAAGCTGTCACCGCGGCAACCACATTGGGCGATGTCACTGTTCTTTGTGCGGGCGCAAGCGCTGCAGATGCCGCCGCAGAAGCGGCGAAAATCGACGGCGTCGCTGCGGTCATCTGTGCAGAAGATGCTGCATTGGGCCATAGGCTTGCGGAACCCACCGCTGATCTCATCGTCTCGCTTGCTGGTGATTATAGCCATATCGCGGCACCGGGCACGACGGATGCAAAAAACGTGATGCCACGTGTTGCGGCCCTGCTCGATACGCAGATCATTTCTGAGGTCACGGCCATCATTGATGCGGATACGTTTGAGCGCCCCATTTATGCGGGCAATGCGATCCAAACTGTGAAATCTGCCGATGCAACAAAGGTTCTGACCATTCGCCCAGCTGGCTTTGATGCCGCAGGCATGGGCGGGTCCGCATCTGTGACAACGATGGGTGCCGCTGGCAATCCTGGTCTGTCCGAGTGGGTTGAAGACAAAACAGCGACCTCTGACCGCCCCGAGCTGACATCAGCTGGTGTTGTCGTTTCAGGCGGTCGTGGTGTTGGATCCGAAGAAGACTTTGCACTGATCGAAGGGCTCGCAGACAAGCTGAATGCCGCAGTTGGCGCATCACGCGCAGCGGTCGATTCAGGATATGCACCAAACGACTGGCAGGTTGGTCAAACTGGCAAGGTGGTTGCACCAGAGCTATATGTTGCTGTTGGCATTTCAGGCGCGATCCAGCACCTTGCTGGTATGAAGGATTCAAAGATCATCGTTGCGATCAACAAAGACGAAGAAGCTCCGATTTTCCAAGTGGCTGACTTTGGATTGGTTGCTGATCTCTTTGACGCTGTTCCTGAGCTGACGTCAAAACTCTGATTACATCGTTTCAAACCGATTAAATGAATAAGGCCCGCGCATGTCGCGGGCCTTATTCATTTCGCCATGATCACCAATGATGATTACGCCGCCGCTTGCGAGAGCAAACGCTGTAATACAGGGGTAAGACGATGGCTCGTTTCATTATGGCAGGTGACGCCTAGCATGCCTGCGGCAGCTTTGACCTGCATCTGCGGCACGATCATGCCGCGCGTCCCTTGGGACACGGCCGCATCTGATGGCACGGCCTCAACAATCTCATGCACAAAGGGGCGCAGCTGATCAATCATCGATTTCGTGATGAACAGCGGGTCAGTCCGCAGCGGCGCCTCATAACTATCCCAGTCTTGGTCGCTCATCTCGTGGCGCGAAAACCAAAGTAACACAGCTTTGGGCCCGATCTGGCGCAGCATATTTTTCATCCGCGCAATCCAGGCAGCCCGCACTTCGGACACGACAATGTCAAACCGCTCAGGTGACATGGTATGAAGTGCTCCCAACATATGGCGCGTGAATGTGAAATCAGAAAAATCGACCTCAGTATAGATCGCTTGCAGTACAGTCGAGGCCCGCAAAAACCGATCATTCCGGCGCGGATGCACCGAATAAAATCTGTTTGACAGATAATTCGCGCCCATAACCTGTACAACGGTCATATCCGCATCATGGCACGCCGCCATAATCGTCGTGTCGTTGACAAACGCATCTACACCACCATTCACACAGCCAAAATTCACACAGGTCTGCCCGATCTCAGCCTCAACAAGGGCTGGAAATGGCTTATCGATAAACTTGCCAAATGTTTCCGTCCCACCAAGGAACGCAATATAAGGTTCATCAAGCCGCCGCCGTGGCCCCCGAAATAAAATCCGGGACATGCCATAGCGGCAGGGCGCATATGACAATCCAGTGCTATCAATCGCCTCATGTTTCATAATCATCACCAACTATAGGACGCGTCACAAGATTATTGCCCGAAATTGGTTTGCAATTTCCTAAGAGCTGCAACAAATTAAAAGGAGTTAGCGCAATCATCGCGCAACAC
>CAKMZE010000016.1:24218-31922 GCA_929200295.1 uncultured Alphaproteobacteria bacterium
CGCAACACACTGTTGCGAGATCTGCAAGGAGCTTTCTATGTCAGTTCAACACATTGGTATTGTCGGCGCGGGACAAATGGGAACCGGCATTGCGCAGGTCTGCGCTGTCGCAGGCTACGCTGTGCATCTCACCGATACCTCGCCAAAGGCCCTATCAGCCGCTGTCATCAAAATTGACAAAGGGCTCGTCCGGCAAATTGAAAAAGGCGCCTTGACTGAGGCGGCAAAAACAAATGCACTGGCTCAGATCCAAACGGCTGATGATCTTAGCGCTCTTGGCTCTTGTGATCTGATCATTGAGGCAGCAACAGAACGCGAAGATATAAAAACTTCTATTTTCAAAGCACTTATACCACATATCAAGCCAGCAACTATTCTGACATCAAACACGTCATCGATTTCGATTACCCGGCTCGCAGCACAAACCGATCGCCCCGAAATGTTCATGGGCTTTCACTTTATGAACCCTGTGCCTGTGATGCCCTTGGTCGAGCTCATCCGCGGTATTGCAACAGATGATAAGACCTTTAAGATTTGCCAAGAGATCGTGAAACGCTTGGGGAAAACCGCAACGCATTCCGAGGATTTCCCTGGATTTATCGTCAACCGTATTCTCATCCCAATGATTAACGAGGCGATCTATACGCTACACGAAGGTGTGGGGTCCGTGCTGTCGATTGATAATTCACTGAAACTCGGCGCGAACCATCCTATGGGGCCGCTTGAACTTGCGGATTTTATCGGCCTCGATACCTGCCTTGCAGTTATGAAGGTGCTCCATAACGGTTTGGCAGATACAAAATACCGCCCCTGTCCGTTGCTTACAAAATATGTTGAGGCAGGATGGCTTGGCCGTAAATCAGGGCGCGGGTTTTATGACTATAGTGGCGAAACACCACAGCCGACACGGTAGGGTTAAACCCGCATAATTAAGGACGCTTATAATATTTCTTGCGCAGCACAGAAGGCTCCTACGTATCCCCCACATTTGCTCTGCATATATAACAAGGGTAAGCCCTAGTCGTCTTCGCCGAACTTATCAGCAACGAGCTGAGTGATGGCCTCGGACAAAGCGCCTGCTGCGGGGCCAAAGGTTTCCACGTCGATCGTTTTTCCAACCGTCGCCGCGAGCATCAAGAGCCCCATGATACTATCGCCGTCCGCTTGCATCCCATCGTTATAGATCGTTGCTGTTGCGTCATGCGCTTCAACAACCTCGACCAGCTTGGCTGAGGCGCGGGCATGTAGGCCCTTAATATTCTCAATTTTTAGGGACACCTTTGCCATCAGCTGGCGCCAACCGATAGGCTATCGATGTATTTGCGCGCAGCACAAAGCGCAGCATCAACCGCATCAGGCACTGTGCGGTGGCGCGACTTTGCTAATTTCACGAGCATCGGCAAATTCGCACCGTATAAAATCCGGCGATTAGCGGGATTGCAGGCTTGCAAAGACAGGTTCGAGGGCGAGCCACCAAACATATCTGTGACGATCACAACGCCTTGGCCTGCATCAACCTCATCTGCTGCGCTACAAATCTCGCTTTGTTTTGCGCTGCGATCATGCTCGGGACCAATGGCAATGGTGCGCACACCCTTTTGCGGGCCCACGACATGCTCCATTGCGGCGCGGTATTCTTCGGCCAGCCGTCCGTGTGCTACGATCACAATCCCGATCAAGCTGAGCCTTCCTTTTGCCCTAGCCGTGCGGTCTTGCCGCGCCGTTCCAATTCACGATGTCGTTTAGACACGTGCCATCCTGCCTGCGCAAGAGAAAAAGCAAGTCTCTCGGTTAATGCAACCGAACGGTGTTGACCGCCCGTGCAGCCAAAGCCAACCGCAAGGTGCGATTTGCCTTCGGTTTTGTAAGCAGGCAATAAGAAACCGATTAAGTTGCTCACTTTTGCATAAAAATCCTCGTACAAAGGATCCTCGGCAATATAATCTGCAACGGCATCATCACGCCCATCTTTTTCGCGCAAATCAGGATCCCAATGGGGATTACGTAAAAAGCGGCAATCCAGCACGAGATCTAAGCCGCGTGGCAGCCCACGTTTATATGAAAAAGAATGCACTGAAAGCGCCAATTTGCGCCCACCAGATGGCCCAAACCAGCGGTCAATATCTGCGCGTAGATCATGTGGTGATAAATCGGATGTATCGATCAACACATCCGCCCGCTCGCGCACTTGCGCCAAGAGCATCCGTTCTGAGGCGATCCCCACAAGTGGCGCATCATCTGGTGATAATGGGTGGCGCCTGCGGGTTTCAGAATAGCGCCGCACGAGCACGTCTTCTGCCGCATCAAGGAAAAGCAATTGCCCAGATGTTTGTGCGCTCGTCTCAAGATTATCAATAATCTCAAGCAAACCCGTCGCGCTAAAATCGCGGTTCCGCACATCAAGGCCAAGCGCGAGGGGTCGCGTCGGTGGCGCACCGTCAAGCAGTCTTGGCACCAATGACAGCGGCATGTTGTCAATGACCTCATAACCCAAATCTTCGAGCGCATTGATCGCAGTGGAACGCCCAGCACCAGATGGCCCTGTCACCAACACCAAGGGTGCCAATGCTTTGGGTGATTGCGGGACTGGAATTTCTACGTTCATCTGTCGCTGCGTCCTGCTTTGAGAAACTGCAATAAAGCTGCTGCAAAATATGGTGCATCCACACGAAAGAACAAGGGGACGCTTAAACCCAATATGTCACGTTCACGATACACTGGTAGGCGTTCATTTTCCGTTTCATTGAGATCTATAATCGCTTTGACTTGCGCTGATGCCACGTGATCAGCCTGCAAAATACCCAGCCCGCGCGCTTCTATAAGACCTGAAATACGATCAGGCGCTTCTGCGATCAATTTTTCGTTAACCCGGCGTACCTGTGTGCGATCATCGGCAACCAATTGCGCGCCATAGGCCATCAGCGATAATGCGCAGGACGATTTCCCGCTTCCTGACGCCCCGGTGATTAACAGAGCCTCGCCGTTATAAGCCACACAGCTTGCATGATAGGATGTGCAAGCCTCAGTTCCCATGCGCTATCAGATTGGCAAGCCAACGACAAAGCGCGCGCCCAAAGGATCTGATGTGACGTCAGCCTCTGTTGGGCGGATATTTTCAGCCCAAATGACGCCGCCATGCGCCTCAACAATCTGCTTTGAAATCGCAAGGCCCAGACCAGAATTATTGCCGAACTGCCCCTCGGGGCGTTCAGAATAGAAGCGTTGGAAGACTTTAGAAAGCGCCTCGCTCGGGATACCCGGTCCGGTGTCTTCAACAACAATAAGAACGCGATTTTCACGCTGGCGCGCCCAAACACGGATCGCATCGCCATCTTCGCAAAAAGAAATCGCATTTGGGATCAAGTTCACAAAGACCTGCGCCAAGCGCCCTTCAAGACCATGAATAACAATGGGTTCACCTGGCAAATCAGCGATGTATTCAATGCCCTTATCCTCGGCCTCTTTGCCAAGGAAATCATTAAGCTTTGATACCATATTCAGAAGATCAAACGCTTCTTCTTCTTCTTTGACCAGCTCACTATCGAGGCGCGATGCGTTTGCGATATCGCTGACCAAGCGATCAAGCCTGCGCACGTCGTGTTCGATAACCTCGAGCAGTTTGAGCCGTTGATCATCACGCTTTGCAACCCGCATCGTTCCAACGGCGGAGCGTAAAGATGCGAGCGGATTTTTGATCTCATGAGCGACGTCAGCCGCAAATTGTTCGTTGCCTTCAATGCGCTCATAAAGCGCTTTGACCATGCCACGTAACGCACCAGACAAACGCCCGATCTCATCAGGGCGCCCCGTAAGATCAGGGATACGCACTTTGTTTGGCGACATTTTTCGGGCGTTCTTATCGCGACCCAGCTCAGCCGCTGCGGCTAGATCAGCCAATGGATTTGCGATTGTCGACGCCAAAACCAGACTTAAACCAATAGAGAGCACAATCCCAACCAGGAACAGACGCAAAACTTGCTCGCGTTCCTGTGCAACCAGACGATCCAGCTCACCACGCGCATTGGTTATCGCGACACCACCAACAAGATTTGACCCTTGCAAGACAGGGGACCCCACAACAAAGGTTGTCCGCCCATCCGATATATCAGAGCAAACAAGTGTATCGCGCGACATTGCCTTTTTAACGCAATCGCCAGCAAAGGATTGCAACGTAGACCCGGCCTGCGCCTCGCTTACATCAGGCGACGTGCTAATCAAATTGGCGAGCGTACGCCACATGTTGCTCAGAAAGTTTGTAATCGGTGTGCTACGTTCTGGCCGCGATAGCCCTGTGATCAACGTGTCTGATGTGTTACCAACGGTCGATGTGACCTCAAACCCGTTTACATCATAGACAGATACATGAACGCCGCCGCGCAAATCCAGACCTGCGATCGTTTCCGGAACATTGATCCCATCACCTGTCAGAAAATTCACATAAGCGTCTTGTTGTAGTTTGGCCTCAAGAACATCAGCAATAAGTTCAGCCTCATGCACCAGGCCCTTTGCCCGCTGATGCGCGAGATTATCGCGCGACGGGTTCATGTACATCACTGTCGCAATAAGCAACATCAACGCAATGAGGTTAAACGTGATGATCTTGCGCGCAATTGGAGAGCGGTGGAGCGATAAAAGGCCCCGCCGCCGCCTACGTTCATTCAGCTCATCACTTTCACCAAGTGGTGCGACCCAATCATCCCCGATGACAAGATCCGGTTGCCGTGCGGCAGCGCGCACGGATTCGAGATCTCGCACATCAATCTTAGGGACAACTGTCATCAGTTAATCACGCTTACTCTTCGTTATAACGATAGCCGATGCCATACAGCGTCTCAATAGCATTAAACGTATCGTCCGTATTGCGCATTTTCTTGCGCAAACGCTTGATGTGGCTATCGATTGTACGGTCATCGACATAGACTTGGTCATCATAGGCCACATCCATCAGCTGGTCGCGCGATTTTACAAATCCGGGACGCTGTGCAAGCGCCTGCAACAGCAGGAACTCTGTCACTGTCAGTGAAACATCTTGCCCCTTCCATGACACCGCATGGCGCAATGGGTCCATTGTTAACTCACCGCGCACCATCACTTTGGTTTCTTCGGTTTCTTCAATCGTCTCGCCACTGATCGCATCTTGGCGTCGTAGAAGTGCGCGAATACGTTCAACCAGCAAACGCTGTGAGAACGGTTTCTTTACGTAGTCATCCGCGCCCATACGCAGGCCCAGCACTTCGTCGATCTCATCGTCCTTGGACGTCAGAAAGATTACAGGCATTGATGTTTTCTGCCGCAACCGCTGCAAAAGATCCATGCCGTCCATGCGCGGCATCTTAATATCAAGCACCGCAAGTTCCGGCATGCGCTTGTTAAATGCATCTAGGGCGGATTGCCCATCATTATATGTTTCGACCTCGAAACCTTCGGCTTCGAGCGTCATTGATACGGATGTCAGGATATTCCTGTCGTCATCCACCAACGCGATTTTTGACATGTGATCACTGCCCTTACTGCTCTGATTGTTATTCTTGTTTATGTTTTTCTTGGTTTTCACCCGAACACAGACGCGAATCAATCATAAATTACGAATCAGTTCATTTGCCGTGCCTTATTTGCCGCTAAATTATGTAAGGAATGGCTAAAATGCCTCACTTTGGGCATGCTCCACCGAGCATCATCCTAAAATTAACCATGGTTGCGCTAACGTTAGCGCAAAAGGGGTGAACACTCAGTTTTCTGAGTGTTAGCGAGATGGTTCAGTTCATTTGATCATAAAACGATAAGGAGCAGCCCTATGGACCACGGCATGGTCAACCCGAAGATGACGCTGGAAGATCAAGGCATTGCAGGGTTGGGGCAGGTTTATTACAATCGTGATGAAGCCGCACTCCAGACAGCGGCTGTTGCCGCCGGCGAGGGCGTCACAGGTAAGGGCGGCGTTTTCCTCGTGACAACTGGCAAACACACAGGTCGCTCACCCA
The DNA here is from genome assembly GCA_929200295.1 of uncultured Alphaproteobacteria bacterium. Lineage (GTDB taxonomy): Bacteria > Pseudomonadota > Alphaproteobacteria > Rhodobacterales > Rhodobacteraceae > Yoonia. Next base: position 30,200 of record CAKMZE010000016.1, read on the forward strand.
AGGATAAGTTTGTCGTACGGACACCCTCAGTCGAAGACACGATCTGGTGGGACAACAACCCACCAATGTCACCTGAAGCATTTGATACGCTTTATGCCGATATGTGCGCACATATGCAGGGTGGATCATATGACGTCCAAGACCTGTTTGGCGGCGCTGATCCTGCGCACAGGCTAGATGTGCGCGTTATTACTGAGCTCAGCTGGCATGCGCTCTTTATTCGGCACCTCTTACGCAGACCCTCTGGCGAAGAGCTTGAAAGCTTCTCCCCCGATTTTACCATCATCAATTGCCCGTCGTTCAAGGCAGACCCAGAAAAACATGGATGTCGTTCCGATACGGTCATCGCTTTGAATTTTGACAAGAAAATGATCCTGATTGGAGGGACAGAATACGCAGGTGAAAACAAAAAATCCGTCTTCACGCTGCTGAACTACCTGCTACCAGAAAAAGGCATCATGCCGATGCATTGCTCGGCCAATCATGCAACGGGCAACCCAGTTGATACGGCCATTTTCTTTGGTCTCTCTGGCACTGGCAAAACAACACTCTCGGCTGATCCATCAAGGACACTTATTGGCGATGATGAACACGGCTGGTCGGATCGCGGCACCTTTAACTTTGAAGGGGGGTGCTACGCCAAAACCATCGGTCTTGATCCGATCGCAGAGCCCGAGATTTACGCCACATGCGCGATGCCCCATACGGTGATCGAGAATATGGTCTATGATCCCAAGACATTCGCGCTCGATTTCGAGGACCAAAGCCTGACGGCGAATATGCGCTGCGCTTACCCGCTTCATTATATTGCGAACGCATCTGATACGGCCTTGGGGGGGCACCCAAAGAATATCATCATGCTCACATGTGATGCCTTTGGTGTGCTGCCGCCGATCTCACGGCTTACCCCTGCGCAGGCGATGTATCACTTTCTCTCTGGCTTTACGTCAAAGGTTGCGGGCACAGAACGCGGCGTTACAGAGCCCGAGCCCACATTCTCAACCTGCTTTGGTGCGCCCTTTATGCCGCGCAGACCCGAGGTTTATGGCAAGCTTTTGCAAGAAAAGATCGCAAGCCACGGGGCCACATGCTGGCTGGTCAACACCGGCTGGACAGGTGGGGCTTACGGTACAGGATCGCGCATGCCGATCAAGGCCACACGCGCCCTGCTCTCTGCGGCCCTCGATGGGACATTGATCGAAAATGATTTCCGTAAAGACCCTAACTTTGGCTTTGAGGTTCCCATGACCTGCGACGGGGTTGATGCAACACTTCTCAACCCGCGCGACACTTGGGCGGATCAAGACGCCTATGACGCCCAAGCCGCAAAACTTGTGACCATGTTCAGCGAGAACTTTGGCAAATATATCCCCTTTATCGATGAGGATGTGAAAGCGGCGGCGATATAATCGTCACTTTGAATTAATCGCCAAGCCATCGAGAATTTGGCTTCAACCTTGCGGCGATAGTCGCACCAGGAACAGCACTGTGGGATGGGGTCTGTTTTGAAAACAACGCACCCAATTGGGGCTATATCACCCGCGATATCCTGCAGTCGCCTTCGGATCGTGGCTTTCCAAGCTACACAATCCGCTTGTCAGCAGAAAACACACGATCCACTGCTGTTCAGTTGCGAACAGTGCTCAGAGAATATCAAAAGCAGAAATAATTGCTAGGGCGTGTTGAGATTCAACGCGAGTTGATGATGGCTGCTGCGATGTAG
>CAKMZE010000017.1:0-13902 GCA_929200295.1 uncultured Alphaproteobacteria bacterium
GTATCGGCCGCATCTGCCGCATCATCAACGGTATTGATCACATCAGAGCCAAAGCCGCCAAAGATCGTGTCACTGCCGCCATTGCCGTTCAGCTGATCCGCGCCAAGGTTACCAGAGATCCAGTCGTCGCCGCTGCCGCCTGTCACAGTATCATCACCGTGGCCAGCATTGATCCGCAGGGATAGATCTGTTGCTGCAGTGCTGATCGTGTCATTGCCACCGCGACCAAAGATGCCGTCTTGCGCGCTATTCCCGACAAGTTCGTTATCCTCGTCGTCACCAAAAAGCCCCGTGGTAAAGTTGTTGGTGCCAGCTGTGCTAGACGCACCCGCTGTGCTGCCTGCTGTCAGCTCAAATGCGCCGTCTTCAACTGCGGTTCGGCCCTCAAGCACGGCAACGATCGCACCATCAACGACCACGTTGAGGTCTGTGCCATTATCAGCAACCGCTGTGGTGATCAGTGATGGGTCTACCGGGCCTTCTTCGCCTGGTTTACGGATCAGGAGCGTTTCGCCATCTTCAAAGTCGGTGATGATGACAGCATCAGCGTCTTCATGTGTTGTCACATCAAAGACATCGACACCCGTACCACCCGTAGCGGTATCGCCAAAGTCAGCATAGATCATATCATCGCCAAAGCCACCAAAGACCGTATCTGACGTGCCCTGATCATCCGCATCATCAAGCGCAGAAAGCGTATCGCGGCCAACATCACCATGCAGTGTGTTCGCACCAAGTGTATCTGTGATCTGGTCCTGACCAGCACCGCCACGGATAAAGTCATTGCCCGCGTCAAACGGCCCTTCTGGCGCATCATCCCCTAGTGCTGCACGCAGAGCCGCATCAGATGATGTGTCATTGCCCTCACCAAGGAAGATCCGGTCGTCGCCTTCACCACCAGCTATCGTGTCATTCCCTGCGCCACCAAAAGCTGTATCGTCCCCAGCGCCGGCTGTAACGATATCATTTCCAGCAAGTGCGACAATTCTATCTGCGTTCTCAGTGCCCTGTGACGTATCGTCCTCGGCTGTGAGGGTCAAAAGGTTGCCACCGCCAGATCCGCTCGCACCTGCAGTGCCGCTGGCTGTACTGTCACCGCTTGCCCCAGCGGTGTCGCTATCTGTGCTATCGCTGTCGCCAGCGTCAAAGAGAATAAACCCCAAGCCAAGCACCAACAAAATGGATAATGAAATTGGATCCATGATTTATACTCCTATACGCGAACCAAATATTTAAGATGTCAAACCACTGTAAAATACAGCGATTCTCCCCCACCTACTAAATGGCATGTGATGGATACGCCCGTATTTTGTCAAGAAATTGCCACTTTCCGTTTCCAGAGAGCGTAAAATTGCCGATCCAACAGTGCATTGTTTCCAGTTTGGATCATTTCAGTTGGTCGCGGTTAATGATCCTTGGCAAATGCCTCTTGTGATGCGGCTGAGGCTTCTGTTTGAAACTTGGCTTTCCACTCAGAAAACGGCATGCCGTAAAAGGCTTCGCGTGCGGTGTCTTTATCCATCTCAATGCCGCGCTCTTGTGCGGCCTCTTGGTACCAGCGCGACAGGCAGTTCCTGCAAAACCCAGTAAGGTTCATCATATCAATGTTTTGCACATCTGTGCGCTTGTTCATCAAATGGTCTTGCAGGGTGCGGAATGCAGCCGCCTCCAGTTCAATTTGCGTTTGTTTATCCATGTGCCTCATGCTCCGGTGATGTCTCATTTTAGAGATTTGTTTCCAATAATGCTTTTTCTAATATCGGTGCAAGCCGCGCCGCCCACAAGGTTTGCCCAGCCTGATCCGCGATTAAATCATTGCGGATCTCAATAAGCACATTGGGCCGCCCATAGCGCAATGCATGCTGATCAATTGCGTCCCCCGGCAGATGCCCGACATAAGGTTGATTATCCCCGACGCACCAGCCTTCTGCGATGCACGCCCGTATTAATGGCGCGGCGAGGCGGTCATCATCTGCGTAAAGCACCCCAATCTCCCAAGGGCGCGGGGGGCGGCCGCGTAGCTGTGGGGTAAAGCTATGCACTGCGCAAATAATGGTGTCATCCTGATGCTGGGCAAGCTTTGCATAGGCATCATGGTACGGGCGGTAAAGACGCGCCGCACGCTCTGCTATCTCATCATCTGTAATGCTGCGGTTTGCGGGGATAATTGATCCATCATAAAGCTTCATCACCAATGTTGGATCATCTTCACCTCGGTTAGGATCAATCACCAGACGCGAAAACTGTGACAGGACCGCATGGCTGTTCAGATGCTGCGCCAATGCAAGCGTCACACCAGCGGCACCAATGTCATAGGCGATATGGCGTTGCATATCCGCAGATGGCAGGCCAAGACCCCCACCGTTCACCCAATCGGGAACCTTTGCCGATGCATGATCACATGTGACAAGCCACCGACCCTGCCTTTCAGCGCCATCAACCACAAAAGCCGAGCTGTTTGCCATAATATCTGTCATAACGTTTCAATAGGCCAGTTGTGACCGGAATGGAATTCCGTATAAGACTGCTAACAAAGCCGTTACCGCTAACGGCGCGCAAAAGTAATTTAGGGATCACATGTATGAGACGTCACCGTAATGTAAAAATTGTCGCTACTCTTGGCCCTGCATCCAATGACTACGACATGATCCGCAGTTTGGTCGAAGCGGGTGCAGATGTGTTTCGTCTCAACATGAGCCATGGTGATCACGCGGAAATCAAAGTACGTCATAGCATCATTCGCAAGATCGAGGCTGATCTTGGAACCCCGATTGGTATTCTCGCTGATTTACAGGGGCCGAAACTACGGCTTGGCGTCTTTGCAAATGATGACGGCGAAGAGCTCGTGCCAGGTGAGGCGTTTCGGTTAGACCTTGATGATACACCCGGCGACGCGACACGCGTTCAATTGCCACATAAAGAGATTTTTGACGCGCTCGAGCCCGGCGCACATTTGCTTGTCAATGATGGGAAAATCAAGCTTCAGGTCAAAGACTGCGGCGCCGATTTTGCCAATTGCAAAGTCATCGTGGGTGGTGCGATTTCGAACCGTAAGGGCGTGAATGTTCCTGATGTTGTGCTACCGCTTGCGGCGCTTTCTGACAAAGACCGCAAGGATCTCGAATTTGTCTGCGAGCTTGGCGTGGATTGGCTCGCCCTCTCGTTTGTGCAACGTCCTGCGGATGTCGAAGAGGCGCGGGCTTTGGTCAAGGGCCGCGCTGCGATCTTGTCAAAAATAGAAAAACCAACGGCTGTGAAATTCTTTGATGATATTCTCAAGGTGTCTGACGGGATCATGGTCGCGCGTGGTGATCTTGGGGTCGAACTGCCTGTGCAAAACGTGCCACCGATCCAAAAACAACTGGTCCGCAAATCACGCGCCGCCGCAAAGCCCGTTATCGTGGCGACACAAATGCTCGAGTCGATGATCGAAAGCCCGATGCCAACACGCGCCGAAGTATCAGACGTCGCAACAGCGATTTATGAAGGTGCTGATGCCATCATGCTGTCTGCGGAATCAGCCGCTGGGTCTTATCCGGTTGAGGCGGTGACAACGATGAACAATGTCGCGACAGAAGTCGAAGCAGACCCAACCTATACCAATATCATGGCAGCCTCGCGCCATGCGGATGGAAAAACCGTTGCCGATGGCATCGTCTCTGCCGCGCGTGAAATCGCCGAAACCACTGATGTAAAAGCCATTTGCTGCTTTTCCCAATCGGGCACAACGGCGCTGCTCGTTTCGCGCGAACGCCCGCGTGTGCCAATCGTTGCCCTAACAAGCTATGAAACAACCGCACGCAGGCTGTGCCTGTCTTGGGGCACAATCTGCGTAGTGACAGGGGCCGTTGACCGCTTTAAAGACGCCGTTGTCGGCGCCGTGCGCGCCGCTAAGGCCGAAGGGTTAGCCACTGAGGACGATATGGTCGTTGTCACCGCAGGTGTTCCGTTTAATACACCCGGCACGACAAACATCCTACGCGTGGCCCCTTGTGCAGAACGTTTGATTTTTGCGTCCGATGCGGATTAAGCTACGAATAAGGGATAAATAGACAAAAAGGCGCTGCAAAGATGAATTTAGATTACTTCTTTGTTGCAGGTATCATTGTTTGTATTTTGGCTTTGCCTGCTCTGATGGGTGTGTTTTTTGACCAACGCCCGCCGCGCGTAACAATCATGACATTGCTGATCGCTGGTCTGTTGATCGTCTATCCCATCACCCAAGATCCCGAAACCTATACGCTTGAAGCCATACCGGATATTTTTGCACGGGTTGTGAGGGATTTTCTCTGACGATCTGACGCTGCAAACGTAGAATCAGGCTTGTCAGATTACAAAACCTGTCCTACAAGGCGCTTTCACCGCGTTGCCGGCTTATAGGCATGCCGAGTATACGCGCCACGACCGACCCAAAGAGGAGACGGAAATGCCGAAGATGAAGACGAAATCGAGCTGCAAAAAGCGGTTCAAGATGACCGCCAGTGGCAAGGTCAAAGCCGGTCAGGCTGGGAAACGCCACGGTATGATCAAACGTACAAACAAGTTTCTGCGTGACGCACGCGGCACCACAGTTTTGTCGGACCCTGATGCACGTATCATCAAGTCCATGATGCCCTACGCACGCTAAGGAGAGTTTGACATGTCACGTACCAAAGGTGGAACCGTCGCACATCGCCGTCACAAGAAAGTTCTTGAGGCTGCCAAAGGATATTATGATCGCCGCTCAAAGACCTTTAAGGTCGCAAAGCAGGCCGTCGAAAAAGCCAACCAATACGCAACCCGCGACCGTCATAATCGCAAGCGCAACTTCCGTGCGCTGTGGATCCAGCGGATCAACGCAGGTGTGCGCTCGGTTGACGAAACACTGAACTATTCAAAGTTCATGAACGGCTTGAACCTTGCTGGGATCGAAGTTGACCGCAAGGTTCTTGCTGATCTGGCTGTGAATGAGCCTGAAGCGTTTGCAACAATCGTTGGCAAAGCTAAAAACGCGCTCGCCGCGTAACGATCCGCTTCATAGAGTTTCAAAAGGCCGCTTTTCACAAAGCGGCCTTTTTGTTTGTCTACCCTCAGAATATTCAGCCAGCATATCTTTCTGGCGCGTAGGGGCGCATATCCATGTTGGGCGTTGATCCCGTGATCATCTGCGCCAAAAGCCGCCCGGTTTTCGGGCCAGACGTTAGGCCAACATGCTGATGGCCAAAGCCTGTATAAATCCCGCTCTCACCAATCTGACCAATCAGAGGTGTACAATCAGGCACGGTTGGTCGAAATCCCATCCAGCTTTGCGTGCCAGAATATGTCAGCTTTGGGAAAACCTCAGCCGCTTGCTTACGAATAAAGGCAACTGGCGCCTCGGACGCTGGCGTTAGATGGTTGGCCAATTCAACGACACCCGCACAACGCAGCCCCATATCCATAGGGTTCACGCCAAACCTTCCTTTGGTGATCATCAGCGGGTTACGCGGCAGTTCAGATGGGTTTTCAAAAATCACGTGATAACCCCGCTCTGCCTGTAGCGGAATGCGCAGGCCCAAGCGCGCCATCAGCTCTTTTGACCAAATGCCGGCGGTCACCACGACCTGATCACATTCAAACGCACCCTCGCTGGTTTCAACCTGCGTCACATGATCGCCACTGCGCGTAAAGTCCTGCACTTGCGCCTGTACAAACTGCCCGCCTTCCTGTGTGAAATGCTGCGCAAGAAGCGCCACATACCGCCCCGGGTCCGTGATATGCCCATGCCCTTCGAGCTGCGCCAAACACGCAATAGCCGGGCCCAAAATTGGCTCTTCCTCTTGAACTTCACCCCCGGTCAGTATGTTCGGCTTAAGCCCTGCAAGAGCTTTCATATTCCAGCTATACTGATCTTTTTCAAAATCTTTCAGCGTTGGATAGGCAAAGCTGCATTTACTATCGCGCACCCACCCTTCAAGCGGGGTGCCTGCAACGAGCGCACGATGTTGCATGACCGTATCCGTCAACAGCGGCATCATATTTTCCACGATACGGCGGGTCTTATGGTCAACCGCATGCGACATAAACCGCGCGAGCCATGGCAACATCCATGGCAATTGCGCCCATTTCAAAAACAACGGGCTATCGCGCGACATCAAATATTTTGGCGCATCCTTCCAAAGCGTCGGCGCATTCACAGGCTCAACAGCCCACCCCGCCAATAGCCCCGAATTGCCATAGGACGCCCCGCTGCCCGGCGCATCACGGTCCATCAAGATCACATCACGCCCAGCACGTTGCAGCCAAAGCGCCGTTGACACCCCAACAATCCCCGCGCCAACGACAATAATCGGTTTTGATCCCATAAATATCTCCTCTTTATGGACCCTGACGGCACCCAGCGACGAGCGCAAGAGGTTCTGCACTTTGCGCGGCCTGGCATTCACTCTTGCAACAGATTGCAGGACGCAAATGCTATGGACGACCTAAAAGCCAAATACAAATACCGCGGCCTTATCACTGAGGCCACTGATGAGAACAGCCTCGAGGAGCTACGCGTTCAAGCTCTGGGAAAAAAGGTGAGATTAACCGCGCGATACTTTGCTCTATGGCGTTTCGGTCGGGGTAAAACCGGGATGACCGACGACGAAAATACCGACTTCCGCACCGGACGTAACAGTTCCAACAGCTTCAATTTCGCTGGTTGATGCACCACCAATCAATCCGCTGACATCAACAGGGACTTCGCCAAGCCCAACGTCACCGGATCGTGACCCCGCGAATGCCCCAGTATCATCGATTGTCATTTCTGGAAACGTGATGGGTTCGAGGCCACCATTCATAACGAAATCAAACGGGAGTCCGTAGAGCTTTGTCGTTCGATTATCGACGCGACCTGAAATTATCATATCATCAAAGTTCATGGTTAACGTAACTTGGCCCCTGATATAGGCCATTAAATCGCTGTTATCTGGCGAAACAAACGTCCCAATATAGTCACCGCTAATTTCAGCCGATCCCGTGGGAGTTGCTTCCAGTGCTATGGTGCGGCCGATGAATGTGTCAGCCGAATTGGCTTCATCGTGGGTGATCAAGATAGCTGCAAAGGTATAATCTGTCTCGCTGATCGCTAGTCTGACCAATATAGGGTTTTCGATGTCGCCTTCTGTGTCGGCATAGAGGAAAGACCCGCGATCAAGCTCTTCGTCTCGGGGCAGGCTGACCGATGTTTCGCCAGCGACCAAAGACAGCGTTTCGTCACTTATCGTAAGCTCGACCGCATCTGGATTATATATAGCATATTGCTGCTGCGACGTCCCCCCGCAGGCGGCAAGAAGAAGACAGGTTAATAAGCAAAGCAAACGAAGAATTGGCAATGTAAGTTCTCAAAAATTGGATAACGGTATGGTTGTGTGTCAGTATTCTCAAATGGTTAACAGGTCAAGCCCGCTACAATTTCAGCCTGTCGACCCAAGCCTTCTTGCCTTCGCTTCTTGCAGCAGAGACGGTGACAAGGTAGTACGGCCCGGACAACATAACGGGAGGTGATGCGATGGATGATCTCAAATCCAAATACCTCGGCCTTATCGCTGAGGCCACTGATGAGAACAGTCTCGAGGAGCTGCGCGTTCAAGCTCTGGGAAAAAAGGGCGAGATCTCCTTGCAAATGCGCTCGCTCGGTCAAATGACACCAGAAGAGCGCCAAACAGCAGGCCCTGCTCTCAATGCCCTCAAGGACGAGATTAACAGCGGGCTTATCGCAAAAAAGGCAGCCCTCGCAGATGCCGCATTAGATGAGCGCCTGCGCACAGAATGGCTGGATGTGACCCTGCCCGCACGGATGCGACCCAAAGGGACAATCCATCCGATCAGCCAGGTCACCGATGAAGTCACAGCCATCTTTGCCGATATGGGGTTTTCTGTCGCCGAAGGCCCGCAAATCGAAAGCGACTGGTATAATTTTGATGCGCTCAATATCCCGGGCCACCACCCTGCGCGTGCTGAGATGGATACGTTTTATACCCACCGTGCGGCTGGCGATAACCGTCCGCCCCATGTGTTGCGCACCCATACCAGCCCCGTACAAATCCGCGCGCTTGAGGCAAATGGTGCCCCCATCCGGATCATCTGCCCGGGCCGCGTGTACCGTGCGGATTATGACCAAACCCATACGCCAATGTTCCATCAGGTCGAAGGGCTTGCCATTGATACTGATATCTCAATGGCCAATCTCAAATGGTGTCTTGAGGAATTTGTCAAAGCCTTCTTCGAGGTGGATAATGTTGAGCTGCGCTTCCGCGCCTCGCACTTTCCATTCACAGAACCCTCAGCCGAGGTCGACATCCGCTGCTCTTGGGAGGGCGGCGTGCTCAAGGTCGGCGAAGGCGATGACTGGCTTGAGATTTTGGGCAGCGGCATGGTCCACCCCAAAGTGCTGCAAGCTGCGGGCGTGGACCCCAGCATCTACCAAGGCTTCGCCTTTGGCGTGGGCATCGACCGGATCGCAATGCTCAAATACGGCATCCCCGATCTGCGCGCTTTTTTTGATAGCGACCTGCGCTGGCTGCGACACTATGGTTTCCGGTCACTTGATGTGCCGACGTTGGATAGCGGGTTATCCGCATGAGCGCACCTCAGCTCAATTATTTTGCGATTAACAAGGGACGTTATGTATGCGTTAAGCATGGTGCTTACTGTTCAGACCAAGATGGCAACGCGACCCAATGCCCAATTTGTGCATCAACTCCTGGCATAAATGCACAAAAACAGATCAATACACCCGGTCGCATTCTAAGTACGATCAATGGCTTGCAAGAACGCGCATTGCGTCAAATACAATTGTTCTCGTTACTTGCAGTTGCGGCTTCATTCCTTAATTTTATAGATTCTGACACATTTACCATATCTGAACTCTTATTTTTACCGACTGCCAAATGTGCGATAGTCTTACTGTTGGCTTCAGTGCTCAGCTTCGCTGCAGCAATGACACATATTCGCGTGTCCAATGCGCAGTTTAAGTCGGATAAGACGATCAATGAGTGGACAAAGACGATGCACAAAGAACTAGAAAAATTGGAGTTTCTGTTCACGATAGCAAGCGGTGGCCTTAAAGGTGCATTGTTCTTTTTGATCGTTTCATTAGCAATCCCTAGCTTCCCATAATCCACTTCGTTAAAAACGAGACACCAGTTATGTAACCGAGGCCTCAAAAAAAGGCCCGCTCACAGATGCAAGCAGGCCTTTCTCATTTATCTTAGCACGATGCTTTGAAAAGAATTACTTCTTCAAAGAGTCGCGGATCTCAGCTAACAGCTCTTCTGCTGTTGGGCCTTTAGGTGCCGCTGGTGCTGCTTCTTCTTTCTTCTTCATCTTGTTGACCTGACGGACCAACATAAACACAATAAACGCAATGACGAGGAAATTGATAATCGCCATGATAAAGCGACCATAAGCAAAGACCGCAGCGCCTGCTTCTTCGGCAGCACCGATATTTGCAAACTCGCCTTCACCCAGCAGAACATAAAGACTGCTAAAGTCAACGCCACCCATAAACAGGCTAATAATTGGGTTAATCAGATCAGCAACAAGGCTGCCAACAATCGCGGTGAACGCCGCGCCGATGATGATACCAACAGCCATGTCCATGACATTGCCCTTGGCGATAAAAGTTTTGAATTCATTCAACATGATGTGTCCCTTCCAGTGTATTCACACGCGCCGATCTGATGTCGACTACGCAACTGAATGTAGCAATAGCGCAGTTTTGCCTGTCGTCTACGGTTTTTTCGCAGTCAAATTCCCCGTAGCGCAACCAAACCATTCTTAGGTTTTAAAATATCCCCGCCGGAGGCTCCCACAGCTGCAAAATACCTGCGCATCAGCACAGGCAAAACAACACCTCAACCGCGCAGCACACCACCTGTCGCCTTGGTCACTTTCTCAACGATCTTGGCCGCCACACCCTCGATTTGCGCGTCGGTGAGTGTCGCCTCGCTCGGCTGCAAACGCACCGTGATCGCGAGCGATTTTTTATCCGCGCCCAGCGCCCCACCAATAAATTCGTCAAACACACGCACATCTGTGATCAAAGCTTTATCAGCCCCAGCGGCGGCATTCACCAGCGTCAATGCCTCAACATCTGTTTCCACGACAAATGCAAAATCACGTTCAACGGCTTGTAAATCGGTTGCCTGCAAGGCCGTGCGCGCCGTGGTCTTATTTTTTGGCAGCGGGATTTCAGACGGATAAAGCGTATAGGCAACAACAGGTCCCTTCACATCCATATCCCGCAGGATTTTGGGGTGAATTTCTCCAAAGACGCCCAGCACCTTCTTTGGGCCAAGACAAATCCGCCCATGCCGCCCCGGATGCCACCAGCCCTCAGCCCCGCGCAGGATCTGCACCTTTGCAGGCGCGCCAATTGCCGCGAGAATAGCCTCAGCATCCGCCTTGGCGTCGTATATATCAACGCCGCGGCTTTCGCCGCGTATGTCCTTTGGTCCGGTCCGCCCGGCCAGCACACCCGCCACTTGCAAATGCTGCTCACCCGGCTCACCACCTTGAAACGCATGGCCTGCTTCAAACAAACCAAAGTCTTGCGCACCACGCGCCTGATTGCGCGCCACAGCCCGTAAAAGACCGGGCAACAGCCCCGGACGCATATGCGACATATCATTTGAGATCGGGTTTTCCAGTCGCGTCGCATCATCGCCGCCACCAAAGAGCGCTGCCGCCTGCGCATCAATAAAACTATAGGTCACGCATTCATGATACCCGAGAGCCGCCGCCGTGCGTTTTGCGGTTTGCACACGCTTTTGTATTGGGGTGAGAACAGGCTTGGGCACGCCTGCGATACGTTTTAAGGGCTGACCTTTCAGCTTGGTCAGTGAGGCCACGCGCGCCACCTCTTCTACAAGATCGGCCTCGCCTTGCACATCAGGGCGCCAGCTCGGCACATGCGCCATATCCCCCTCAAGACGGAATCCCAACGCCGTAAGCGTTTGCCGCTGTGTCGCCTCGGGGATATCCATCCCTACTAAGGAAATCACCCGTTTGCTATCTAGCCGATAGGCGCGCGATACATCTGGCACCTGCCCAGCAACAACCAGCTGTGATGCCTCGCCGCCCGCATGATCCACAATCATCCGCACCGCATGCTCGAGCCCCTCGGGGGTAAATGCCGGGTCAACACCACGCTCAAACCGATAGCGCGCATCCGAATTAATCTTGAGCGCACGCCCCGTATAGGCAATTTGCACCGGGTCCCAATACGCACTTTCGACAAACACATTGACGGTCTCGTCAGTACAGCCCGTCTCAAGCCCACCCATCACACCGGCGATGCTCTCAGGCCCGTTTTCATCAGAAATCACCATTTGCCCGGATTGCAGGGTGTAATCCTTTCCATCCAGCGCTGTGAGGTTTTCCTCCCCCGTGGCGCGATGGACCCGCAGATTGCCAACCACCTTATCCATATCAAACACGTGCAGTGGGCGGTTAAGATCGTAAGTAAACCAGTTTGTCACATCAACAAGGAATGAAATTGGCCGCAAACCAATCGCCCGCAATTGCGCCTGCAACCACGCGGGGCTTGGCCCGTTTTTCACACCCTTAATCACCCGCCCGGTAAAGACCGGACAGCCGTCAACTGTGTCATCCGCAATCTCAACCTTGAGATCCGTTTTGAATGTGGCAGGCACAATCTCAACCTCGCGCGGCTTAAGATCCCCCAAACCACGCACCGCAAGATCACGGGCAACCCCACGTACACCTAATGCATCAGGCCTGTTTGGCGTGATCGCAATCTCGATGACAGGGTCCACTTTGGCCGGATCATGCGCCAAAAGCCAATCCGCAAAGGATTGGCCAACCTCGCCTGAGGGCAGTTCAATAATCCCATCATGCTCGTCTGATAGTTCCATCTCGCGCTCAGAGCACATCATGCCATGGCTTTCGACACCGCGGATTTTGCCCACACCAATGGTCGTGTCGATCCCGGGCACGTAGGTTCCGGGCGATGCAATCACCACGGTAATCCCCGCCCGCGCATTGGGCGCCCCACAGATAATCTGCGTCATGCCTGCCTTGGTATTCACCTGACAGACCTTCAACTTATCCGCATCCGGGTGCTTTTCCGCGCTTTCCACATAGCCAATGCTAAAATCAGCAAGCTTTGCGATCGGGTTTTCAATACCCTCAACCTCAAGCCCAAGGTCAGTCAGCGCCTCAGCGATCTGATCAACAGTGGCTGTGGTTTCAAGGTGAGATTTTAGCCAAGAGAGGGTGAATTTCATCTGGTCAGTCCGGGGTCAAACAATCCTATTGGCCCTCTCCTAACGCAAAGCGCCGCTATGTAAAAGCGGCGCTTTGCACGAACTGTAGGGTGGGCCGTTTTGGCCCACCTTTCTGATTAGGCTTTCAGCGCCAATTGTGGGGACAGCACATCGATCCCCAATGCTTTACCAACGGCATAATATGTCAGCTTGCCCGCATGCACATTCAAACCGTTTAACAAATGCGGATCATCTTCACAGGCCTGCCGCCAGCCTTTATCGGCGAGCGCCAGCATGAACGGCATCGTCGCATTGCCCAGCGCAATCGTTGATGTGCGCGCAACAGCCCCCGGCATATTGGCCACACAATAATGCATCACCCCATCAACCTCATAAATCGGATCTTGGTGCGTTGTGGCTTTTGAGGTCTCAAAGCACCCGCCTTGATCAATCGCCACATCAACAAGAGCTGCACCCGGCTTCAACTCAGCCAGTTGCGCCGCCGTAATCAGCTTAGGCGCCTCAGCACCGGGCACAAGCACCGCGCCAATAATCATATCTGCCTCACGGGCCAACGACAGTGTCGTGCCTGCATTTGCATAAGCCGTTTTAAACTGCCCACCAAATACATCATCCAAATAACGCAATCTCTGGAGCGAACGATCAAGAACAGTGACATCCGCGCCCATGCCAGCCGCGATTTTCGCCGCATGTGTACCCACAACACCGCCACCAATCACCATGACCCGTGCGGGTGCTACCCCCGGCACGCCGCCCATGAGCACACCGCGTCCACCATTGGCCTTTTGCAATGTCCAGGCCCCAACCTGCGGTGCCAACCGTCCTGCAACCTCAGACATCGGTGCCAAAAGCGGCAACCCGCCACGGGCGTCCGTGACTGTCTCATAAGCAATACATGTGGCACCCGAGGCAATCAGATCATGGGTTTGATCCGGATCCGGCGCCAAATGCAAATAAGTGAACAAAATCTGCCCATCGTGCAGCATCTTTCGCTCACCCGCCTGCGGCTCTTTCACTTTCACGATCATGTCGGCTGCGGCAAAAACCTCGGCCGCTGTCTCAACCAGAGCCGCACCCGCAGCGCGGTAATCACCATCGGTAAACCCCGCCCCTGCGCCAGCGTTGGTCTCAAGCGTCACAGTGTGACCATGCGCCACCGCTTCACGCACCGCATCAGGGGTCATGCCCACACGAAACTCTTGCGGCTTAATCTCTTTTGGACATCCAATATGCATCATTATGTCTCCTTATCCTGATCTCCTTTCTCTGCCTGTTTGATTGCAATTACCGCAACAAAGTGCTTGATAGTTAGCGCGAACAATTGAAGTATATTGCTTAATTCAAAAGAATAACCGAAGGATCATGCGCCAAATGGAAATTGACAGCTTGGATCGTCGCATTCTCGCAGTGTTACAAAAAACTGGCCGCATCTCAAATGCAGATCTAGCTGACAAGGTGAACCTTTCCGCATCCGCCTGCCATAGACGTGTGCAGCGGCTCGAAAAGGATGGCTTTATCAGCAATTATGTGGCCCTGCTCAACCCGCGCAAGGTTGGTGTTCCCACAACTGTGTTTGTTGAAATCACGCTTTCGGGTCAGGCGGATGAGGTGCTTGATGCCTTTGAAAAGGCAGTGGCGCGCGTGCCCGATG
>CAKMZE010000017.1:13912-15874 GCA_929200295.1 uncultured Alphaproteobacteria bacterium
AATGCCATCTTATGGCGGGCACGGCAGATTACCTTCTCAAGGTCGTCGCAGGCGATACCGAGGATTTCGCGCGCATTCACCGCCGCTATCTGGCGACACTGCCGGGTGTCGCGCAAATGCAGTCTTCCTTTGCACTGCGCACCGTACGGCAAACAACGGCACTACCGCTCTCAGCATAAGATAATCGCATACGCGCACTTGATCGCATATACTCCTGCACACACATAACTACTTTGATATCAGAGCTTAACATCACAAAAGTCAGTTAACATCACAAAAGTCGGAAAGAGGAAGAGATGCCAGATTTAGAAACCAACAAACAAAACGTAATCGCCTTTTACGAAATGATGTTCAACGATTGTGAACCAGCCAAAGCGATTGAGACCTATGCAGGCGCTGAATATATCCAGCACAACACCCATGTCGCTGATGGCAAGGCCGCCTTTATCGCATATTTCGAACGTATGGCGCGTGAGAACCCCGGCAAACGTGTCGAAATCAAGCGCGCCTTTGCTGAGGGCAATCATGTCATCCTACATTGCCACCAAATCTGGCCCGCGGGGCTCGAATACGCAGGGATTGATATTTTCCGCCTCGATGATGATGGCAAAGTGGTTGAGCATTGGGATGTGCTACAAGAGATCCCAGAGCACAGCGCAAATGATAATACGATGTTCTAAGACATTCACGGAAAATGAGGGCCGCTCATAAGATCACAACGGCGGCCCCATTCTTAGGTTTAGAAATATCCCGGGGGTTCGGGGGCTGGCCCCCGAGAACGCTAGTACCCAAGTGCGCAGCCATCTTTGCGCGGGTCTGACGCCCCTTCGAGAACACCGCTTTCATGCACGGCAATGGCTTGCGCCCCGCCGATAGGCCCATCGGGTGTGATGATATCATGCCCCATATCGCTCAGCTCTTGTTTCACATCACCGCTATAACCTGTCTCAACCTTCAACTGACCATTCTCGGCAAAGCAGCGCGGCGCATCAATAGCGGCCTGTGCCGCCATCCCAAAATCACGCATGTTACTGATAAATCGTGCGTGCCCTGTCGGTTGATACGCCCCACCCATCACGCCAAACGGCATATAGGCGCGGCCGCTTTGTCTCAGCAACCCGGGGATAATCGTATGCATTGGGCGCTTTCCACCAGCGGCTTCATTCGGGTGCCCGTCTTCGAGCGTGAACCCAGCGCCACGGTTTTGGAACAAGATGCCAAACTTATCTGTCGCAAGACCCGACCCAAAGCCGTGGAAAATCGAATAGATCAAAGACACGCACATGCGGTCTTGATCCACAACTGTGATATAGACCGTATCTTTATGCACAGCCTCTGTGCCCCGCGGGGCTGCGGCCATTGCACGCCCGGGATCAATCAGCGCGGCTAAGCGCACCGCGATATCAGGATCAAGCATCTGATCCAACGCGCCACATTGATCCGGGTCCGCAATGATACGGTCACGCATATCATAGGCAAGCTTTGTCGCCTCGGCCTCAATATGCGCCCGCATCGCGCCTAAGGGATCAAGCGCGGCAAGATCAAATTGCTTGAGCATATTGAGAATAAGGATCGCCGTTGCCCCCTGCCCGTTTGGCGGATGCTCAAACAGCTCAAGCCCGCCGTAGGCCCCTTGCACTGGTGTCGTATACTCACATGCAACGGCCGCGAAATCATCCAGCGTATGACACCCGCCTGCGGCACGAAGCGCGGCAACCATATCCTCTGCCACCTCACCCTCATAAAACCCTTCGCGCCCCTCCAGCGCGATCCGGCGCAAGGCTTCTGCCTGTTGCGGGGCTGCAAACACTTGCCCCGCGCGCGGGGTATGACCATCGATCAAATACTGATCACGGGCGACCCCCGTCAGACATTCTGTCATTTGCGCCCAGTCAAACGCCACGCGTGGCGCGACCGGAACGCCGGTTTCAGCGTAATAGATCGCAGGCGCCAAAGCCGCAC
>CAKMZE010000017.1:15884-23436 GCA_929200295.1 uncultured Alphaproteobacteria bacterium
CGCCAATGCCGCACTCAGCCCGAGACGCCCGTGGTCTTTGGATAATCTGCAAAACGCATCCACAGCGCCCGGCAATGTCACAGCCTGCGCTCCATGTATTGGGATTGTGCGCAACCCGCCTGCGCGTAGCGCATCTGCCTTTAGCCCCGCAGGGGCACGCCCCGATCCATTCAGCGCGATCACCTCATCGGACCCAGGTGGCGTCATCAGCACAAAGCAATCACCACCGATCCCGGTCATCTGCGGTTCACAAATTCCCAATAAAACAGCGCCCGCAATCGCCGCATCAACAGCGTTTCCGCCCGCCTCGAGCATTTGCACCGCAACCTTTGCTGCGAGAGGGTGCGATGTCGCACACATCCCATGCTCGGCAAATACTGCCGACCGTCCGCCTGCTGAAAAATCGCGCATGATCATCTTCCCCTCACATTACAGGAAAGCATCCTAAGGCAAATCAAGCCAACAGCAATGAAAAGAAAAGGGAGTAGCCGACATCGCGCCACTGGGTGGGGGCTGAAAAGACGCGATGCCGGCAGAAGCTATGCAGCTACTGGGTATATCTATGCCCCTGCTGAAAGGCTTTTCCATGATCTGATTGTGACTGTTTCGAGGCAATTTTTACGTACCCCACGCGTGTCGCAGCCCCAATTCCAAAACAATCCCTTGACGCAACGCGGTTTTGTTAACAAAGACAAAGACGTAGCTTATAGGACAGCCCAAATGCGTATCGATTACCTATATATTGCAAAAACAATCGCCGCTCTCACTGAGGGTGAGGACGATTCTATATCGCTTATGGCGACCATCGCATGTGAATTGCATCATGCCGATGATCGGTTTGATTGGACAGGGTTTTACCGCGTCACCGCACCTGAAATGCTCAAAATCGGCCCTTATCAGGGTGGGCATGGGTGCTTGCATATCCCGTTTGGCAAAGGTGTCTGTGGCGCGGCCGCACGCACAGGCTTGCCGCAGTTGGTGGCAGATGTTGATGCGTTTCCCGGCCATATCGCATGTGCGTCCTCTACAAGATCAGAGCTGGTGCTGCCCGTATGGGATAAGCACGGCACGCTGATTGCCGTGCTTGATATCGACAGCAATCAGCCTGATGCCTTTACCCAAGATGACGTCGCAGCCTTGACCAAGATTTTACGCACAAGCTTCAGCCTGTAAGGCAAACCACGGCTTCCGTGAAAATTTCCTTTGAAATTTCACGAAAGCCGTGCCAAGACTTTCTGAGCATATCACTGAATAGCGACTCGCATGCTTCACGATGTTCCACATGATACCCGCACGTTGGGTGCTGATCTGCGTGCCTTGCGCAAGGCACGTAGGCTGACCTTGGCTGATCTGGCAGATCGGCTGGGGCGCTCTGTTGGCTGGTTGAGCCAGGTTGAACGCGACATGTCTGAACCCGCGGTCGCTGATTTGCGTGACATCGCAAAGGCGCTTGATGTCTCGATCTCGAGCCTCTTTCGCACGGCCTCAGCACCCGGCGAAGAGGGTCTGGTCGTGCGCGCATCCGCGCGCCGCCCTATTGGATCACGCGTCGCAGGCTCGGTCGAAGAGCTGCTTTCGCCTGATCTGACCGATGATTTCGAAATGATCCATTCCACGTTCGAGCCGCATGCCTCAATGATGACACCCGTTGCACGCCCAACCCAAGAGGTTGGCTATGTCGTTACTGGCAAGCTGACGCTTTGGATTGAAGAGACGCAGTTTGAGCTTAATGTCGGGGATAGCTTTCGCATTCGTGGCCAAGCCTACCGTTGGGCAAACCCTTATGATGACCCATGCACCGTCATTTGGGTCATCGCACCACCAGTCTATTAATATGCAACGCAATATACATCATATCAGGAGGGTTCCATGATCAAAGGACAATGCGACTGCGGCGCTGTCGCTTTTACCCTTCCTAAGGTGCGCGAAAGCGTGACGATGTGCCATTGCAAACAATGCAGACGTATGGCGGGCCATTTTTGGGCCTCAACCCATGCGCCATGGGACAGCTTAGAGTTTTCAAACCAATCCGGGCTGGCTTGGTATCGCTCATCCGATTGGGCCAAGCGTGGCTTTTGCAATCGATGCGGATCAACCCTGTTTTACCGTCTCAATTCCGAAGACGGCGTTGGTATTGCAGCGGGTTGCCTCGCGGATCCAACCGGCCTCAAGCCCGGTAAACACATCTTCACCAAATACAAAGGTGATTACTATGACATTGCGGACGATGCGCCGCAGATCGAGACATATTAGGGAGAGAACATGTCTGATTTTCCAACTTCGGCCCGCGTGGTCATTATCGGTGGCGGCGTTGTCGGCACATCCACACTCTATCATCTGGCCAAGAAAGGCTGGACCGATTGTGTCTTGCTTGAAAGGAACGAGCTGACAGCTGGCTCGACCTGGCACGCGGCGGGTAACTGCCCGTCATTCAGCACCTCATGGGCTGTCATGAACATGCAGCGTTATTCACTGTCGCTCTATCAGGGCCTTGCAGAAGAGGTCGACTATCCGATGAACTACCATGTCACCGGATCCATCCGGCTGGCACATTCCAAAGAGCGAATGCAGGAATTTGAACGCGCCAAAGGCATGGCTAATTATCAAGGTCTTAGCCTTGAAATGATGACCAATGAAGAGATGCAGCAAAAGTACCCGTTCCTTGAAACCCATGATCTCGCAGGGGGTCTATATGATCCTGACGATGGTGATATCGACCCCGCACAGCTGACCCAAGCACTGGCCAAAGGCGCCCGTCAAATGGGCGCTAAGATCGAACGTTTCTGCGGCGCAACAGGTGTCACACAACATGCAAATGGCACGTGGACCGTTCACACCGAAAAGGGAGATATTGATTGCGAGAAGGTCGTCAACGCTGCGGGTTATTATGCACAGCGCATCGGCGAATGGTTCAAACCTTATGGTGGACGAACCGTACCAATGGTGACGATGTCGCATCAGTATTTCCTGACCGAAGAAATCCCCGACCTCAAAGACTGGACCGAAGCCCACGGCTGCAAGGTGCCACTGCTACGCGATGTCGATAGCAGCTACTATCTGCGCCAAGATAAGAACGGCCTGAACCTCGGCCCTTATGAACGCAATTGTAAGGCCCATTGGGTCACACCCGATGATCCCATGCCTGAGGATTTCAGCTTCCAGCTCTATCCTGATGATCTCGAGCGTCTGGAGTGGTACATTGAGGATGCGATGGCCCGCGTGCCTATTTTGGGCACCGCAGGTGTTGGCCGGGTCATCAACGGCCCGATCCCTTATGCCCCTGACGGTCTTCCGTTGGTTGGACCGATGCCGGGCGTCAAAAACGCGTTTGAGGCATGTGTATTCACCTTTGGTATCACCCAAGGTGGTGGTGCAGGTAAGGTCGCTGCCGAATGGATTATCGATGGTGAAACCGAATGGGATATGTGGGCTGTCGACCCACGCCGCTACACTGATCATACGGATCAATCCTATTGCGAAGCAAAAGCCATCGAAGTTTACGGCCATGAATATGCGATGCATTTCCCACATCACGAATGGCCGGCCGGTCGCGACAAGAAGCACTCAACCCTGCATTCACGGCTGCAAGAGGCCGGCGCACAGTTTGGTGCCTATAACGGCTGGGAACGTGCGAACTGGTTTGCGCAAGACGGCGATGACACATCAGAAGAAGCAACCGAAACCTGGGACCGCGCAGGCCCTTGGGCGCCGCGTATCAAAGACGAATGCGAGGCCGTGCGCGACAATTGCGGTATGCTGCCAATCACCGGGTTTTCACGGTATCAGGTCTCGGGCCCGGGCGCACGCGACTGGGTTGATAGCCTTACCGCGTCACGTCTGCCCAAGCCGGGCCGCGCCAGCCTCGCCTATTTTGCAGATAGCCGCGGTCGGATTGTGACCGAGATGTCGGTCATGGCATGGTCTGAGCAAGAGGTTAGCCTGATCACAGCCGCAACAGCGCAATGGCATGATTTCGAAGTGATCGCCAAAGATGCACCCGCTGGGATCACCATCACGGATAATACCACAGCCATGGAATGCCTGCTTGTCACGGGGCCAAAGGCACGCGATATTCTCGCGCCGCTGACCGAGGGGCATGATCTTGCCGCCTCTTGGCTGTCAGTCTCAAACGAAGGCACCGTTGCCGGGCAGGCCTGCACGCTGATGCGCGTCTCCTTTGCCGGTGAACTGGGTTGGGAGGTTCATGCAGCCCCCGAAGCCATGCCTGCCATCTGGGATGCCTTGGCCACAGCAGGTGTGAAACCATTTGGGATGTACGCGCTCAACGCGCTACGGATCGAAAAAGGCTACCGCGCTTGGAAGGGGGATCTGTCCACAGATTACACCCTGTTTGAAGGCAAGCTGGACCGTTTTGTAAAACTCGACAAAGAGCATGACTTTCCGGGCAAGGCTGCGCTTTTGTCAGAAAAGCAGCAGGGCTCGAAAAAGGGATTTGTCACGCTCACGCTTGATGCGCCCGGTGCCGCTGACGCGCCTTATATGTCGCCTATCTGGGCAAATGGTGAGGTGATCGGCGAAACCACATCAGGGGCTTGGGGATACCGGGTCAATAAATCCATTGCACTGGGCATGATCCGCACAGAGCGCAATATCCCGGGCAACAAAGTAGAGATCGAAATCTACGGCGAAAAATACAGCGCCACGATCCACGAGGACCAGCCGCTTTGGGATCCGCAGAATGCCCGTATCCGTGCATAAGCGCGCGACATAACGTTCACTGGACGGGCGCGCTCATCAGGCGCGCCCGTATGACAATAGACGAAAAGAGACATAGTAATGAGCCAAATCACACTTCTTGATGGTGGCATGGGCCAGGAATTGGTACATCGGGCCGGTGACAATCCAACCCCGCTTTGGTCCACACAAGTGATGATAGATCGCCCGGGGCTCGTCACTGAGATCCATAACGATTATTATGACGCGGGTGCCACCATCGCCACAACCAACACCTATGCCATCCACCGCGACAGGCTACGCGCAGCCGGGATAGAAGAGCAGTTTACAGCCCTTCATGCCGCAGCTTTGCGAGAGGCGCAGCAGGCGCACAGGCAAAACACAAGGATCGCAGGCTCTATCGGCCCGTTGGTTGCATCATACAGGCCGGAAACACATCCCAGTGACGACATTGCGATACCGTTTTATCAAGAAATCGCAGATTACATCGCACCATCTTGCGATCTATTGATCTGTGAAACTGTGGCCTCTGTCGCGCATGCCCGCGCAATCGTCACGGCGGCGCATCGCACTGGTCTGCCGGTTTGGCTAGCGCTGACGGTGGATGACCAAGACGGTACAAAACTACGCTCTGGCGAGCCTATCGCAGATGTTTTTGCAGTCGCAGAGGATGCAGCCGCGCTCTTGCTCAATTGCTCCTCACCCGAGGCCGTGGGCCAAGGCCTGCCCGAACTGGCGAAATCAAGAAAACCCTTTGGGGGATATGCAAACGGGTTCACCAAAATCTCGGCGGGTTTCTTAGAGAAAAATCCAACCGTTGATGCATTGACCCAGCGGCTTGATATGGGCCCTGATGCCTATACAAAACATGTCATGGCCTGGATCGACCAGGGCGCGACAATCGTTGGCGGCTGCTGCGAGGTCGGCCCTGCCCATATTGCAGCCATGGCACAGGCCATCCGTGCTGCAGGGCATGATATTGTGTAAACTTGGATGACGGAAAACCCAACACAGTTTGACATCCTCGTCGCCTCAGGCTTTGTCCTGACGGAAATGGCGGGCGTGGTCGATGTGCTGCGGCTCGCAAACCGGGTGTCAAAACGCGATATCTTTGCGTGGCGGTTTTTATCTGCAAGGGGCGGTCAAGTGACCAGCAGTAGCGGTGCCATCGTTGACACCGCGCGCTTTGATCAACAAAGCCGCACCGATTACGCGGTCGTGCTTGGCAATGCTGATCCAGACCATGCCGAGCTATCGCTGAGCACGATCATCGCACAATACACCGCCCGGCAAACCCGTGTCGTGCTCTTGGCCGAGGCCGCGAGCCGCTATATCGCGGACAAGGGCGAGGACGGCGTTCACCACACGACTCATTGGGAAAACCGTGAGGTATTGTTAGAGCGCTTGGGGCTATATGAGACGAAATCAGCACTGGTCGTAGATGCTGGCGCAATCATCACTTGCGCTGGCATGGGCGCAACCGTTGACATGACGCTGTCTTTGGCCAGCCAACATTTATCCTCTGCCACGATGATGACGGTCGCCGATATTTTGCTGCATGAGCGTATCCGGCATTATAATACATTGCAGCCCTTTGGTGGGCGCGCCACCCTGACGACGGGTGATCGCGATCTAGACGCCTGCATCGGGCTGATGCAAAAACACATTGAATTCCCACGCCCCATCAGCGAAATCGCCCAAGCCGCAGGCGTATCGAAACGCTCGCTTGAGCGCAGGTTTCACTCTGTCCTGCATACCACGCCCAACGGCTATTACCGCGAGTTGCGGCTGTCTAAGGCAAATAACCTTTTGCTGAATACCGATATGTCGATCAATGAAATTGGCCTTGCTTGTGGCTTTCCTTCTGGGTTTTCCGCGATCTACAAAGCCACATTTGGTATGACCCCCAATGCCGCACGGCGCAAAGGGCGATTAAAATAAGTAATTTGCGTCAGTTTTGACGCATTTCATCAAGACCGAATCCGCCTACCGTGGAAAATCAGACGAAATCGCTTTGTTCAGGAGCATACATATGTCGAAATCTATCCCCTCTCATGCCCGCGTTGTGATCATCGGCGGCGGCGTTATTGGCTGTTCGGTCGCCTATCATCTGTCAAAGCTGGGCTGGAAAAACGTTGTGCTGCTTGAACGCAAGCAGCTGACCTCTGGCACCACCTGGCATGCGGCGGGTCTGATTGCACAGCTGCGCGCCACAGCGAATATGACCAAGCTCGCGAAATATAGCCAAGAGCTGTATGGCAATCTCGAAGCCGAAACAGGTGTCGCAACCGGGTTTAAACGTGTGGGGTCGATTACTGCCGCGCTAACCGAAGAACGCAAAGAAGAGATCTTTCGTCAGGCAGGCATGGCCCGCGCCTTTGGGGTTGAGGTCGAAGAGATCAGCCCTAAAGAGGTAAAAGAACGCTATGAGCATCTCAATATCGATGACGTGACCGCTGGGGTTTATCTGCCGCTTGATGGGCAGGGCGACCCTGCAAACATCGCGCTGGCGCTGGCCAAGGGCGCACGGCAAAACGGTGCGCAGGTAATTGAACGCACGGCCGTGACAGGGATCAACCGCGACGGCCGCCGTGTGACATCAGTAGACTGGAACAATGGCACTCAGACCGGACAAATCACCTGCGATATGATCGTCAATTGTGGCGGCATGTGGGGGCATGAGGTGGGCCGCATGGCGGGGATCAACGTGCCACTGCAAGCCTGCGAGCATTTCTACATCGTGACCGAGACGATTGAGGGTTTAACCCAAATGCCTGTTCTCAGAGTGCCAGACGAATGCGCCTATTACAAAGAGGACGCCGGCAAAATGCTCCTCGGCGCATTTGAACCTGTGGCC
>CAKMZE010000017.1:23446-31857 GCA_929200295.1 uncultured Alphaproteobacteria bacterium
GGGCTGTTGACGGGATCCCCACTGATTTTGAGTTTGATCAGTTGCCCGAGGATTTTGATCATTTCGAGCCAATCCTTGAGCAAGCCGTCAATCGCATGCCGATGCTGGCCGAGGCAGGTATCCACACGTTCTTTAATGGCCCAGAAAGCTTTACCCCCGACGACGCCTACCATCTGGGGCTGGCGCCTGAGATGGATAATGTCTGGGTCGCCGCTGGCTTTAACTCAATCGGCATTCAATCAGCTGGTGGCGCTGGGATGGCGCTGTCGCAGTGGATGGATGCGGGCGAAAAGCCGTTTGACCTTGGTGATGTGGACATCAGCCGGATGCAGCCATTTCAGGGCAACAAAACCTATCTGGCTGCCCGCGCTGTTGAATCGCTGGGCCTGCTATATGCAGATCACTTCCCCTATAGACAAAAGGCGACAGCGCGCGGTGTGCGCCGTACCCCGTTTCATCAACAGTTGTTAGACAATGGCGCTGTGATGGGTGAGCTGGCAGGCTGGGAGCGCGCCAATTGGTTTGCCAATGACGGGCAAACCCCTGCTTATGAATACTCTTGGAAGCGACAAAACTTCTTTGGCAATATCGCCGCAGAAGTGAATGCGATCCGTACAAATGTCGGCATGTATGACATGTCGTCCTTTGGCAAGATCCGTGTCGAAGGACCGGACGCCATGGCCTTTATGAATTACATCGGCGGCGGTGATTATGACGTGCCTGCGGGCAAGATCGTCTATACCCAGTTCCTCAATAACACCGCCGGGATTGAGGCGGATGTCACTGTCACCCGCCTGTCTGAGACGCTTTATCTTGTCGTCACGCCTGCGGCGACGCGACTACAAGATCAGGTCTGGATGGAGCGCAACAAGGGTGATTTCCAAGTGGTCATCACGGATGTCACTGCGGGTGAAGGCGTGTTGGCAGTTATGGGCCCTAATGCGCGCAAGCTTTTGCAAGCGGTATCACCCGGTGATTTCAGCAATGAGGTAAACCCCTTTGGCACCGCACAAGAGATCGAGATCGGCATGGGCCTCGCCCGTGTGCACCGGGTCACCTATGTCGGTGAACTGGGATGGGAGGTCTATGTGTCAGCGGATATGGCGGCGCATGTGTTTGAGACCCTGCACAACGCAGGCCAAGACATGGGGCTCAAGCTATGCGGTATGCATATGATGGATGCGGCCCGCATGGAAAAGGGCTTCCGCCACTTTGGTCACGACATCACAGCCGAGGATCACGTGCTTGAGGCCGGATTAGGTTTTGCCGTGAAAACCGACAAGCCTGCGTTCATGGGCCGCGATGCTGTGCTACGCAAAAAGGACGAAGGCCTTGCAATGCGCCTGATGCAGTTCCAACTGACAGACCCAGGGCCGCTGCTTTACCACAATGAGCCGATCTTACGCGATGGTGAGGTGGTGGGTTATCTGTCCTCTGGTGGGTATGGCCATCATCTAGGCGCCGCGATTGGCATGGGCTATGTGCCATGTGCTGAGCTAGGCGAAAAGCCTGCGGATATGCTCAGCTCGAGCTATGAGATTGATGTCATGGGCACGCGCGTCACAGCCCAAGCCAGTCTCAAACCGTTTTACGATCCAAAAGGCGAGCGCGCGAAGGCGTAGCTTTCGAGAGATTAGCTTGATGGCGTCAGGGAGCTGACGCCATCAAATGCTTTTGCCAGATTACTCGCCGCTCGCGGCGAGCGCGCTTAGTCCTTTGAGAATATCAATCGCATAGGCCAATTGATAATCGTTCTCGCGCAGTTCAGCGGCGGCCGCGGCACGGGCGCGGTCCTCTTCGATCTGACGGATTTCATCCTCGGTCAAGCTGTCGTTATCCAGTGACCCGCGCAGATCGGCCTCGGACCGGAACTCTGGCGCATCGTCTTGCTCGGCATCTTCGGCAGCGCGGCGTGGTTGTTCCACAATGATGTCGGGCGAGATGCCCAGCGCCTGAATAGAGCGGCCCGATGGGGTGTAATACCGCGCGGTGGTCAAGCGCATCGCGCCTTCGCCTTGCAATGGCATCACCGTCTGAACGGACCCTTTGCCAAATGAGTTCGTGCCCACAACAATCGCACGGCGGTGATCCTGCAATGCACCAGCAACGATCTCTGACGCGGAGGCTGAGCCACCGTTGATCAAAACAACAATTGGCTTGCCCTCAGCAAGATCACCCAATTGCGCATTATAGCGTTCCCCATCTTGCGGATCGCGCCCACGGGTCGAAACAATCTCGCCTGCGTCTAAGAACGCATCAGAAACATAGATCGCCTGATTCAGCAGCCCGCCGGGGTTGTTACGCAGATCAAGAATAACCCCTTCAACATTCGCCATGCCACCTGCTTCTTCGACCTGCTTTTGCAGACCGCTTTGCAGATCCGTGAATGTCTGATCGCTAAAGGTGGCGATCCGTAGCACGACTGCATTGCCTTCGGTCCGGCTGCGCACAGCGGTGAGCTTAATCGTATCGCGGATGATCGACACCTCAAACGGCTCTGGTGTATCCTCGCGCACAACGGTGATGATGATCTCAGACCCAATTGGTCCGCGCATCAGATCAACCGCATCGTTCAATGTTAGACCCAACAGGCTTTCGCCACCAACAGCGGTGATAAAATCACCCGCAAGAATCCCTGCCGCATCCGCAGGCGTGCCATCAATCGGCGAGACAACTTTGATAAAGCCTTCTTCTTGGGTCACCTCGATCCCAAGGCCGCCAAATTCACCGCGGGTTTCGATCCGCATTTCAGCCGCATCGTCAGCTGACAGATAGCTCGAATGCGGATCAAGCGAGGTCAGCATCCCATTAATCGCAGCCTCGATCAGCTCCTTTTCGCTGACATCTTCGACGTAGTCGACACGAATCCGCTGAAAAATATCACCAAACAAATCGAGCTGTTCATAAATAGAGGCGTTATCCGCAGCCTCTTGCGCAATAAGAGGCCCCGCAATCTGCGTGGTTGCAACCAGGCCAAAAACTGATCCACTGATCGCAGCCATCATGAGTCTTTTCATGTCGTTTTCCTATGTTCCGTCCAGCGCAAACCATAGTGCCGGGTCTACGGGACTTTGCCCTTCTCTGACCTCAAGATAAAGGGTTTGTGTCTGAGTTCCTGTTAAAATCGCATCCGATTGGGTCAAATTCGCGTCATTTAATCTCTCACCCCCGCCAAGTACCCCAATGGGCGAGCCTGCGGGGATCACTTGACCAGGTTCACCATAAACTTGCGCAAGCCCCGCAATCACAAAAAGCACATCCGTTGTGGGCTCGAGAATGATCACGGTTCCATAGTCGAGCAAAGGACCATGGAACAGAATTGTTGCCGCGACTGGGCTGGTGACAAGCGCGCGCGGCCGTGTGGCAAGGATCACACCCGGGCGCACAATACCCGCCGCATCTGGCGCATTATAGCGCCGCAAGAGCTGGCCTTGCACAGGTAGATTAAGCGCGCCCTTATTGCGCACGCCATCCCGAATAGGCGCGACACCAGCAAGATAAGCATCACGTAGCCCGGCTGCAAAATCATCAAGCGTTTCTGCACTGGCCACGAGCAATGCTGTTTGCACGCTGTTTTCAGAAAAGCGGCGCGGCAAATCGCTGCGCTCTTGGATAGACTGGCTTAAGGCCGCGCGCGCGTCTTGCGCGCCTTGCAAGCCCACTTGCAACACCTGCGTTGCATCACGCTGTAATGTACCCAAAAGCGCAATCTCTTCGAGCTGAAGCCGCAAAGCATCTGTCTGATCTTGAAGCGCTGGCGTGACTTCTGCCACAATCATCCCTGAGCGTGCAGTGCCTGTTGGCCCCAAGGGGTGCAAAAGCAAGACCGGCGCAGGCGCGCGCGACATTGATTGCAAAACACCCAGCAATTGAGAGATTTCTTCTTGTTGGCTGATCAGCTGGGTCTCAAGCGTTTTTTCCCGAACAGCCGCGCGGCGCAGCCCGTCACGCATGGCGATCAACCCGTCTTCATAGGCCTTAACAGTTGCGGTGAGTGCTGCGACCCTATCGCTTGCACTGCTGGCTTGCCTGAGGAGCCGCTCTGCCGCTTGCAGCCGGGCGGCGGCATCCTCGGCCACATCCGCCGTGGTTTGTTGAGCCGAAACAGGCCACGCAAGGCAACACAACAGGGCGAACAGGTATCTCATCAACTGATTAAAGTCTTTCCTGTCATTTCACCCGGTGGCGTTACACCCATCAAATTCAACAGCGTAGGCGCAAGATCGGCAAGCCTGCCATCACGTAATACCGCACCTTGCGGCCCACCAACAAGTGCCACAGGCACTGGGTTCGTCGTATGCGCGGTATGTACCCCACCTGTTTCGGGATCAATCATCATTTCACAATTGCCATGATCCGCTGTCACAATCATCGCCCCTTGCGCGGATTCGAGCGCATCCAGCACTTGACCAAGCCCCTCATCAACAGCCTCACAGGCGGCAATGGCCGCAGAGAGGCTGCCCGTGTGACCGACCATATCGGGGTTTGCAAAATTCACCACGATCAAATCATAGCCGTCTTCGATCGCTTTGACAAAGGTCTCTGTTACCTCTCCTGCTGACATCTCTGGCTGCAAATCATAGGTCGCGACAGCAGGCGATTTTGGCATATAGCGCGCTTCGCCTTGCTCTGGGTCTTCGACGCCGCCATTGAGAAAGAATGTCACATGGGGGTATTTCTCGGTCTCCGCGAGACGGAATTGTGTGAGCCCTTGCCGTGCGACCCATGCGCCTAACGTATTGATCACAGGGGTTTTCGGGAAAACCGCTTTGTACCACGCATTATGCGCCTGGGAATAATCCACCATACCAAGCCGTGCCGCGAGCACTGGCACTGCGCCACGTGCGAACCCATCAAATGTAGGTTTGCCAATTGCCTCAAGCAGTTCACGGGCGCGGTCGGCCCGGTAATTGAGCATGAAAATCCCATCCTCTGGCGCGAAACCTGCGTAACCGCTCAACACAGTGGGTGTAATAAATTCATCCGTCTCACCAGATGCATAGGCTTGGGTCACCGCCTCTTGTGCGGTTGCCGCCCCTGCGCCTTGCCCAGACACAAGCGCGCCGTAAGCTTTGGCAACACGGTCCCAGCGGGTATCGCGATCCATCGCAAAGTAGCGACCAACGACTGTTGCGATCTGCGCGGTTTGCGGCAAGCGGGATTCTAGCTCTTTGATATAGGCTTGCGCTGATTTAGGCGCGACATCACGCCCATCTGTGATCGCATGGATGGCCACGGGCACGCCATGCTTTGTGATCGCATCCACGGCTGCAATCAGATGCGACATTTGGCTATGCACACCGCCATCAGAGACAAGCCCGATCAAATGTGCCACCCCGCCGCTCTTTTTCAATGTCGCGATAAAATCTTGCAAGGCAGGCTGCGTGGCGAAATCCGCATCCGCAATCGCATCATCGATTTTCACGAGATCCATAGGCACGATCCGCCCAGCCCCGATATTCGTATGACCGACCTCAGAGTTGCCCATCTGCCCAACGGGCAGGCCCACATCGCGCCCATGGGTCAAAAGCTGCGCATTTGGGCCCTGCATGATCCGGTCAAAATGTGGGGTATGCGCCTGCAAGGGCGCGTTGCCCTCCTCTTGCTCAGATAGACCCCAGCCATCCAAAATACACAGCACTACGGGTTTTGGGATCGGCATATCTGGGCTCCTATTGGTCTTTGTTATTACTTAGCCGTGCTTAGTCGCGATGATAAGGGCTACCAGCAAGAATTGAAGCCGCACGGTACAATTGTTCTGCCAACATGACCCGCACGAGCATATGCGGCCATACCATTTTGCCAAAGCTTAACCTTGCATCAGCGCGGTCACGCAAACCTGGGTCAATCCCGTCCGCGCCACCGATCATAAAGGCAACGTCTTGCCGCCCCTGATCGCGCCAACTGCCAAGGCGCGACGCAAACGCAGGCGAGGATATAACATCACCCCGTTCATCAAGCACACAAATCACAGCGCCCGCGGGGGCTGCATTTTCCAAAAGCGTCGCCTCAGCCGTCATGCCGCCGCGCTTTTTATCCTCAACCTCGATCAGCTGCGCAGGGCCAAGCGCGAGGGCCCGTCCCGTTTTGTCAAACCGTGCAAGATAATCTGAGTAAAGATCGCGCTCAGGGCCCTTGCGAAGACGCCCAACGGCACAGATGTGGACACGCATCGCAGCGCCTTAAGATGCAGGTGCCGCCCCCGGCATCCACATCTTTTCCAATTGGTAAAACTCGCGCACTTCGGGGCGGAAGATATGGACGATCACATCGCCCGTATCAATCAGCACCCAGTCACCTGCGTCTTTGCCTTCCATCTTGCTCAGCACGCCGAACTCGGCCTTCAGCTTATCCGCCAGCTTTTCTGCCATCGCAGACACCTGCCGGGTTGAGCGGCCGGATGCGATCACCATGTAATCACCCATTTCGGATTTTCCGCGCAAGCTGATCTCGACGATATCCTCGCCTTTGTCCTCATGCAGTGATGTCCGAACGGCCTGCAAAAGGCCGTCGCTTGTCGGTGCTCTTTTCTCCGTCATTCCGGCAGAACCCGTGGTGGCTGCCCGTGCAGCCGATGTGGATAAAGACAGTGCATCGTCCTCCGTGACGCGCCACAAAAAATAAACGTGAAAGCTTGGCGCTTAGCTTGCCTCATAATTAGCAAGCCAAGCGAGAGATTTCAACCAAAGACACGACATGGAAATAAAGCTATCATTGACACAATGACTGTTCCGTTAATCCGGGGTGATCTGCCACATATTCGATGACATCCGCCACACGGGCATTGCGTATCAGCGGTAAGAACAGGCCATCAGCAGATATTCGGACCGCTGTTGAAAACGTCGCATCAGGTGCTGGACCATCGCCGACGCTACAAGCTACAACACTCATTGTAATCGACCCGCTTGTGGCGCGCGGATCTTCAGCCTCCCATGCAGCTGCCATTGCCTGAAACGCGCGCAACGCCTCGATATCTGACGGGGCGATACGGAATAATGTTTTGCCATCACGTGTCTCGCGTTGTTCAAGCGGGTAGCTTTCTGAATGGGCCTCGCCTGTATCGCTACGCGCAAATGCAAATCCAAACTTTGCACCGCCTTCGGGAATCGCGACCCCATCAGGCAATGTCACAGCGATTTGAAAATCTTGTGGATCCGCCTCTAACGGTGAAAGCCCGCTTAATTTCGCAACGGTTGGCAATATGACCGAGCTACAGGCCTGTAAAATAACGGCACAAAGCACCATAAAAATAAGTTTAATCGAGCGCATTTCCCTCTCCCAAGTTAATATTTTATCGTTTTATAATAAAATTTATTTGCAAAATAACAATAGTTAAATTACCAACAGCAATATTACATCATTTGAGGAACATAATATGTCCGCGATTAGCCCTGTGAACCCCAGAATGATACGGATCAAGCGTCTTGCGACGCTGCTGATCGCATTAATCGCGATCTTCTGTATTTATTGGTCAATCCATGTCTTAAGCTGGATTATCCCCTTTACCTTTGGCGATGGGATGCAAAACACGCCATGGGTTGAGGATGGTGTGACAATCACACTGTGGCAACGTGTCAGCTACTTTGCGCTTGTCGCGCCAACAATCTTGCTTGCTTGGGTTAGTTTTTATTATGCATTTAAGATGCTTATTGCGATCCGTAGCGGGGCTCTTTTTGAGCTCAAGACATGCCGCTATGTGCAATTTTTCGGTGGGTTTCTGACGTTGACGATGCTTTTTGATACGCTCATATCAACGTTCCAATTGGCAATCATCACATGGGAAAATGCGCCTGTTGTTATGCAGGATGGGGAAAAGCTGCCGGGCTCTATCGGACGCATCCCTGTCATCTATTATTTTGACAGTACGAGTATCACACTTGTGCTGTGTGGTTTAGGGTTTTGCGTCGCGGGTTGGGTTCTGTCAGAGGCCGTCCATATCGCGCATGAGAACGAGGCATTTATATAATGCAGATTATTGTCCGTCTTGATGTCATGCTTGCCATGCGCAAAATGAAGTCACGCGATTTAGCCAGTATCGTTGGAATCACAGAGCAAAACCTAAGCCTCCTGAAATCTGGCAAGGTGAAAGGCATCCGCTTTGATACGCTGTCAAAGATTTGCGCGGCTTTAAACTGTCAGCCCGGTGATCTGCTCGAAGCTGTGCCATCTGAGAATGCAGATGAATGACGTTTAACCCTCGGCATGAGGGCATGGTTTACACTCATGCTCTGGCAGCGAAAACCCAGATGCAACGAACGCATCCCAAAGCGCAAGATAGACATCGCCGCGTATATTGGTGAGGCCACTTTTTGGATCTTCGATCCAGAAACGCAGGACGTAGTTTATTGAACTATCCCCGAATCCTGTGATGTGGCACACAGTTGGCCGGGTCTTTAAGCCCCGGTCAACAG
>CAKMZE010000018.1:0-18487 GCA_929200295.1 uncultured Alphaproteobacteria bacterium
CACCACTGGGGGCCAGCCCCCAGACCCCCGGGATATTTCAAAACCTAAGAATGAAAACAGTATAAACGGGAGTGTATGAGCCCGCCTTAGATGCTGTGCAGGATATCTAAGAACTGCGTGATGGTTTCAGGTGTTGTAGACCAATCGGTGACCAATCGGGCTGTGAGTGGCGCGTCTGGATCGCCTGTATCTGGATCGCCATCCCAGACATAATACTGTGCGCCCGCGCTGCGTAACCGCTGGTGAGCACGGCGTGGGTAGCGGGCAAAGATGATGTTTACATCAGGCTGATAAAGCAGCTCGGCTTGATTATGCTGTTGTAGACCTTGGGCGAGCTGTGCGGTGCGCGCATTGGCCTGGGAGGCGGTTTTGAGCCAGAGATCATCAGCGAGATAGGCTGCCATTTGAGCCGATAAATAACGGTGCTTTGAAAACAGGTGGCCACCGCGTTTGCGGCGCAGCTCAAATTCCCATGCGTGTTTCGGATCAAAAAGGACGCAAGCCTCGACCCCCATCAGGCCATTTTTCGTGCCACCAAAGCTGACCGCATCAACGCCTGCTTTCCATGTCATTTCAGCTGGGGTGCAGCCTAAGGAGACCAGCGCATTTGCAAAACGTGCGCCATCCATGTGAACCGGGCATTTAAATTCTTTGGCTATATCCGTAAGCGCTTTGAGTTCATCCAACGTGTGCACGGTGCCTTTTTCTGTGGCTTGGGTGATTGAGACTGGGCCGCGTTGCGGGCCATGCACGCCTCGGCTTTCCTCGGCTGAAATTGCAGCGTGCAAAGCGCCCGGTGTCATTTTGGCGTTTTCTGCCGGCACCAATGTCAGCTTTGCGCCGCTGTAGAACTCTGGTGCGTTGCATTCGTCTTCGTGGATATGCGCCATGGGGCTACAAAAGACAGTATCCCATGGGTTTGCGTAGGTCGCGAGCAAAAGCGCATTGGCCGCAGTGCCTGTGGCAACAAGATAAACGGCGGCCTCTGGTGCCTCAAACACGCGGCGGATCTCGGCGGTGACATCCTGCATGGCCTCTTCTGCGCCATAGCCTGATGTATAGCCAGCATTGGCATCGATCAGGGATTGCAAAACATTCGGGTGGGCCGGGCCGCCATTATCTGAGGCAAAAAACATGTTTATAGATCCTCTATAATATAGTCTTCCCAATCGTCTTCATCGACTTGGATTTCTGGGATTGTCTGATGCTGCATTGAGACACCAGCTGTGTGGACGCTTGCCGGATCACCAGAGATCAAAGGGTGCCAATCATAAAGCGGTCGCCCCTCATGGATCAGCCGATAGGCGCAGGTTTGGGGGAGCCAGTAGAGATGTTTGGTGATCGTATCCGCCGTCAGCACAATGCATTCAGGCACATAGGCGTGGCGCGTTTTGTAAAGGCTACATTGGCAGGTTTGATTATCAAGCAAGCGGCAAGCAACGCGAGTATAGGCGACTGTGCCCTCGTCATCCTCAAGCTTGTTGAGACAACATTTTCCGCAGCCATCGCAGAGGCTTTCCCATTCGGCGTGGTCCAGTTCGGGCAGGGTTTTATGTTCCCAAAACGGCTGTATCGGTTTAGACATTGGCTAAGATTTCGCGGGCTTGTGTGCAGTCACTGTCCATCTGGGTGATCAAGCCATCAAGACTGTCAAATGTCAGCTCTGGTCGCAAATACGATACGAGAGCGACCGAGATCTCGGTGCCATATAGATCGCCGCTGAAATCAAAAAGGAATGTTTCGCAATTGGGGGTGTTTTCGCCAAACATTGGGCGCACGCCGATGGAGGCCGCGCCATTGTAATTGCCTGCGTGCGGCCCGTCTCTGACGGTTACTTTCACAGCGTATACGCCAAACTTGGGCAGATGCAGATCAGCGATTGACATATTCGCGGTTGGATAGCCCAGATCACGGCCACGCTGATCACCGCGGATCACAGTGCCATCGATCCGGTGCCAATGCCCTAACATATGGGCCGCATCCATAGGGCGCCCCTCAGTTAGTGCCTGACGGATCGCTGTTGAGGACACCTGTGCCGTATCAAGAGAAAGGAGTGGTGCGACCGTGACACCAAAACCAAGCTCATCGCCAAAGTTCTGTAAGTCTTGGGCGGTGCCAGCGCGGCCTTTACCAAAACAGAAATCAGCACCCACAACGATATGTTTAAGCCCAAGCCGTGTGACGATCACCTCTTGCGCAAATTCCTGTGGCGTGAGCGCGGCAAGTGTTGCGTTAAACGGCACCTCATATAGCTTTTCAACACCCAGCTTTTCAAGCCGGTTGGCTTTTGCCGTTGCATTCATCAATCGAAACGGGGCGGCGTCTGGCGCGAAATAGCTCCGCGGGTGCGGTTCAAATGTCATAATGCCCAAAGAGGTTTTGATCGATTGCGCGATCTCGCGCGTTTGATCGATGACGGAAAGATGCCCAAGATGCACGCCATCGAAATTACCAACCGCTGCGGCGGCCCCGCGGTCTGATGGATCAATAAAAAGCGTGTCACGAATAATGTGCATGCTTGTGCGTACCGTGGAGCGTGAAGGCGTGCAAGGGTGCGTAAAGCGGGCAGGCCGCGTTAGTCGAATTTGCGCGAGGGGGCCAATACGGTTGCCTCACCGACCAAGACTTTTTTGCCTTCGACGAGACACCGGGTGGCCATTTTGACCTGCCGTTTCGCATGGTCAATGGTGGTCACTTCGACCTCGGCCAACACCACATCACCGGGGCGCACAGGGGCGAGAAATTTTAAACTTTGGCCAAGGTACACAGTACCATGCCCGGGCAGTTGTTCGCCAATCACCGCAGAAACGAGACCTGCGGTCAGCATTCCATGTGCGATGCGCCCGCCAAAGATCGTATCTTGGGCGTAATCTTCGTCAATATGCACTGGATTATGGTCGGTGGAGATTTCGGCAAACAATGCAATATCCCTGTCCGTGACCTCTTTGCGAAGGCTACGGATCATTCCGATTTCGATATCTTCGATACAGATTGTACCGCGCGGGGCATTGTCCAACATGCTAACCTCGATTGATAATAATAAATCACATACATCATATATATTGAAATATTATTTCGCACAAGATTATTGCGACAAAAATATTACCGCAAATGACCAATGGTGAAGCGCGGGCTCAGTTGCTCGGTTTCTAGAAATGTTTGCAGGGCTTGTGGTTCTGGGTGCACATCGGTGCGGGTCTCGGCCATCGCTAACCCACCAGAGATAAAGAGCGCGTCAAGGTCCTCTTGAATGGCGCCTAGGATATCTGTGCCAATCCCATCCCCAATGCAGATGATACGCGGGTCGGCAGGGGCCGTGTCGAGTGCGGCAAGCCGTTTGCGTGCGAGATCATAGATCGGTGGGTAGGGCTTGCCGAAATAGAGACTTTCACCGCCCATATCCGTATATAGCTTTGCCAGCGCGCCCGCGCACCATTCGCGCTTGTCGCCACGATCCACAACGATATCAGGGTTTGCGCATAAGAGCTTGAGCCCCTTTTCACGCGCAACAAGGAAATCAGCGCGGTTCATTTCAATATCTGCATAGGGGTCGAATGGGCCGCAGCAGACGATGCCCTCGGCCTCATGCAGCGGGACCTTGGTAATGGTGACTGGGTCTGTGATGATTTTCAGCGGTTTGAAAAAGTCGTCGTCGCGGGGGGCCTCACCCATAAACCAGATCTTTTCACCGACGACACCTTGGTAAAGTGCGGCGCGCGCGCTGTCGCCTGAGGTGGCGATCGCGTCCCAGGCATCATCAGGAATGCCAAAGCCCGCGATTTGCACCGCAACCGAATCCCATGGACGCGGGGAATTGGTGACAAGAACAACAATACCGCCACGGCTGCGAAAATCCTGCATTGCGCGCACCGCGTCAGGATGAGCGGCAATGCCATTATGCATGCAGCCCCAGAGATCGACAAAGGCCGCATCATACTGGTCTGAGATTTCGAAAAAGGACGTTATGATCTGCGACATATGATGTCCTTTACTCGAGGTGGCTTAGGCTGTTTTTAAGTTTGGAATAATTTGCTTTTTCCGACTCATTACACCGGGCAACACAACGGTGTCACCTGTAACAGACACGCTAAATGATGCCTCTGCAACAGCCTTCGTCAGCTCATTGGGGATCATCAGCGTGGCCTCTTCGGCGAGGATATCCACAACAAAAAGCAACACTTGATCAACACCGTCTTCAGCGGCGACATCTGCCATGCTTGCCATCAGGCTGGCTTTGCGATCCAGCACAATCTGTGGCGCTGTGGTTTCTAAGACGGAGACCCGGAATGACGTATCACCAACCGCATATTCTTTGCTGTCCATGCGCAAAAGCGCGGCGTCGGAAAACGCTGAAATGTCTGATTTGGCTTCAAACATTTGCGTGGCATAGGCTTGCATATCAAGGCCAAGATCACTGGCAAGACGCTCAGCGAGTGCCTGATCATGCGCTGTTGTTGTGGGTGAACGGAAAGCCAGCGTATCTGACACAATGCATGAGAGCACCAAACCCTTGATACCGTCGGGCATCTCGGCGGCTGTATCACCCATCAGATCATGCATAATCGTTGCCGTGCAGGCGAGAGGGCGGATTGTGATGTCAATCGGACCAGCCGTTTCAAGCCCACCGACCAGTTTGTGATGGTCAATGATCGCTGTGACATTTGCCGCATTGATGTTTGCTGGCAGCTCTGCGGGGTTATTCGTATCGACGATTACACATGTTTCACCATCCGCAACATCAGCGATAATCTCGGGCTGCGCAAAGCCCCAATGTTGAGCTACAAAAGCAGCCTCTGTATTGGGTGTGCCCAGCAAAGCAGCCTGAGCTGCTGTGCCTGTGTGATTAAGGTACCATTCCCAAATAAGTGCGGAGCCTAAGGAATCAGTATCAGGGGCCTTGTGGCCAAACACGCGCGTTGTCATTGTATACTCGCTTTGAATAGGATGAGATTTGAGCGCGTTATAGGGCGCTTTTTTCTCAGTGTCACGTCACCAACTTGCAAGGCGAATATGCAAAATGAACAAACCGCGCGAGGCTGATCTTTACCCCCCGATCAAAACGTTCTTGCAGGCCCAAGGGTATGTGGTCAAAGGTGAGGTTGGCGCCGCTGATATTGTGGCACGCAGAGGGGACGAAGAGCCGCTGATCATTGAGCTAAAGCTTGGGTTCACGTTGACCCTTTTCCATCAGGCTGTTCAGCGGCTAAGTGTGAGCGATCTGGTTTATATCGCGGTCCCTGATAAACCCGGAAAAGCCTTTGCAAAGGCGTTGCGCGACAATGTGACCTTGGCGCGCAGGGTGGGTCTTGGTGTGATGACAGTGCGGCTGCGTGATGGGCATGTTGTTGTGCAGGCTGATCCCGGACCCTATGCCGCGCGGGATAATAAGAAAAAGCAGCAAAAGCTGCTCAAAGCCTTTGAGCGGATGCGCGGTGATCCCAATGCCGGGGGTGCGACACGGCACGGGCTAGTGACCGGGTATCGCCAGGATGCATTGCGTTGCGCACGGTTCCTCGCGGTGCATGGCCCGTCAAAGGGTAGCAATGTCCGAGATTGGGCCGAGGTCCCGCAAGCGACACAGATTATGCGGGATGACCACTATGGGTGGTTCAAGAAGGTGAGCACAGGGATCTATGAGCTCACCGCGAAAGGGCAGCGTGGGTTAAGCGATTACGGTGATATCGAAACCTGATTATTGATTTTCTTTACGCACAATCATGTGGGGCGGGGCCAAGCTGTTTGCGGAAACTGGTTCAAATGCACAATAAACCGTCACTTTATACGCATCTGCCTTTATTGAATCCTTAAATATATTTGGATTTGTTGGCATTGCATGAATCGTAATGACTAAATTCGTGCGAAAGTGTTAACAACCTTGATGACTCCCTCTTAAGGTGCGATGTTAGCGTTAATACTTTCGCTTTGGGGCGTATATAATGCAATTTCCAGTCGCGACTGTCTCAACAATTGGGGACAGTTATGAGGGGCTACTTATTCGGTCGATGATTGAACGTATGGGTTTTCACGTACAATTAATGACGCTGGACACACCTGATGATCTTATTTCGCTTTTGGGTGATGGCAGATTACCGACAGACATTTTGATCATTGCTGGTCCGGGTGATGGCAATGGGTTTCTGTTTGGCTCTTACGAGCTAGGGTCACCCGGCGCGATGATGCAGGATGATAGCATTGGTGTGGTGAACCTCGCTGGCAAGGTCGCTTTGGATGGGCAATTGGTGATCAGCACTGCACAACGCTCAGGGTGCCGGGATATGGCCAATGCTATCCTTGATGGCGGTGCTGCGGCCTATCTCGCACCCGAGGATTGGCCAAGCGCTGCGGATGTGCTTTTGTTCGTACATGTCATGCTGCACGAGACCCTCGTGCGCAAAAGAAACATCACCACCGCGATGGAACATGCCCATGGCTATGCGGATGCTTTCACGCTTTATTTAAAGTGAGGATGCAACGGCATCCTCACCCGTTGTTTTTGGGCCTGCGACGTTTCTGACGGTGATTGGGCTTTGCGCCACCTGGATTTGCCCCACCCGGTTTTGCACCGCCGCCGCCCTGATTGCGCGGTTTTGAGCTGCCACGCCGCCCCCCACCGCCGCCGCCGCCATTGGGGCGCTTCTTTTGACCCGGCAGAATTTCCCAAGCGGTTCCTGATGCGACTGGAATGCTTTCTTTCATCGCTTTTTCGATGTCGCGCAGATCGATCATTTCATCTGGTGCGCAAAACGCGACGGCTGATCCATCCGCGCCTGCGCGGGCTGTCCTGCCGATGCGGTGCACATAGTTTTCTGCAACATTCGGCAGATCATAGTTATAGACGTGACGCACACCGGGAATGTCGATGCCACGGGCCGCAACATCAGTGGCCACCAACACCCTGACCTTGCCTTCTTTGAATGCCGCAATCGCGCGCTCGCGCTGTCCTTGCGATTTATTGCCGTGGATTGCAGCAGCGGCAAAGCCTTTTTTCTCGAGGAATTTATATAGCTTTTCGCAGCCATGTTTTGTGCGCCCAAAGACGAGAGCCAGCTCGTCTCGGTGCGCATCCAACAGCTCGACCAACAGATCAGATTTTGCGGCTTGGGCCACATAATGCAGTGATTGGTTGATCCGTTTGACGGCCTGTCCGGGTGGGTTGACCTGCACGCGCACAGGATCGTTCAAATAGGTTTGTGCCAGCTCATTCATCAGCTTTGGCATCGTGGCCGAGAACATCATCGTCTGGCGGTCTTTTGCAAGCAGCGGCGCGATCCTACGCAGGGCGTGGATAAACCCCATGTCGAGCATCTGATCGGCTTCGTCCAAAACGAGGTATATCGTTTCATCCAAGCGCACAGCGCGGCGATCGATGAGATCGATCAAACGGCCCGGGGTCGCCACAAGAAGATCAACACCGTTTGCCAGCCGTTTTGTCTGCGCAACAATTCCAGCGCCACCAACAACAAGCGCAACCTTTAGATGGCTGCCCTTGGTATAATTCGTCAGGTTATCGGCGATTTGCTTGGCCAGCTCGCGGGTCGGGGCGAGGATCAGACCGCGCACGGTCTTCGCGTTTGGCTTTACGCCTGCCTTTAGCAAGGCATTGATCATCGGCAGGCCAAAGGCTGCGGTTTTACCGGTGCCGGTTTGCGCGAGACCCATCACATCACGCCCGTTCATCGCATG
This sequence comes from uncultured Alphaproteobacteria bacterium, assembly GCA_929200295.1. Lineage (GTDB taxonomy): Bacteria > Pseudomonadota > Alphaproteobacteria > Rhodobacterales > Rhodobacteraceae > Yoonia. Next base: position 7,684 of record CAKMZE010000018.1, read on the forward strand.
CGGGATCGCTTGGGTCTGGATTGGTGTTGGCTCTGTGATGCCTTGCTCGGCAAGTTTCGCCACAAGGCGGGGCGCGAGGCCCAACATATCAAAATCCATTTTAGTCTTTCTGAGCGGCTGATACCGCATCTATATCACGGCCCTGCAGAATGTAGGGCGGCTAAGCAGGCTGCACCGTAACGCTGACAGGGATACCTTGTGCATCTCTGACGATTAGGCGCTGGACCCCTGCGTGATATGGGAACCGGATGGTGATGCACTCTATGGCTTGTTTATCGCAATCTGCTCACGCGGCAGGGCATCAACCTTGGGTGCTGATGCGATGTTGTGGCTATACTGTCAACCCGTAATGAAATTCTTATGAGGTGCTTTTCACGCGCCTCTCCCCAACATATAGTGGGCAAATAATATATCTTCCGAGGGTTGGGCTGTGGCGCATATTATCGTTGTCGGAAATGAAAAAGGTGGCGCTGGTAAATCCACTGTCTCGATGCATGTGGCGACTGCACTTGCACGGATGGGGCATAAGACCGGGACGCTAGACTTGGATCTGCGTCAGAAAACGCTTGGTCGGTATCTGCATAACAGGCGGGTTTACCTCAATAAGGTTGGGCTTGATCTACCGACCCCAGATTACCATGATTTGCCGCAGGTTGATGCGGATGATCTGGCACCGGGTGAAAACGTGTATGATCAGCGGCTCTCAATGGCCGTTGCGGGGCTAGAGCCGCATAATGATTTTATTTTGATCGATTGCCCCGGCTCGCACACAAGGCTGAGCCAATTGGCGCATTCTTTGGCCGATACGCTGATCACGCCCTTGAACGACAGCTTTATCGATTTCGATCTGCTTGCGCATGTGGATACCGAAGGGGACGATATCACAGGCCCTTCAGTTTATTCCGAAATGGTCTGGAACGCGCGGCAATTGCGATCACAAGCGGGGCTCACGCCTATCGACTGGGTTGTCTTACGCAATCGCATGGGCGCGCAGGCGATGGTGAACAAGGAAAAGATGGAACGGGTGATTGATAAGCTCGCCAGTCGGATCGGGTTTCGCACGGCACCCGGATTTAACGAGCGGGTGATTTTCCGCGAGCTCTTCCCAAGAGGGTTGACCTTGCTTGATCTCAAAGACCTTGGCGTGAAGGGCATGAATATATCAAACGTCGCAGCCCGTAATGAGCTGCGCAATCTGGTCTCGGCGCTGAATTTACCTGGTGTGAAAGTCGACTTTTAGGCCAGAGCCAAAGTTTCTGAGTAAGTGCAATTGCATTTCATGACTTATTAGTCATCTTGCCATTATGTGAGCATGACTTGCGATCAAATCGGTGGAAAAAATGTTACCAATGGAACGTTACAGCTTTTTCGTGCTTTGCGCTATCCTGACTGTCTTATGTATGTTCGGGATGATCTGGTGGGGCTTTATGGGGCTGCCATTTCTGATTTTTGCTGGGCTCACTGCATTGGGCATTCATGATATCAGACAATCAGATCATGCGGTGTTACGTAACTATCCAATCATTGGGCATTTGCGTTTTCTGTTCGAAAAGATACGCCCGGAAATCCGGCAGTATCTACTCGAGAGCGATCAAGAAGAGGTGCCGTTCTCGCGCGAGCAGCGCGCGCTCGTTTATCAACGCGCCAAAGGTGCGGCAGATAAACGCCCCTTTGGAACAATGCGGGATGTGTCGCAACCCGGCTATGGCTGGCTGACCCATTCGATCACCCCCACACATTTTGACGACATCGATTTTCGGGTGTGCGTCGGCGGCAAGCACTGCAAGAAACCCTATGACGCGTCTTTGCTCAACATCTCCGCGATGAGCTTTGGGTCTCTTTCAGCAAATGCGGTCTCGGCACTGAACCAAGGTGCAAAAATCGGCGGTTTTGCGCATGATACAGGTGAGGGGGGCGTGAGCCGCTATCACCGCGAAGGTGGTGGAGATCTGATCTATGAAATCGGGTCAGGCTATTTTGGCTGCCGTGATGAAGATGGCAACTTTAGCCCCGAGAAATTTGCGAAAACCGCCTCTCTTGATCAGGTGAAAATGATCGAGATTAAGCTGAGCCAAGGCGCAAAGCCGGGCCATGGGGGGATGCTGCCTGCATCGAAAATTACCCCTGAAATTGCTGAGGCGCGCGATATCCCAATGGGCAAGGATTGTATTTCGCCTGCCACGCACTCTGCATTTTCCACCCCGCGTGAACTGGTACAATTCATTGGTCAATTGCGCGACCTTTCGGGCGGAAAGCCCGTTGGGTTTAAGCTATGCATTGGGCACAGACGCGAGTTTATGTGCATCGTCAAAGCCATGCTTGAGGCAGACATCGCGCCAGATTTTATCGTTAGCGATGGCGCCGAAGGGGGCACAGGTGCAGCCCCTGTTGAGTTTACCAACCACGTTGGAATGCCGATGGTCGAGGGGTTGAGCTTTGTCAACAACACGCTGCGCGGGGTTGGTTTGCGCGATCAGATCCGCATTGGTGTTGCCGGTAAAATCACTTCTGCCTTTGATATCGCACGCGCGCTTGGGCGTGGTGCTGATTGGTGTAATTCTGCGCGTGGATTTATGTTTTCGATTGGCTGCATTCAGGCGCAGGCCTGCCATACGAACCATTGTCCTGTTGGGGTCACGACCCAAGACCCCTTGCGCCAGCGGGCCTTAAACGTGGCGAGCAAGAAAGAGCGCGTCGCACGGTATCACCGCAATACGCTAAAAGCGTTGGCCGAAATCGCGAGTGCCGCTGGTCTCAAGCAACCGGGGGATTTTCATCCCTATCATTTTATGCAGCGCGATGGGGATCGGCAGATGCAAGAGGGGTCAGATACCTTTGCCTATCTGCCAAAAGAGTTCTTGCTGACAGATGGTACGGATCACATCGAATACCGCAAGCGGTGGACGCGTGCGCGCACGGATAGTTTTGCACCGCCATAGGGTTTTGTCACTCGCGAGGGCACGGCGGAGCTGACCCGCGGTATCTCTCGGTTAATTCATCTGAGACTTCTGACCCATCCTTGAGAAAAGGCAGGATGCCGCGCCGCAAAGATTTCCCGCGCATGTTTTTTATATCATCATCCGAGCGTGTGACACGTTGCGACATGCGGCGCCCCCATTGGGCGAGATATGTATAAAGACGATCAATAATTTCTGTATGGTCATCGGTTTTTGCAAGATCAATCAGCTCATCCGGATCGGCCTTGAGGTCAAACAGCATAGGACGAAAGCCGCCCTCAGCATGCATCAGTTTATAGCGCCCATCAAACACCATAAAGAGCCGGGCATCGCGCGGCTCTAACCCCAGTTTCACGCATTGTGCCGTGGCCGAATAATCATATTCGCTGATCACGAAATCCCGCCATGGTGGTGTTTCATTGTGCAGCCATGGCAGGAGCGACCGCCCCTCAATGATGTGATTTGGCACAGTACCACCTGCGGCCTCAACAAAAGTGGCGGCGAGATCAATGCTTTCCACAAGCGCATCACATGTGGTGCCACGTGTTTGATCCGCCTCTACCCGGGGGTCATAGATGATCATCGGGATTTTCACAGATGGGTTGTGAAACAGATCTTTTTCGCCCAACCAATGATCACCCAGATAATCGCCGTGGTCAGATGTGAGCACAATCATCGTGTCTTTGAGCGCGTCGGTTTCGGTCAGATAATCTAAGAGTCGCCCCAATTGATCATCGCATTGCTTGATCAGCCCCATATAGGCGGGGATCACCTTTTGCCGCACTGCGTCTTGCTGAAACGCGGCTGCAATTTTGTTTTGCATATAGGCGTCATAAACCGGATGCGCGTTTTCGCGTTCCCGAGGGTCACGGCAGGCAGGCAAGATGTGTTCCGGCCCAAACATATTATGATAGGGGGCAGGCACGATATAGGGCCAATGCGGTTTGATATAACTGACATGGGCGAGCCATGGGGCTTTGGCCTGACCCATGAATTTGATTGCCTCCGAGGTCAGCCAAGGGGTTTCGCTGTCTTCTTCTCGGATATTGGCGGGCTTATCGGCGTTATCAAACATCCAGCCAGAGGCGATTTGACCATCGTCACCAGTGGCGGCATTGGCATGCGCAGCCCAAGGGTTCTGAGCCTCATAGCCTTGGGCACGTAAATAGGCCTGATAGGGGCTGCGTTTTTCATCATAAAACCCATCGGGCCCTTCGGCCCAGAGCCCATCATCGCGGGCCCAGTTGTCAAAGCCGCATTCGGCCTGCCTCGCACCGATGATACTATCGGGTGAGAGCCCAAGGCGGGCCATACCCTCTGCGTCGGCTTTCATATGGGTTTTGCCAATGATCCAAGCATCCATGCCATTCGCGCGCAGATGATCGCCAAGGGTGCGTTCGCCCACGCGCAAGGGAAACCCGTTCCACTGCGCGCCGTGGCTGGAGGCATAGCGCCCTGTGTAAAAGCACATGCGTGATGCGCCACAGATCGGTGATTGCACGAATGCATTGGTAAACCGCACGCCCATCCCGGCGATCCGGTCAAAATTGGGGGTCTGTAGATACGGATGCCCTGCGCAACTGAGATAATCAAACCGCAGTTGGTCATACATCACAAAAAGAATATTCATCAGCGGGCCTCATTTATGTGGGGCAGCATATCTGATGTGAGCGGGATGAAAAGGCTATCTGGGGCCAGCCCCCAGACATACCTTACCTTGGGGGCCAGCCCCCAGACCCCCGGGATATTTCAAAACCTAAGAATGGGGTGCTGCTGTGTGCTCTAATGCGCCTCGGCCCAGTTTGCCCCGCGGCCTGCGTCGACGGCGAGCTTGACATCCAGCTTCACGGCCGGGTCTGCGGCGGTTTCCATCACATTGCGGGCGGCTGTGATCAGCGGGTCAACCGCTGCTTCATCAACCTCAAAGATCAGTTCATCATGGACTTGCAAAAGCATCTTGGCCGGCAAATCAGCGATGGCTGCGGGCATGCGCACCATGGCACGGCGAATGACATCGGCGGCGGTGCCTTGGATCGGGGCATTGATCGCGGCGCGTTTGGCAAAGCCCGCATGTGGACCCTTTGCCTCAATCGAAGGGGTATGAATTTTGCGACCAAAGAGGGTTTGCACAAAGCCGTGGGTTTTTGCAAAGGCAACCGTGTCATCCATATAAGTGCGAATACCCGGGAAACGTTCAAAATAACGGTCAATAAAGCCCTGTGCCTCGCCACGCGGGATGCGCAGATTACGGGCAAGCCCAAAGCCAGAGATCCCGTAGATCACCCCAAAGTTAATCGCTTTAGCCTGCCTGCGAATATCGGGGGTCATCTGATCGAGCGGCACATCAAACATTTCGGACGCGGTCATGGCGTGGATGTCATGGCCTTCGCGAAATGCTGATTTGAGCGCATCGATCCCGGCGATATGGGCCAGAATGCGCAGCTCAATTTGGGAATAATCGAGGCTGACCAGCACCTTACCGTCTTCTGCGATAAAGGCTTCGCGGATGCGCCGCCCCTCTTCGCTGCGCACGGGGATGTTTTGCAAATTCGGGTCGGTTGAGGCAAGGCGGCCCGTGTTTGCCCCTGCGATGGAATAAGAGGTATGCACGCGCCCGGTGTCGGGATTGATATGCTCTTGCAGCGCATCGGTATAGGTGGATTTGAGCTTTGAGAGCTGCCGCCAATCGAGAACAAGACCGGGCAGTTCGTGTTCGGTGGCCAGATCCTCAAGCACATCCGCGCCAGTGGCATAGGCGCCGGTTTTGCCTTTTTTCCCGCCGGGCAGGGACATTTCGTCAAATAAGATTTCGCCCAGCTGTTTGGGCGAGCCCACATTAAAGGACCGCCCCGCTTTGTCGTGGATTTCCGCCTCGAGTGCTGCCATTTTCTGGGCGAAGGCGTTGGACATGCGGCTGAGCGTGCCTTGATCCACCTTAATCCCGTGGCGCTCCATCTGCGCAAGCACAGGGATCAGCGGGCGTTCAAGTGTTTCATAAACCGTGGTGACCTGCACCTGATGCAGTTTGGGCTTAAAGAGCTGCCAGAGCCGGAGCGTGATATCTGCGTCCTCGGCCGCGTATTTGACCGCCTCATCCAGCGGCACCCGGTCAAAGGTGATCATCGATTTGCCAGAGCCAAGCAACGATTTTATTGGGATCGGTGTGTGGCTCAGGTAACGATCTGAGAGTGTATCCATCCCATGGTTATGCAAACCACCATGCAGTGCGTAGGACATCAGCATCGTGTCATCAATCGGGGCTATGGTGACGCCAAGGTTTGCAAAAATTTTGGCGTCATATTTCATGTTCTGGCCGATTTTGAGCACGCTTTCATCCTCAAGCACGGGGTGTAGCGCCTTGAGGCAGTCATCAAAATCGATTTGCCCTGCGGCGCGCTCATCCGTGCCAAAAAGATCATCCTTGGCACCTGCTTTATGGGTCAACGGAATGTAGCAGGCCGTGCCCGGCTCAATGGCGAGCGATATGCCCACTAGCTCTGCGGTCATTTCATTGAGGCTGGTGGTTTCGGTGTCTATTGCCACATAGCCGCGTTCTTTGATGCGGTTGATCCATGTCTCAAGCGTGGCGAGATCACTAACTTGCGTATAGTTTTCTGTGTCAAAACCAATAGCCTCTGGCGTATCTGGCGCTGGTGCAGCGTCAGCAATCACCGGGGCCTCAATACCAAAACGCTCAGCGATGCGTTTTGTGACAGTACGAAACTCCATTTCAGAGAGAAACCCGAGCAATGTGTCTTGGTCAGGCGCGCGGACCTCTAAACTGTCGAGATCAAAGGGTAGGGTCATCGCACAATCAAGCTGGACGAGCGTTTTTGACAGCTCAATTTGTGCGCGGTGATCGATCAGAGTTTGGCGGCGTTTGGGTTGTTTGATCTCCTCCGCACGGTCCAAGAGCTCTTCGAGCGAGCCATATTCGTTGATCAAAAGCGCAGCGGTTTTAATCCCAATCCCGGGCGCGCCGGGCACGTTGTCAACAGAATCGCCCGCGAGCGCTTGCACATCGACAACACGCTCAGGCCCCACGCCGAATTTTTCGTGCACGCCATCTGTGTCGATCCGCTTGTTCTTCATCGGGTCGAGCATTTCGACACTGCCACCAACCAGCTGCATCAGGTCTTTATCTGACGACAGGATCGTCACGCGCCCGCCTGCATCACGGGCCTGATGGGCCAATGTCGCAATGATGTCATCGGCTTCAAAGCCTTCGATCTCTTCGCAGGCAATGTTGAACGCACGCGTGGCATCGCGGGTCAGTGGCATCTGCGGGCGCAGGTCTTCGGGCATTGCCTCGCGATTGGCTTTGTATTGATCATAAAGATCATTGCGAAAGGTGTGCGAGCCTTTGTCAAAGATCACGGCCACATGGGTTGCGGCGTCAGCCCCGGTATTGCTTTCAACGTAGCGTTGTAACATATTGACGAAACCGCTGACCGCCCCAACGGGGAGCCCGTCAGATTTACGCGTCAGAGGGGGAAGCGCATGATAAGCACGGAAAATAAACGCGGAGCCATCGATCAAATGCAAATGACAGCCTTTACCGAATTGCTGCGCCATATGTCTTTACTCCCTCGGGTTACGTTTGACCGTTCTGCCATGTTCCATGCGGGCTTGCCAACAGCGATCTGCCTTTTTGCGAGCGCCGCGGCAGCTGAAAGCTTGCATCTTCCGGGGTTATCGCCAGATGCGCCTGCCACGCAGGAGCTATGTGAGAACATCCCCAATTCCCAAGAGAATTGCGTGCGTGTTTTGGCCTGTGTTGGCGATGCCGGCGTCTATTTCGACGGGCAGGCACGCGGATGGGATGAGGGCCCGGTCTTGGGGCGTTTATCAACAGGTGAGACGTGCGAGGGAGGATGGCGCAGTGATGGTCCGGGTGGGACGGGTCTGTCGTCACTGAGCTGTTCTGATGCGACCAAAGTCGATGTGGTTTATTATAGCCAAGACAGTGAAACGGGCACCGTGATCGGCCGCGGGCTTGATAGCCAAGGGCGCCATATCCGCGTGTGGTCGGGTGAAAATGTGCTGACGTATCTGACTGACGACGGTGAAACAGCACTGCCTTGTGCGCAAGGGGCGATCCCGATTAGTTAAATGCTCATGCGGGGTGAAACCACCAAGCTGATAACGTGATTGCATATGGCGTTGGTGTCCAAATACCCATCTTTACCCCTGCACGGCGCAAGATTTGGGACACCCAAACGTTGCATGTTTTCAGGGCTGAGAAATGCCCGCTTGCTTTGAAGAAACGGTCAGAGCTTGAAAATCCGGGGTGATCTATCGCCTGAGGTTCTGGCCCTAAGCTATGCCGTATTTCCTTTAATAGTGCGTCATACTGCGCGTGGCTTAGTGACAAACGTATTGCGGGAAAATCTGTCGGCATTGATGCGATTGCATCAATCCGCATCACGGCATGATCACCTGTGACTGCTGTTGTGATCGTTCCAGATCGCAGATCAGAATAATCACCGGTCGCCGTGTAAAATGCATGGCTTCCCCAGCCCACCATCATCCATTCTGCATCTGGCGCTTTGATTGGCACGCCGTGGTCGGCGGCAAAGGCAAAATCGTCGTGTATGACGGGTGATATTGGGAGGAGGATATCATAGTGAATCGGGCCGGAAACCAGCAGGATTTCAATGTTGTCGCCAGCTGCAATATCTGCGCGTGGACCTGGGATAAGTGCGCCAAAGACCGCCCCGATACCATAAATACAAATAACGGTTATGATTGCGAGCAGGAGACGCCGCGCATACCTCAAGAGAGTTGATCAGCGTAGTCCTGATGGATCATCTTAGCGTCACAATAGGGGCATTCTACCCAACCATGCTCTTTGGGGATTTGCAGCCAAACGCGCGGGTGTCCCAAAGCGCCCTCACCGCCGTCACAGGCAATACGATATGCGGTTACAATGCGGGTTTCTGGGGCAGGTGTCGTCATGGTCGCCTGTTTTATATACTGTTGAATTCTCTAACTGTCTTTATCGCAAGCATTGCTTAAGGGGAAGTGTCTCTATCGCGGCACGGGGTAAAGAAATCAGATGTGGGGCATCTATCGCCCGATTTGCTACATTGCGAGCATCGGCCCCAGTGGGCGCCCACCTAAGATATGCATATGGAAATGGGGCACCTCTTGTGCGCCATGCGCACGTGTATTCGCGATCGCACGAAACCCTGATCCGACATCGCTCATAGCGCACACGGCAGTAATCGCGGCAAAAAATCCGGCTTGTTCTGCAGGTGTGGCATGCGCGGCAAAGTGATCAAGGCTCATATATGCCCCCTTTGGGATCACCAAAATATGCACAGGGGCTTGCGGTTGAATATCGTGAAACGCAAGCGCGTGGTCATTTTCATACACGGTGGAATTGGGGATTTCACCACGTAGTATCTTGGCAAAGATGTTTTGATCGTCGTAATGAAAGTCCATGGGTTTCCTCCTAATCTTCAAATAGGCGCGGTGTTTTTGCGAGTTTCAGCGCTGTTGCGTCATCGCATTTTAGAAATGCCTTGAGCGCAGTCGCGTTCTCTTGGGCCGTTTCAGTCTCGTGCATGTGATAGACATCCGAGAACCCGGCCTCTTTGATTTGCTCGCTTTCATATGCAACATCATTGTGCAATGTCGGCAATAGATTTTGGATCATTACGTCAGAGGATTCATCACTGATCAAACCGACACGTTTTGCATGGCTGATCAGGTAATCATCGTCAAAATTACAGGTGATTTCTAATAACCGGACCTTTGCCTTGTCAGCAAAGAAATCCCGCATCATATCAATGCTTGAAGGATCTATGCAGATCACCAGGCGATCAGTTTGGTAGTAATCAAATATCATACGCAGTGTCGCGCGTCGGTGCCGTGTGCGTTTATCAATTGATGTTTCTATGCCGCCCAGATTTGGAAGTGGTGTATCTTCTTCGTTGAAGAGATATCCAACTGGCTGGATACCTGTATGCTCATTTATTTCTGCGGCCAGTCGTTTTGCCACTTGCCATTTTTTGCAGGCGATAATGAGCAATTCGCGTTTGCGGCCAAGTGTTGCTTCCTTCTCCCAAAACCGCTCCCCAAACCGCAGCCCGACCCGCCCGCGTTGGGTCACAAAGTTAAAGAGAGTCCGCCCATCATTTGTCAGCGTAAATCCGGTTTGGTCTGAGGCGTATACCTCGCCCAATGCGGTTTTTAGCCGATGCGCATGAGGGCTGATTTTGCGCGCGAATAAGACATCTTGTTCGAGCAGAAACTCATAATGATCGTTATAGAATGTCACGGGCATTCCATAATCAGTGAACATGATGAATGTCAGTGTACGGCTATTGATTTCATCACGTGGGATTAAATGACGTACGATTGTTTGAAAGAATGTCTCATCCGGGATCCAGGTCGTGCGGAAAAAGCGGGTGACGTCTTCACGTTCGCGCACAAATTTCAGCACGGCTTCAACCGTTGGGCGGCGCAGGCACCACCACTGGCTGCCGATCATCATTTGCAAATCTTTGGGCGGTTGCCGTTTGAGGCCTAATGATTTTTGCAGTCCATAGCTGAGGTAGAACAGTGTTTTGTACTTACGTTCATTAAACCAATGGCGATAGATGAGACGCTCTTCGCGAAAGCCGGTCTTTATCCAGCCACTGCGATAATAATCAAAGCTTTCAATATAATCGATATCATGTTGATCGAGAAAATTATGCGCGAAACGTGCTGACTTCACGGGCATACAATCGCCTGAAACCATGTAAAAATGGCTAGCTTTTGGGAACGCATCAACGGCTGTTTCAAGAGCATTTAACGTTGCTTGCACCAGGCTCCATTGCCCCCAGCCGCATTTTACC
>CAKMZE010000018.1:18497-19586 GCA_929200295.1 uncultured Alphaproteobacteria bacterium
CATGCTCATTATCAGCAAGTGCTGCACAGATCTCATCATAGGCGGCCTGTGGCGCGCGCGCGTCAAAATGAATGGCAAGAAAATCACCAGCAGCTGTCAGTTGGGTGGCTTTTTCGATGATCGCCTGCGGGTCTTTGTGACAAAGCAGAATAAACGCTATTTTTGCCATAATTTTACTATACTAACCACTTCATCCTAGTGTTGGTTAACACCTCATACTATGGGCTTGTGTTAAAAATATAGGGTTACTTTATCGTTTTACAGCGATAAGAGATTCTAAAACAAAAAATGGCAATATTGAGATAAGGGTTTGCAGATGGGCTTTCCTGGAACATGGATGACAAATAGCGAAAGCGTAGTGTACCGCGTTGTGCCGAAATGCGCATGCTCAACCATTGGTCAGATCATGTATTATTCTGATAACGGCGAATTTTTCGATGGTGATATTCATGATGCGAAATCTGGTATGCATAAATGGGGACACGACGAAAGCCAGCCTTTGATCACGGCTAATGTGGAAGCTCACAAAAGCTATACGTTCACCTGTGTACGCAATCCTTATACGCGCATCTTGTCGTCATTCTTTGATAAAATATGCGGTATCCAGCGCAACGGTAACTATTATCGTGGGAACCTTGTTCCGCTTTTGATCCAGAAATACGGGATTGAGGTGGGCGACCCTGCGGATGAGTTTCAATTTGATCAGGTGAAATCATTCCGTCGGTTTTTGTTGTTTGCGCGGGATACGATCCGTTGGCGGCGTCCTATGGACCCGGACATTCACTGGTCCGCAGTTTCAGGTCATGTATCGACGATCATTTCCAATGGCGGTCACTACGATAAAATCATATGGACCGAAGCATTTAACGAAGGCATGCAACAGGTTCTCGATCAGATCGAAACACCAACACCTGTCGATTTGTCAGCGATCCCGCGGTTCAATGAAAGCGAAGGGCACGGGCCGAAACGTGCTCATCCTGTCGAGGATTACTTTGACGATCTATCGATGCATTTGGTCTATGAAATCTACAAACGAGATTTCCATTTGTTCAAATATGATTTTGAAGACCCGAGCAACAAGATGCCAAT
>CAKMZE010000018.1:19677-27242 GCA_929200295.1 uncultured Alphaproteobacteria bacterium
GGCCAGCCCCCAGACCCCCGGGATATTTCAAAACCTAAGAATGGTATCTCTGGATCAGAGCAGATCTGCTTTTGAAAAGAGCGTGGCTAGATCAGTTTGTGGGCGTGGGCCGACGTGGCCGATGACCTCTGCGGCGGCGATGACGCCCATTTGACCACATGTCAGCAGGGGGAGCCCTTTGGCCATGCCGAACAAAAACCCCGTGGCGAATTGATCGCCAGCGCCTGTGGCATCCACTGGTGTGATGGGGGTAACCTGGGCTTCGACCGCTTCAGCGCCGCGTCGTAGCAGGACTGGCGATCCCTCGCGTGTGCAGACGATAGTTTCGCAGACATCAGAGGCTTTTGATAATGCGTCTTCTAAGGTCTCGGTTTGATAAAGCGACATCCATTCGGCTTCATTGCCGAGAACAAAATCCATTTCTTCTGTGATCAGCTTTTGAAAATCCGCGCGGTGTCGTTCGACGCAAAATGGGTCGGATAGGCTGATGCCAGACTTGCCGCCTGCGGCGTGCATGCTTTGTGATGCGGCGGAAAAGGCGGTTTTGCCGTCGTCTTTGTCAAACAAATACCCCTCAAGAAACAGCAGTTTACTACCAGCAAAGATATCCGTTGGCACATCATCGCGCCCAAGATCAGCGCCAGCGCCGAGATATGTATTCATCGACCTTTCCCCATCGGGGGAGACGAAAATCATCGATCTTGATGTCGGGTCTTTGGCCGCAGCCATAGGCGGATTAGGAAAGGCCGTGCCTGCCTCTTGCATGCCTTGTGCGTAAAAGCGCCCGAGCGCATCGTCCTTCACCTTGCCGATAAAGGCGGTGTGCAAACCTAAGCCACCCAAGCCTGCAATCGTATTCGCAACCGAGCCACCGGGCGTTTCCACGCGGTTTTGCATTGCGGCATAGAGAACCTCGGCCCTATCGCGTTCGATCAGCTGCATGATGCCTTTCTCAATCCCCATTTGGTCGAGAAACATGTCGCTGCTAGCAGAGATGACATCAACAATCGCATTGCCGATACCGATTACATCATAAGACGTCATATATTTTTATCCTCAAACATGCAGAGATCGCGGACCAAACAGGCCGCGCATTTAGGTTTTCTGGCGACGCAAGTATACCGCCCATGTAAGATAAGCCAGTGGTGTGCATGGAGCTGAAAATCAGCTGGGATATGGTCTTCGACCGCGCGTTCAACGGCCACCACATCCTTGCCCACTGCGATGCCACTACGGTTTCCAACGCGGAAAATATGCGTATCAACAGCTTGTGTTGGCTGGCCCCACCACATGTTTAAAACGACATTTGCTGTTTTGCGGCCAACGCCAGGTAACGATTCAAGTGCGGCGCGGGAATTTGGGACCTCTCCGTCATAATGATCGACCAAAATTTGGCTCATTTTCATGACGTTTTTGGCCTTTTGTCGAAAAAGACCAATGGTTTTGATATGTTCAGTAAGGCCTTCGAGCCCGAGGTCCAACATCTTTTGCGGTGTGTCGGCGATTGCGAAAAGGCCGCGGGTGGCTTTATTCACCCCAGCGTCCGTGGCTTGCGCTGAAAGCGCGACAGCCACCACAAGCGTATAAACATTCACATGCTCTAGCTCACCCTTTGGTTCAGCCTCTGCTGTTTGAAATCTTGTGAATATCTCGCGGATCGTATGATAATCAAGTTGCTTTGCCATGAGCCCCTCTATGCCCTTAACAACGTCATTGCGCAATAAACGGGTCGCAGCGTTGGGATGGTTTGTTTATCTTGTGACACATGACAGATCAAAGCACATATCATTACCAAGTGATCGCCCGCGCGATTGCATTCATCGACGCAAGCGAGACACCGCTATCACTTGAGACGCTCGCCGATCAAATGCAAATGTCCCCGGCGCATTTTCAACGGGTTTTCTCGCAATGGGTGGGGGTGAGCCCGAAAAGATATCAGCAATATCTTGCGCTGGGCCATGCAAAGACAATGTTGAAAGACAGGCAAACAACCTTGGCCACATCACAGGCGATTGGATTGTCGAGCGCTGGGCGTCTTCATGACATGTTTCTCACATGGGAGGCGATGAGCCCCGGCGATTTTGCGAGATCAGGGGCAGGGCTCACCATTCACTACGGCAGCTTTCCGAGCCCATTTGGCGATGCACTGGTGATGGGCACGCATAAAGGGATATGCGGTATCGCGTTGACTGCTGAGATGGGCGAGGATCATGCAATGGCTGATCTCACGGGGCGCTGGCCGCAGGCACAGTTTGTGCATGCGCCAGATGCGCTGCGCCCTTGGGTCAATGTTGCGTTTGGTGGGCAAGATCAGGAGCAATCAACGCCGCTGCATCTTATTGGCGCGCCGTTTCAGATTAAGGTGTGGGAGGCATTACTTGCCATTCCAACGGGCCATGTCACCACATATTCGGATATCGCAACAGCGATTGATCACCCAAAGGCCGTGCGTGCTGTTGGCACAGCCGTCGGGCGCAACCCGATCAGTTGGTTGATCCCGTGCCACAGGGCCTTGCGTAAATCAGGGGCTTTGGGTGGGTATCACTGGGGGCTGCCTGTGAAACGCGCAATGCTTGGCTGGGAGGCCGCGCGCGCAGAAGCACAATAAAACAAGCGGTTTTTCGCAGTCTAATGGTTTGGTTATTGGATATCATCGGTTGATTTGGCATGGATATGCATATCTGACATCATTTTTGATACGAAAGACACATATCATGCCTTTAGCTAAGCACTTCTCTTCTCTCACAATGATCTCTGCCGTGGCGCTTCTGAGCGCCTGTTCGAATGTGGATCTGCGTGATGGTCCAAATGAAAACGTCAATAGTACAGGGGGCGCGCTTTTGGGGGGAACCATCGGCGCCATCATCGGGGCCGCGACAGGCGATACCGCGAAAGAGCGGCGTCAAGGTGCGTTATTGGGCGCGGCACTCGGTGCAACTGGTGGTGCGGTCATCGGTAATCAGCTTGATCAACAAGAAGAAGAGCTGCGTCGCGCTTTGGGTAATAACGTCGGCATCACCAATAATGGAACAAACCTTGTTGTGACCCTGCCGCAGGATATTTTGTTCGCAACCGATAGCGCGGCGCTGACCGGGGCGTTGCAATCTGATCTGCGGGTTGTGGCACAGTCGTTGAATGCGAACCCGAACTCGACCGTGAATGTCATTGGTCACACGGATAATACTGGGGATGCGAATTATAACTTTAATTTATCGCAACGCCGTGCGCAGGCTGTCACATCTGTGTTGATCAATGCAGGGGTTAATCCCGCGCGGGTTATTGCCACGGGGCAGGGTGAAAACCAGCCGGTTGCATCCAACCTCAGCGAAGATGGTCGCCGCCTCAACCGCCGTGTTGAGATCGTGATCACGCCAAATTAACAGATTTGGCAGTGTAAAGGCGGGGCGCAAATTTGCGCCCCGCTTTCTTGCGATCAGCGGCATTCGGGCGTATCTACTGCACAGACATGCATGGAGGCAGAATGCCGTTTGAACCCGTCCAGCCTAAAAAGCTCGCTGAGGCAGTTGTCCATCAGATCGAAGGGCTGATCTTGCGTGGGATCTTACGCCCGGGCGAACGATTGCCAGCCGAACGTGAGCTTTCTGAAAAGCTCGCGGTCTCGCGCCCATCCTTGCGGGCGGCTCTTGCAGATTTGCAAGAGCGCGGGTTGCTCGATGCAAAGGCAGGTGCCGGGGTTTTCGTAGCCGATGTATTGGGCGGGGCGTTTGCCCCTGCTTTGGTGGGCTTATTTGCGACGCATAAAGAGGCAATGTTCGATTATATCGGCTTTCGCCGCGATATTGAGGGGCTTGCCGCAGAGCGCGCGGCGCAATTCGGCTCTGATACGGATCTAGCGGTGATTAATGCGCTTTTTGAAAAGATGGAGATCTCGCATCAAAAGCGCCAAACGCAGGATGAGGCGCAGCTTGATACAGATTTTCATCTCGCGATTATCGAGGCGAGCCATAACATTGTGATGCTGCATATGATGCGGTCGATGTATGCGCTTTTGCGCGAGGGAGTGTTTTATAACCGCGCTGTTATGTTCAAGCAACGCATTACACGTGAGCATCTATTGGATCAGCATCGCGCAATTAATATTGCGCTCCAGCGCCGTGATGGCCCCGGCGCGCGGAACGCTGTCTCAACACATCTTGATTACGTGGGCCAAGCTTTGTCTGATCAGCAAAAAGCGGATGAGAATGAGGTCTATGCGCAAAAGCGGTTTGAACATGAGGCGCACCGTAAATCCTAAGTAGATCGTGGGCAAATTGCCCACGCTACAGTTTTTGCAAGGCTACGCATCAAAAATGCCCGGCAGCATATAGCTAACCGGGCATTCGTTCGTAATGTAGGGTGGGCAATTTGCCCACCTTATCTGTTAGTGAAGCTTCGCACCAACCTCAGAAATAGCCTCGTCAATCAGTGAGTTCGCTGATTTGGCGTCCATCTGCTTGGATAAAATATCGTTGGCTGCAGCCACAGCGACAGTCACAGCTTGGTTGCGAATGTCCTTCACCGCTGCGGCTTCTGCAGCCGCGATTTGCTCTTGTGCACCAGCAAGTCTGCGCGCAACCGATGTTTTGATATCGGCTTTGGCCTGCGCACCAGCGGCGGCAGCTTCATCTTTTGCTGCAGTCACAATGCGATCTGCTTGTTCTTGGACATCTTTCTGCTTGCGCTCATATGAGGCCAGCACCGTTTGCGCCTCATCTCGCAATGCCCGCGCTTCATCGAGATCCTTGCGGATCGCCTCAGCGCGCCCATCAAGCATTTTCCCAACAAGGCCCGGCACTTTGAAATAAAGCAACACTGCCAAAACGAGAACGAACGCTATGATCACTACGAAATCTGTATTCTTGAGCGAGAAAAACACATCCCCTGCCGCAAAGGCCGGTGTCGCCGCAAGAGCAGTAAATGCAGTCAGTATGTTCCGCATCGGTCTACCCTTTCATCCGTGTATTGATCGCAGCTGTGACTGTTTTCGCATCCACAGTGCCACCCATCGCTTTTAACAGCTCTTTTGCGGTATCTTTCGCAACAGCCGTCACACTTTTCACAGCCCCTGCACGGATCTCAGCAATCGCTGCTTCGCTTTCTGCGGCTTTGACAGAGATCTTTGCATCCGCCTTTGCAAGCTCAGCATCCAGCTCTGTTTGGATCTCAGCCTTTGCAGCTGCAATGATCTCATTGGCTTGCGTCCGCGCATCAGCAAGCGCTTTTTGATAAGCAGCTTCAGCAGCGACCGCTTTTTCTTTGAGCTCTTCTGCCGCAGCAATATCATTTGTAATTGTGCTCGACCGCTCAGCCAGAACCGCGCCAATCCGAGGAATCGCGATGCGTGACATGACAAAATAGATCACAATCAATGTGATGATCAGCCAAAAGACTTGGTTCGGGATCCAATCCGCGCAAAGTTGCGGCATCCCAATTGCACTTCCGCCAGCATCGACGCATGTGCTTATATCATGAGTTTGCGTTGCCATATTGGGCCTCCGAATACCTAATGCGTACCCAGTCGAGGCAAAATTTGCCCCGACCGGTCGTAAGGAATAGCGGTGTGCTTAGACAGCAAACATCAAAAGCAGTGACACCAAGAATGCAAAGATGCCAAGCGCTTCTGCAAATGCAAGACCGATGAACAGCGTTGCTGTTTGTGAGGCCGCAGCTGATGGGTTGCGCAATGCGCCAGCCAAGTAGTTGCCAGCAACTGTGCCAACACCAATAGCAGCAGCGCCTGATCCGATAGCTGCAAGTCCTGCGCCGATATGTGCGAGTTCGCCTTCCATGAGTATTCTCCTTACGATTGGAAGTTATCTGATTTGGCGGATGATCCGCCGGTTATGCGTCGTTCTGTAGGGTGGGCAATTTGCCCACCTTCTGTGTTAGTGATGCGGGTGCAATGCGTCCTTGAGATACACGCAAGTGAGGATGGTAAAGACATAAGCCTGAATGCCAGCCACAAGCACCTCAAGACCGTAAATCGCGGTAATGCCAAGGATCGCAACCGGGCTCACAAGGGTCAGCGCTGCAAAGCCTGCAAAAACCTTAATCACAGCGTGGCCCGCCATAATATTGCCTGCAAGGCGGATCGAATGGCTCACCGGGCGCACGAAATATGAAATCACTTCAATCACAGCAATGATAGGGCGCAAAATCGCCGGCGCGTCTTTCATCCAAAACATGCCAAGGAATGACGCGCCATTCAGCACAAACCCAAGGATCGTCACAACGATAAACACGCCAAAACCAAGGACAGCTGTCACAGCGATCATCGATGTCGGGCTATAGGATGTTGGGATAAGTGCCAGATAATTTGCCACAAGAATGAAAATGAACAGTGTCATGATATATGGGAAATACTTCACCCCATCTTTACCTGTCACATCTTCAACCATTTTATAGATAAAGCCGTACATCAGCTCGGCGATAGACTGCATGCGTGTGGGGATTGTGGCACGGCCGCGCGTGGACAAAACAAAAAGCCCGATAATCGCCAATATGGCGATCCCCATCCACAATGTCACATTCGTTGGTGTATACCACATGATCGGCCCATCGCCGAACATTGGCTTTACAATGAACTGATCGAGTGGATGAAAAACCAAACCACCTTCTTGTGTTGTCGCGTCAGCTGCCACGATTATCACCCTCTTGTTCAGCCGCACGTGCGGCTTGTTTAGTCTGCACCTCCTTGGCTGAGCGCAACATGGTGTTCACACCGGCTGCGAAGCCAAAGAATATAAAGAGTATCAAGAATATGGGCGTCGTGCCAAAGAGGCTATCTAACCCGTATCCGATACCAAAGCCGATCCCAAGACCCGCCACCAATTCAATCACCATTCGCCAAGCAAGCTGCGCTTGCGAATAATGTTCTTCCGAATGTGCTTTTGCAACGGGTACCGCACGTTTTTCAGATAGCTTTGCTTCAAGCGCAGCGAGCCGCGCATCAGGCGCATCGCTCTCAAAATCGTGTTTTCCCTCATCGGTCATTGGCTCGTGGTTTAGAAGCGTAACCCCATAGAGTCAACGACAACATTATGCTGCGTCAAACCATTGATATACATCGTAAAAATATCAAAACCATGTACCCCGATGCACCGCGCCCCATTTCATCAATATTCAACCGATTGGTTGACGTTTTGCAGGTATTGCGCAAAAAACCCTTATGAGCGATCAGCTAAACACGGTCTTTGCCGCCCTTTCCGATCCGACCCGCAGGGCGATCTTAGCGCTCCTGCTCGAGGATGACATGGCGGTTACAGATGTGGCGGCTTGTTTCACGATGTCGCTTGCGGCGGTGTCAAAACATCTTGCTGTCCTCACAACAGCGGGGCTGATCTCACAAGAAAAGCGCGGCCGTGTGAAATGGTGCAAACTCGAGCCAGATAGGCTGCGCGAGGCGTCGACTTGGATGCAGGGCTTTGGTCAAATGGGCCCAATTGATTTTGACGCATTCGAAAAGTTCTTATCACAAGAAATCGAAACCTAGCGCAAAAAGCCCTTTCATTCTTAGGTTTTGAAATATCCCGGGGGTTTGGGGGCTGGCCCCCAAGCGTGTGCCG
>CAKMZE010000018.1:27252-30398 GCA_929200295.1 uncultured Alphaproteobacteria bacterium
GGCGGGCGCCGCCCCCCAACAAGCGTGTGCCGTCATCCCTAAACGCCAACACCCTACGTGGCGTCGTTGCCATCCGCCAATGCCATTTTCAAATAACGCAAAAACGCTTGCACCTTCGCTGTGCGGTGCAAATCAACATGGGTGACAATCCACAGGTTTATATCCCAATCCGCTTGCGATGGGATCGCCTCAACCAGCTCTGCGTGTTGTTGCAAAATATTCTGTGGCACAAACCCCAGCCCGGCACCTGCGATCACCGCATCCAGAACTGGTAATTGCTCTGATACGCGGAATGTCATTTGGCTTTGCTCCACATGGGCAAAAAGCCATTTGTAAAATGGCGCGCGCGCATCGGCGCTATCTGGACCAACAAAGTGGTGTGTTCTCAGGTCATCGATGTCTTGCAGTTGCCCGAACCGCGCAAAATATCCCTTTGACCCGACCAAAGCCATGGATTGCGTCAGCAGATGTTGCACAACATTATCTGGCTCTTCTGGGGCTGGCCCTGCGCGGATTGCCACATGCGCCTCGCCATATTCTAACCGAAACAGGCGCTGCCCCGTGAGATAACGAATGTTCACCTCCGGGTAGTCTTTTTGAAACCCCGCAAGCACAGGCAAAATAAGCGGAGAAAAGGAGGCAAGCGATGTCACCGCCAGATCGCCAGAAACACATTCGCCTTGCCCTTTGATGCGATTGGCAAGCTGGCTAAACTGTTCGTCCACGGTGTGTGCCACGCGCAGCAGATCTGCCCCAGCCTCGGTCGCGGTATAGCCACGCGGATGGCGTTGAAAAAGCTTAACGCTGAGCGTTTCCTCTAATGCATCAATATGCCGGATAACCGTTGCGTGATGCACGCCCAAAATCTCGGCCGCGCCGCTGACAGTGCCCATGCGCGCAACCTGAAATGCGGTCCTGATTTCATCCCAGTTATTCATTATGATCTCATGTGCAATTCTCAACGCTACAACTAAATATGGATCAGAGCGTTCATTTTTGCAAATCTCGAGGCGGTCTACACGCCCCTCTTTGTAACTTTCATGAGATCGGCAGACCTGATAAAGAATGCAAATGAAAATCATCACTCACACAGAAGATACGCTTGTCCTCGATCATAATCCATGGGGTGTAGCTGTCGCAATGACGGTCACAATGAGCGTACTCAGCCTCATAACAATTGTACTGTTTTGGCAAGCCGAAATCAAAGCAGGCATGTTCATGCTTATTTTTGCTTTCGCTTGTGCGTTGGCAATGCGGTCGGCATTCACGCGCACAATATTATCCTTCGATGCATTCTCCAAAAATTTAACGATATATCGGCGCAAGCTCCATTCGATCAATTCGCAAAATATTGCTCTCAGTGACATCGATAAAGCCATCATGATGGAGCGCCCGCACCGACGGGTAGATCGCAATCCGACCTATCTAATCGCGCTCGCATTACACGATCAGACGATACATCCGATGATGCCATTTTATTCTCAGGACAGCAGATTGCACACGGCGGCTCAGGCTATCAATAGCTGGCTCTCAGATATTGACAGCGCGGGCGTGACACACTAAATCGCTCTCTATACCCGGATACCTCATGTTATCCGGTCCCTTTCGCATAGGGATCGCCACCAGTCAGCGCGTTGCGCCCACTGGTGCATTTGTGGTTTGTGCGTTGGGTGCCTACATGAGGCATGATGGCAATGAATGAAAGGGCGTGCCCATGTTTGAAAATCTATCAGATCGCCTCGGCGGGGTTTTTGACCGGCTGACAAAGCAAGGTGCGCTCTCTGAGGATGATGTCAAAACAGCATTGCGTGAGGTGCGCGTCGCCTTGCTCGAGGCTGATGTCTCGCTCGCTGTTGCGCGCGATTTCGTCAAAGCGGTTGAGGCCAAGGCCACAGGCCAAGCGGTTACGAAATCTGTCACGCCCGGCCAACAGGTCGTTAAGATCGTCCATGATGAGCTGTCACATATCCTGACAGGTGACGAAGATCCCGGCGCGCTGAAAATCGATAATCCGCCTGCACCAATTTTGATGGTTGGTTTGCAAGGCTCGGGTAAGACCACAACAACGGCCAAGCTGGCCAAGCGTCTCAAAGAACGCGAGGGCAAGCGGATCTTGATGGCCTCGCTGGATACCAATCGCCCGGCTGCGATGGAGCAGCTTGCCATCCTTGGCGCGCAGATCGGCGTCGATACCTTGCCGATTGTCAAAGGCGAAGACCCCGTCGCCATCGCAAAACGCGCAAAAACTCAGGCCAATCTTGGCGGCTATGATGTTTATATGCTTGATACCGCAGGGCGGCTTCATATCGATGCAGAGCTGATCGCGCAGGCCGCAGCGGTGCGCGATGTCGCAAACCCACGTGAAACGCTGCTCGTCGTTGATGGTCTCACAGGCCAAGACGCGGTGAACGTCGCGCAAGAGTTTGATGACAAGATCGGTGTCTCAGGCGTGGTGCTCACCCGGATGGATGGCGATGGCCGCGGCGGTGCGGCACTGTCCATGCGTGCGGTCACAGGCAAACCTATCCGTTTCGTCGGCTTGGGCGAAAAAATGGATGCCATCGAAACCTTTGAGCCAGGACGTATCGCAGGCCGCATTCTAGGCATGGGCGATATTGTTGCTCTGGTTGAAAAAGCCCAAGAAACCATCGAGGCCGAGCAAGCCGAACGTATGATGAAACGCTTCCAAAAGGGCGCGTTTAATATGAACGATCTGAAAATGCAGCTTGAACAGATGATGAAGATGGGCGGCATGGAAGGGATGATGGGCATGATGCCGGGCATGGGCAAGATGGCCAAACAGATGGACCAGGCAGGTTTTGATGACAGCATCCTCAAACGCCAGATCGCCCTGATCAACTCCATGACCAAGAAAGAACGGGCAAACCCCGATCTGCTGGCAGCCAGCCGGAAAAAGCGGATCGCAAAGGGTGCCGGGCTGGAAGTCTCCGAACTCAACCGGCTTGTGAAACAACACAAGCAGATGGCCGACATGATGAAAAAGCTCGGCAAGAAGGGCAAGCGCGGCCTGATGGGCATGATGCAGGGCATGATGGGCGGCAAGGGCGGCATGGACCCCGCCGCAATGGCGCAAGGCATGGATCCCAAAGCAATGGAAGCCGCCGCCAAAGCCATGGGCGGCAAAA
>CAKMZE010000019.1:0-6922 GCA_929200295.1 uncultured Alphaproteobacteria bacterium
AACTCTAGCTTAGCAAAACATACCAATCTGTCTCAAAGGCGTTGATGGGATACACGAGTGAAAAGATCAGCTCGATCTGACCCACCGCGTTGACATAGCCCGCTGATTGCAGCGTAAAGGCGGTAAACCAGCACATTGTGCCGATCATACTTGTTGCACCGACGAGGGCGACAATGCGCCATGCCCCGAACACCCGCTTAATCTCCCCCTTCTCGCGCCAAGCCAGCCAGAGTGCCATTGTGATCAATTGGAATGCCACGACAAAGGCCATGGTGAACATCGCGCGGTAGAAAGCATCACCTTCAAAAAGCGACAGCGACGCCCCGCGGTAGCTAACCCCAGACAGGCCAAACAGAACTCCTGAGCTAAGCCCAAGCATCACAGCCCGGTTGGCGAACATATCATAAAACGATCCTTTGACCTCAAGCGGGTCAGACAGCAGGATCACACTGATCGCACCAACAACAATCGCGAATAATGCCAGTGGCGTGACCGTATCCCCTAAGATCACAAACCCAATGAGAACCGACAAAAGCACTTCGGTCTTTTTAAAGGTAATGCCGACGGCAAAATGCCTATATTGGAACAACGCCATCACGCACATCGTTGCCAAAATCTGACTGGTTGCGCCGATCATCCCATAGACCCAGAACTGCGTTGGCGCGTTTGGAAAGGGCTGATCAGTGAGGTTCATATAACCGAATGCGATGATGATCACAGCTGGCGCGGTAAACACGAACCGGGCAAAGGTCGCGCCAGCCGTTGAAAGCCCCGCAATCGTCAACTGTTTTTGCAGCATAAACCGCAGTGATTGCGCGAATGCAGCACCTATCGTGATGAGAACCCAAGTATCCATATGACACTTGTGCGTATTCTCAGGCGTGAAGTCTAGAACACCCAGTTATGAAACGAACCACAGGGCCGTTCAGGGTTTGGGGTCCGGGTTTTCTGTATGTCCGTCCACAGCGATGACCTGCCCAGAAATGCGCTGTGCTGCGTCCGAGCCAAGAAACAGCGCCATCGCGGCGATATCCTCGGCTGTCACGAACGTGCGCAAAGATGTGCCGCTGGCGTAGCCTTCGTAAACCTGATCTCTGGTCATGCCTTTTGCTTGGGCTTCCCGCGCAAGAACCCCCTCCATGCGAGGGCCTTCAACAGCGCCGGGCGCAATCGCATTGGCGCGGATCCCATAAGATCCAAGCTCCATCGCGATGGTTTTCATCAAGCCGATCACGCCCCATTTTGCTGCCGCATAGGGAGCACGATTGGGATAGCCATAAATGCCTGCTGTCGATGAGGTAAAGATCATCGCGCCCGCATTTTGCGCCTTCATCATTGGGGTTGCATATTTTGCTGCGAGAAACGCGCCTTCAAGGGTGACAGCCGTACAGGCTTGCCAGTCTTTAAGCGCGACATCCTCAACCCGTGCTGTTGGCCCCGCCACCCCCGCATTGGCGCAGAGCACATCAAGCCCGCCCCAAGCCTCTGAAACTTTGGCAAAGAGAGCCGCAACTTGCGTTTCATCCGACACATCGACGCGAGCGCGATACCAGCCATCCGGGGCCGCCTGAAGGGCCGCATCATCCACATCGACGATCCATATCTGATGTCCTGCCGTGGCAAAGGCTTGCCCCATCGCCAAGCCGATACCAGATGCCCCCGCTGTGATCAGAACCCGGCTCATCTTTTGCCAACCGCAGCGCCTGCACCCTCTGGCATGGGCAATTGCGCATGGGCATCCGCGAGCTTTGCAAGAGGGGCAGCGACACGGGCGTCAGGCACCGAGGCCTTGCGCGTCGCAAGGCTGACATGGATCAACATATGCTCGCCCGTGGCGAGCAGACGATCCCCCTCCCACATCGCGTGGAACAAATGCAGCTTTTTACCCTCACCAAGAAGCACTTGCGTCGTGACTTTAATCTTTGCGCCTGCATGCACCTCATCAATATGGCGGATATGGGTTTCGGCGGTGAAATAGCTATCACCTGAGGCGATGTAATCTGCATCACAACCAATGAGCGCCATCAGCTTATCTGTGGCGTCACCAAAGGCCTGTAAATAGCGCGCCTCATTCATATGCCCATTATAATCTGTCCAATCGAGCGGCACAGCCCGCGCAACGGTTGTGATCGGCTGGGCCAGATCTGCGATATCATCTAATGTACCAGCAAGCGACCCTATCCGCTGATCCTGCGCATTCAAGAGCCGCCCTGCCCCCCAATCCTGTGCTTTGAGACCACGCATCATCGTCACAAGGTTATTATCACGGGCGCGCTCTAGCTCACGGATTGTAAGGTGCCCGGATTGCGCGTCAGATTGGCCTGCGATCTGATCAATCAGATCATCGGTCAGCTCGGGCACATCCATCAGCTTGGTCCATGGCCACGACAGGCACGGGCCAAATTGTTCGATGAAATGGCGCATCCCTGCCTCGCCCCCGGCAATGCGGTATGTTTCAAACAAACCCATTTGCGCCCAGCGCAGGCCGAACCCATAGCGAATAGCATCGTCGATCTCTTCGGTTGTCGCAACCCCGTCCTTGATCAGCCAAAGCGCCTCGCGCCACACGGCCTCGAGGAAACGATCAGCGATATGCGCATCAATCTCGGCGCGCACCTGTAAGGGATACATACCAATGCTTGTCAGGATACCCTTTGCGCGATCAACATGCGCAGCAGGGTTTTCAGGTGACGGCACCAGCTCCACCAATGGCAAAAGATAAACCGGGTTAAAGGGATGCGTGACAATGATCTGCCCCGGCCTTTGTGCATTTTCTTGCAATTCCGATGGCTTAAACCCGCTTGTGGATGAGCCAATCACAGCGCTCTCATCGCACAGGGCTTGCAGGCTTTGATAGACCTTATGTTTGATATCAAGCCGCTCAGGCACGCTTTCTTGGATCCACGCAGCCCCTGACACGGCCTCTGCCAATTCGCGATGAAAGCTCAACTGCCCCTCAGCCGGAAGCGCCACATCAGAAAGCCCCGGCAATGAGCGGCGCGCATTGTCGAGCACCTCACCAATTTTACGCGGCGCATCAGGATCAGGATCAAAGACCCGCACATCCCATCCCATCAGCAAGAACCGCGCGGCCCAACCGCCACCAATGACACCACCGCCAATAATTGCAGCTACGTTTGTCGTCTTCATCTATTCATCTTTCTTTTGCTGCGGGGCCATCCCCACAAGAAGCGCCGTGCTCAAAGCCGCGCAAATCCCAATGATCCCGCATAGACCAAATCC
The DNA here is from genome assembly GCA_929200295.1 of uncultured Alphaproteobacteria bacterium. Lineage (GTDB taxonomy): Bacteria > Pseudomonadota > Alphaproteobacteria > Rhodobacterales > Rhodobacteraceae > Yoonia. The sequence continues at coordinate 3,244 of CAKMZE010000019.1, forward strand.
AACACCGATCACCCAAAGCACTGTCATCTCATCCCCGAGATAGATCAATATCGACCCGATACTGCCGAGGATGAGCGATATCTTTAAAGCCGTTAAAATCATCTCACTGCACCTGTGGCACCATTAGTAAGCGTGAGAGGTCATAACCATTAAAGGCCAGTACGTCCCTAGCCGCTTGCAAACGATCCGCAGGGATATCCGGGCTGCGGTTCAAGATCCAGCCAGAGCGCCCGTTTGGCGCGCCAACCACAGCTGTTTGATAATCAGCATCGACCCACAGCACCCAGTAATCAGATGCGCCCGCAAAAGGCACGCTTGGAAAGCTCACGGCCAATCGCGCAGGGCCAATGATCTGTGCTGTGCCATCGATCACAGACCGCACAGCCCCATCCGCCCCGCGACAGGTATTGCGGACAGAGATTGTCTGCGTATCAATGATGCCATAATCAGCTGTCACCCCCGCACAGCCACGCTCAAATGCGACGGGATAGCGCGCGATCTCATACCAGCGCCCTGTATAACGCTCGGCCTCAAATAATGCGGCCGAGGATATCGGGACATCCGTATCGCGGTACGCCTCAAACAGCCCGCCATTGTCACCATCCGCAACAGGTGCCGCGCATCCCATGACCAAAGAGATCGCTATAAGACACCATGCTGCGATGACCGCTCTCATTTAGGCGCCATCTTTGTGAGGCCAAGCTTTGCGCGCACGGCATCGGGCCCGATGATCGTGGCGCCCATCCTCTCAACAATACCAACGGCGCGCTCAACCAGCTGCGCATTGGTGGCCAGCTGCCCTTTCCCAAGCCAGAGGTTGTCCTCAAGCCCGACACGCACGTTCCCCCCGGCAAGCACAGCCGCCGCCGCATAGGCCATCTGGTTACGCCCCAATGAAAACGCAGAGAACGTCCAATCATCCGGCACATTATTGACCATCGCCATAAAGGTATTGAGATCATCCGGCGCCCCCCATGGCACCCCCATACAAAGCTGCACAAGAGCCGGGCTGTCGAGCACGCCATCCGCAACAAGCTGTTTGGCATACCACAGATGGCCTGTGTCAAAGGCCTCGATCTCGGGCTTTACGCCAAGCTCGGTCATCATCCGGCCCATAGCTGTGAGCATGCCGAGGGTGTTGGTCATCACATAGTCAGACTCGGCAAAGTTCATCGTGCCACAATCCAGGGTACAAATCTCAGGCAGGCACTCTGCGATATGGGCCACGCGCTCTGACGCGCTGATCATATCCGTGCCCGCAACAGGTGGCATTGGGCTCTCAGGCCCGCCAAAGACGATATCGCCCCCCATGCCCGCAGTGAGGTTAAGCACAACATCGACCTCTGCATCCCGAATACGGTCGGTCACTTCGCGGTAATACGCCAGATCACGGGATGGCACGCCTGTTTCAGGATCGCGGACATGGCAATGCACAATTGCCGCCCCTTCCTTTGCCGCATCAATCGCACTTTGGGCAATTTGTTGCGGCGAGCGCGGCACATGTGGGCTGCGGTCTTGGGTGCTTCCTGACCCTGTGATTGCAGCAGTGATAAAGACTTCGCGGTTCATTTGCAGCGGCATTGCGCCCTCCATCAGTTATTTGCCTGAACGTCCGCGATTCCCGGCTTAAGAACAAGTCTTGAAAGCGACTTGCCACGGAGGGAAGCTGACAAAATCAAACGAGGCCATACCAACCCGTGTTAGTAAGGCATCGGGTGTGCCTGATGCGCGTGATTAATATCATCATGCACCTCTTGTGACAGCTCAAGATCACGACCTTTCAGCATATGGGTCAATTGATCAGCTGTGGTCGTGCCAAAGATCGCAGAGACCGCAAAAGGCCGTGTGGCCTGCCACGCCATCGCCATATGCACCGGATCAAGCCCGTGTTTCTGCGCAATATCCAGATAGGCTTGGACCGTGGGCAAAGCACGCGGTGTCATACGCCCCCCCATCTGCGGCCCGATTGACATGCGGCTTCCCGGCGGCACAGCACCGCCCTGATATTTGCCCGTCAAAAACCCTGCCGCGAGCGGCGAGAATGACAAGAGCACGACATCTTCATTCACCGCCATCTCGGCCATATCGGTGTCATAGTGACGGCACATCAAAGAATATTCGTTCTGCACGGATACGACCCGTGGCGCACCCATCTCTTCGGCCATGTTGATCCATTGGGTTGTGCCCCAACAGCTTTCGTTCGACAGGCCAAAGCTGCGCACCTTACCGGCCTTTACGACCTCTTGCATCGCCGCGAGCACATCGCCCATGTGATCCATCGTCTCTTGGCGGTTTTGTCGTGATGGATCATATGTCCAGTTCTGGCGGAACATATACGAGCCACGCATGGGCCAATGGAGCTGATAAAGATCGATCGTATCCGTCTGAAGCCGCGCGAGCGAGGCATCAACAGTTTCGCGAATAACGGCGCCATCATAGCCTTTGCCATCGCGCACCCAACCGGGGTTATCACCCGACACTTTTGTCGCGATCAGCATCTCGTCCTTGCGGCCCGATTGCGCGCGCCAATTACCAACCACCCTTTCAGAGTTGCCAATCGTTTCTTTTGCAATTGGATTCACTGGATACATTTCCGCCGTGTCCAAGAAATTGATCCCAGCGTCTAACGCCATATCAATCTGTCGAAATGCGTCATCCTGCGGTGTTTGATTGCCAAAGGTCATCGTACCAAGGCACCAATCGCTCACCATAATACCACTGCGTCCAAGAGGGATCTGCTTCATCTCAAAATGCTCATTCTTACTACGGGTTTGTCCGAGTGTGTCTGAGCAAGCCTCTAACAGCAAGACCAAGGTTTACGTTTTTCATAACGTCGCGGGATTTTGCGCTGGTATCCCGGCGCAAAGACAGCGCAGAGTTAATTTATGCGAATGCTCATCTCTTTTGCCGCGCTCTTTGCCTCGGTCGCCTTATTGCAGCTGTCATCAGGTGGTGTGGGACCACTGGATGCGCTCACCGGGTTAAGCCTTGGCTTTACCCGCGCTGAGGTTGGTTTTCTTGGCTCTGCGCATTTCGTGGGGTTCTTTATCGGGTGTTGGTGGGCACCGCGTCTGATGGGCAGCGTAGGCCACAGCCGGGCCTTTGCCAGCTTTACGGCGCTGGGCGCAATCGGATTAGCCGCACATGTGTTGGTGAGCGACCCCAAATGGTGGGCTTTATTCCGCGTGGCCTCAGGCCTATGCGTTGCAGGCTGCTACACGGTGATCGAGGCGTGGTTACAAGCAAAGGTCACCAATGAAACCCGCGGGCGCGCAATGGCCAGCTACCGGATCGCCGATATGGGGGCCTCTGGTGTTGCACAGCTGATGATCGGCATGCTGGCCAGTGTTGAAACCTATGTGGCTTATACCACACTGACGATTATCTGTTGCGCATCCATTCTGCCGCTCACACTCACAACTGTGTCACAGCCTGAAACCCCCAAAGCCCCCCGTTTACGCCCGATGCTGGCTTGGCGGTGCTCTCCTTTGGGGGTCATTGCTGTGATCGTGGCCGCGATATCCGCCGCGTCTTTTCGTATGGTCGGCCCGATTTATGGGCAAGAAGTGGGTTTAGAGGCAGATCAAATTGGTCTTTTCCTCGCAGCATTTGTGGCAGGCGGGTTTATCGCGCAATGCCCCATGGGCTGGCTTGCAGATAAGTTTGACCGCCGCAACGT
>CAKMZE010000019.1:6932-12409 GCA_929200295.1 uncultured Alphaproteobacteria bacterium
TCATCGCCTCTGTCACAACGGTTGCGATTGCCGATGTGGGCGACACGGCTGTCATTTGCGCCGCAGCATTCTTTGGGCTAACAACATTTCCCATCTTCTCAGTTGCCTCTGCCCACGCGCATGATTTTGCGAGCACCGATCAACGGGTCGAACTATCTGCCGCTTTGATGTTCTTTTATGCGCTGGGTGCGATTGCAGCTCCTTGGACCACATCCACATTGATCACCTATTTCGGACCTGGGGCGCTGTTTTACTTTATCTCGGTTGCGCATGTGGCCCTTGTCATCTTTGGTCTTAGCCGGATGTTTGTGCGTGCTGTACCAGATGAGCGCACCACTTATGTCGTGGCCCCACGCACGTCGTTCCTCATTGGGCGGCTCACCCGTATGCGCCGCGACGGGGATGAATGACATACTAAAATCTCTTCACATCAGCGTCAAACAGCCACTGGCATCTGCCCGCTCACAAAGCTAAGAAGTCATCAAGACCCGCAAAGGACATATCAATGGCTCGTCACCTGATCACATCGGCAATCCCTTATATCAATGGGATCAAACACCTTGGCAATCTTGTTGGCAGCCAGTTGCCCGCAGATCTATATGCCCGGTATTTACGCCAGCGTGGTCATGAGGTTCTGTTTCTTTGCGCCACGGACGAGCATGGCACCCCAGCCGAGCTTGCCGCCGCAAAAGAAGGCAAAGCAGTTGCCGCATATTGCGCTGAAATGCATACAGTCCAAGCCCAGATCGCAGAGGGTTTTGGCCTGTCGTTCGACCATTTCGGACGCTCATCATCGCCGCAAAACCATGCGCTAACGCAAGCCTTTGCGGGCCGACTACATGAGATGGGGCTGATCCGCGAAGTGTCTGAGGAAATGGTCTATTCGCAGACCGATGGACGGTTCTTGCCAGACCGCTATATTGAGGGCACATGCCCAAACTGCGGCTTTGACAGTGCGCGCGGTGACCAATGTGACAATTGCACCAAACAGCTTGACCCCACGGATCTGATTAATCCACGGTCCACAATCTCGGGTGCCACTGATCTTGAGGTGCGCACGACAAAGCATCTTTACCTGCGGCAATCAGCTTTGAAAGACGATCTTGCCAAATGGATTGATAGCAAAACAGATTGGCCGATCCTCACCACCTCAATCGCAAAAAAGTGGCTCAATGATGGGGATGGATTACAAGACCGCGGCATCACCCGTGATCTCGATTGGGGCATTCCAGTTAAAAACGGCGCTGATGATTGGCCCGGCATGGAAGGCAAAGTCTTTTACGTGTGGTTTGATGCGCCCATCGAATACATCGCCTGCGCGCAAGAATGGGTGGATGCTGGCAAAGGCACCGATTGGGAGCGCTGGTGGCGCACCGATAAAGGCGCGGATGATGTGACCTACACCCAGTTTATGGGCAAAGATAACGTGCCGTTTCACACGCTTAGCTTTCCCGCCACGATCAAAGGCACGCAAGAGCCTTGGAAACTGGTCGATTACATCAAATCATTTAATTACCTGAATTATGATGGTGGTCAGTTCTCAACCTCGCGCGGGCGCGGTGTGTTTATGGATCAGGCGCTTGAAATTCTGCCTGCTGATTACTGGCGCTGGTGGCTCTTGAGCCATGCGCCCGAAAGCGCCGATGCAGAGTTCACATGGGAAAACTTTCAAACAGACGTGAACAAAGACCTTGCGGATGTTTTGGGCAATTTCGTCAGCCGTATCACCAAATTCTGCCGCTCAAAATTTGGCGAAGCCGTGCCAGAGGGCGGCGAGATGGGCCCGGCGGAAACACAACTGATGTCTGATTTGAATACGCGTCTCGCTGCCTATGCAGGCTATATGGATGCGATTGAAGTACGCAAAGCCGCAGCAGAGCTGCGCGCGATCTGGGTGCTCGGCAATGAGTATCTGCAAGCCAATGCGCCTTGGACAGTATTCAAAACGGACCCAGAAACCGCCGCGATGCAGGTGCGCGTGGGGCTCAACCTTGTGCATTTATACGCCAAACTCTCTGCCCCGTTTATCCCAGATGCAGCAAAGACCATGCGCGATGCGATGCAAACGGATGATACGTCTTGGCCAACAGATGCGCAGGGCGCATTGCAAACATTACCCGCAGGTCACAGCTTTGTGGTGCCTGAAAATCTGTTCCGCAAGCTCACAGATGATGAACGCACCGAATGGTCAGAACTGTTCGCTGGGACACGGGCATAATAATGCTAGACGGGACTACTGCCCCATCGCCTTCATCAGTTCTGGTAAAAACCGCTGCTCATAGTCCGAGCCGATCAGCGGCCCTGTGAACCGGTAAAGCACCGTGCCATCGCCACCGACAATAAACGTCTCTGGCGGGGCGCTCACACCCCAATCGATTGCACGCCGCCCGCGCGGGTCAAACCCGGTTGCAAAAAACGGGTTCTGATCGGTCTCAAGATACGCTGCCGCCTGATCAGCCGTATCCCGAAAATTCACCCCTGCAACACGTACACCATCCCCAGCCAGCGCCAGCAACATCGGATGCTCTGCACGGCAGGGCGGACACCAGCTGGCCCAAAAATTCACAACCGTCACATCGCCCGTTTCTAGGTCATCACTTATCAAAAGCCGCGTTCCAGGGACCGCTGCTTCAGGCAGCGCAGGGGCTTTTTGCCCGATAAACGTTGATGGCAGTTCCTGCGCGTTCTCGCGTAACATCCCCCCCACTAACAGCCCACCAAGGGCTGCAAAGACAAGCGGTGGAATAAGAATAAGCTTTGATACTTTAGCCATCTTTCTCAATATCTTCTAATGCGGCCCGCACACGCCGTGCCCGGACGATATAAGCCGCAACAAACATCACCAAGATCGCACCGCTTGCCACATAAGCGCTGATAATTTCAGTGGCGTAATCACCAAGCTCAGGCATCATGCTTTCCTTTCACGCAATGTCAGTGCGCGCATCCGGCGCAGGCGGATTTCTGTGCGCGTCCCAAGAAGAACCATCGCGATGAACAGCAGAACAAATCCCGCAATCGCGCAGAGCAGTGGTAGATAATAGACATCTGCCACGTTCTTTTCCGCATCAAGCGATAGTGACGCCCCTTGGTGCAATCCTTGGTTCCAGAAATTCACGGCATAACGTGACAATAGCGCAAAGATGGACCCAACAAGGCAAAGCACACTGGTCAAATCCGCAGCCGTGTCTGGATCCTCAATCGCGGCCCAAAGTGCGACATAGCCCAAGTAAAACAGAAATAAGATCAAAAACGATGTGAGACGCGGATCCCACGCCCAATATGTTCCCCACATTGGCGCGCCCCAGATCGCCCCTGTGATCAAAGCGATCAGAGTCATCATAATCCCAACCGGGGCCGCGGCCTTGGCCGCGAGCGCTGACACATGATGCCTGCGCACCAGCCATATGATTGAGGCCACTACCATCATCGCCCATGTATTGATCGCCATTAAGGCAGAAGGGACGTGCAAATATATGATCTTCACCGAGGCTTCAAACCGTGCGGCATTTGGCGTGCCAAAATACCCCCATGCAACGCCCGCGATCAGCAATGCGGGGGCGGCGCCAAAGCACCACATCATCACGGGGCTGCTCCACTCCATATACTTGCGCGGGTTTGCATATTCCCAAAATGACATTTTACGTCCTGCTGACATTTTCATCTCTTATCTATCTTAACGTAATACGCAGGGCTGCGGCTGTGGCAAATGGCAGCAAAGCAATGCAGGCAAGCGTGATACCCCCGAGTAGCATCAACGCCCCTTGCGCCTCTAGCCCTTGCCCGCCCCGGCGCACCGCCTCTGCACCAAAGATCAGTGTGGGCACGTAAAAAGGCAGAACCAATAGCGACAAGAGCAAGCCACCACGTTTCACGCCAACAATCAAAGCCGCACCAAAGCTCCCGATCATTGAAAGCGCAGGTGTCCCTATCAAAAGCGAAAGCACTAAATGCCCATTGGCTTGCGGCTCTAAATGCAAAAGCAACCCTAAGACGGGTGCAATCAACGTCAGCGGCAGGCCTGTTGTCAACCAATGTGCCAACGCTTTGAGCAAACCAACAGCCTCAAGCGGGATCGGTGCTGTTGCCAATAGCGCAAGAGACCCATCCTCAAAATCTAGTGCAAATATCCGGTCAAGCGAGAGAAGTGCCGCCAAAAGCGCCGCAACCCACAAAATACCTGGCGCAATCCGCGAGAGCATCGCAGCCTCAGGCCCCACACCAAAAGGAACCAGCACAACCACGATCAGGAAAAACACAAGCGCCAGCCCAAATCCGCCCCCTGCCCGCATCGCGAGCTTGAGGTCGCGCTTGAGCAAAGCAATCACAAAAACGCCTCATCACTTTGCCCCGATGCAGTTTGGGTTTGATACGCCGTTAAATCCAAGACAGGTGCATCAATGCCGATGTCCACATGGGTGGCGATGACAGCAACGCCACCATTCGAGAGATGCACATCACGCAAATACGCCGCAAACCGCTTTGTCGAAAACCCATCAAGCGACACGGTCGGCTCATCAAGAAACAAGATCGCTCGGTTCATCACCGCGATACGCGCGAGCCCCAACCGCCGTTTTTGCCCTGCCGATAATGTCCCTGCCATGCGGGATTTTAAATCAGCCAGATCAAACTGCTCAAAGACGTCTCTCGGGACATCCTGACCATAGACATCGGCCCAAAACGCGAGGTTCTCCGCCACAGTCAGCGCAGCTTTTACCCCATCAGCATGGCTCGCATAAGCTACGGTTTCTGGCGCATGGATCACCTCTCCTGACACAGCAGGCTGCAACCCCGCAAGCGTTCGAAGAAGACTGGTTTTCCCAACCCCATTTGGCCCTTGCAAAATAAGCGCCTCACCAGCCCCAAGGCTGAAACTCACCCCACTGAGCAGGATCTGCCCACCGCGTTCACATGTGAGATCGCGGACTTCTAGCATCTATGTCACGGGGATCAGAGCAGCTGCGATGCGCCGCCCTTCTGACAACAGCACATTATAGGTCCGGCAAGCCGCAGGTGCGGCCATGACCTCAACCCCCAGCCCTGCCGCTTCAAGTGTGTCGCGGAAATCCTCAGGCAGATGCGTAATCTCCGCCCCTGTTCCCACAAAGACCACATCGATGGCGTCTTGATGTGCCAGAATGCTCTGCGTATTCGCAAGGCCACCCCAGGCAAGTGTTCCAACGCAGAGTGTCAGAACCGGCCCCTCAAACACCTCGCCCCCAATACGAAAGAACCCAGGCCCGTAGCCATCTATCGGTTTTCCGTCTTGGTACTGGACTTCATTGAGACGCATCAGCTGCTCCGTTTAGGCATCAATATGTGCGTATTGGTTCCCAACTGTTGGTGGCTTCTTGGACCAATCACGTTTCACACCCAGCACCAGCAATACCGCTGTCGCTACAAAAATTGATGAGTATGTCCCGATAAAGACACCCCACATCATCGCAAAGACAAAGCCGCGGATCACGTCCCCGCCCAGC
>CAKMZE010000019.1:12419-29285 GCA_929200295.1 uncultured Alphaproteobacteria bacterium
ACCTAAGACGAACAACGCCAAGAGCGCCAGCATCGTCGTCCCAGATGTCATCAATGTGCGCGCAAGCGTTTCATTGATCGACACGTTCAGCACGTCTTTCAACGGTTTTTGTTTAAACTTCCGCAGGTTCTCGCGCACACGGTCAAAGACGATCACCGTGTCATTAATGGAATACCCCACGATCGTCAAAAGTGCGGCGATAATTGCCAGATCAAATTTGATCTGAAACTGCGAGAATATACCGACCGTCAATAAGACATCATGCAGCAAGGCCAAGACAGCACCCACAGCAAACTGCCATTCAAACCGCAGCCAAATATAGCACATGATCCCCAACACCGCGAGAATAACCGCGATTGCCGCCGATTGGATCAGCTCGGCCGACACCTTTGGCCCGACAGATTCTGTTGATGGAAACTGCATATTCGGATCAATAGTTTTAAGTGCCTCTTGCACTGAAAGGATCGTTTCATTGGTCACGCTTTCCTCGCCATTTTGGGCCTGAATACGCACCATCGCGACATTTTGATCCTCGGCAAATGTGGGGTCAAAAACTTCGGTAATTGACATATCGCCAAGCTCAAGCGGTGCAAGAGCAGCACGGTATTCACCCACATCAACCTCAGTTTGTGACTGTGTTCGCATGCTTGTGCCACCTTGGAAATCGATCCCATAGTTGAGCCCTTGAACTGCAAACGACCCAAAGGACAAGAGCATCGCGATCCCAGATATCCCTAGCCACATGCGCACCCGGTTGAAGAAATCAAACTGGCTCTGGTCTTTGACCAATTTCAAACGCGGCCCTTGCATAATTGTTTTGGGCTTTTTGCGCGCGTACCACAGCACGATCAAAGAGCGCGTCACGAATATCGCAGTAAAGACCGACGTGATAATGCCAAGCCCGAGGGTAATCGCAAAACCTCTGACCGGGCCAGAGCCCATCGCAAAAAGGATCGTTGCCGTCATAAATGTCGTGATGTTTGCATCAATGATTGATGACAGCGCTTTTTCATAACCAAGCTCAATCGCCCGTGCTGGGCCTTTTGCGCTGCGCAGCTCTTCGCGGATACGTTCAAACACGATGACATTCGCATCAACGGCCATACCAATGGTCAGAACGATACCCGCAATCCCCGGCAGGGTGAGCGTGGCACCAAGTAGCGACAATAAGCCAAAGATCAGACCAACATTGATGATCAGCGCGACATTCGCAAAAATTCCGAACAGCCCATAAGACAAGACCATATAGACCAACACAGCGATGCCCGCGACAGCCGCCGCGACCTTGCCAGCATCAATGCTGTCTTGGCCGAGCTCAGGCCCGATTGTGCGTTCTTCTAGAAACGTCAGCTCAGCAGGCAGGGCCCCTGCGCGCAAAAGCACCGCAAGGTTTGTCGCCTCTTCAACCGAAAAACGTCCGGTGATAATGCCAGAGCCACCCGCGATATGGCTTTGGATTGTTGGGGCGCTGATCACCTCTTGGTCGAGCACAATCGCAAAGGGCGATCCAATGTTTTCAGCCGTATAATCACCGAACTTGCGCCCACCTGTTGGGTTAAAGCGGAAGTTCACAGCCGGCTGGCCATTTTGATCAAAGGCAGGCTGCGCATCGACCAGCTCTTCACCTGTCACCACAGGGCTACGTTCAATAATATAATAGGTGCCCGGCTCATCTACCGACGGCACGAGCTCATTTCCTGATCCCGCAGGGGCGCTCGGGTCACTTGTGCGGCCAACGACAGGCTGGAATGTCAGCTTAGCCGTTGTTCCGATCAGCGCCTTCAGCTCTGCCGCAGACCCGATACCCGGTACTTGGATCAAAACCCGATCCGTGCCTTGACGCATGATCGTCGGCTCGCGCGTGCCAACCTCATCAATCCGGTTGCGAATAATCTCAAGCGACTGCCGCATCGTGCGGTCATCAACAGATAGCTTTTCCGCATCACTTAAGCGAACCGTTAGCACCGGGCCATTGGCCGACACTTCGATATCTGTGGCCCCGATTGTAGCCAATGATGTCGTGGGCCGCGCCAAACCACGTACGATTTCTAATGCGCGTCCCGCGGCCTCTGCATTTGAAATACGTACCATCAACAGATCATCTGGGCTGTCTTCGCGGGTGACAAAGCCAACCGTGTCGCGTTCAGCCGCAAGCGCATCACGCACCTCGGGCCATTGCGCATCCATCAATGATGCGTAAACATCTGATACCTGCACCTCAGCCAGCAAATGCGCACCGCCGCGCAGATCAAGACCCAGGTTCACCAATCCAGAGGGGAGAGAGGACGGCCATTGCGCAAACGCTTCATCAAGCTCCGCAGAGCTTTGCCCCTCAGCAATGAGTGCTGCCGCATCATTATGCGTCTCAACCTTGGTATAAAATGCGTTTGGCATGGCAAGCAGCAGGCCCACAACGCATGTGGCCCAAATCATAACCTGCTTAAAGCCCGAAATCTGCAACATCAGCGAGTGCCCCTCTTTGCCTATTCAGGCTTATTTTGCTGGTTCGGTTTTATTCATAACCGTTGCGATGGTTGACCGGATCACGCGCACAGTGACGCCTGATGCAATCTCAACCTCGATCTCGTTGCTGCCGTCTTTAACCTTAGTGACTTTGCCAACCACACCGCCTTGCGTGACCACCTGATCACCGCGACGCAGTGCTTCAACCATCTGTTGGTGTTCTTGCAGCTTTTTCTGCTGTGGCCGAATAAGAAAAAAATACATGATCCCGAAGATCAGTAGAAGTGGTATAAGCGATTCAATGCCCTGCATGTGTGTTTCCCAGTCTCATATCTGTAGGGGCACGCTTGCAATGCATGGCAAAACCACCCCGGTCTCAAAGTTTTTCGCACAGTATGTTGCAAGCCCCTGAATGGCAACGCGCTAATCGCATATAGGCGCCACGAATAAGTGGTTCACAGACTGTTTCATTTCAGGCATATGGGGCCGCATAATCATTACGCCAACCCAAGGAGACGATAAATGCATGACATCCGCATGATCCGTGACAATCCCGCCGCTTTTGATGCGGCTCTGTCGCGTCGTGGAGACGCGCCGCTATCGTCCCAGATTCTTGCCTTGGATGAAAGCCGCCGGGCCAAGATCAAAGCCGCCGAAGACGCACAATCCGAGGCAAATAAAGCCGCCAAAGAGGTAGGCGCTGCAAAAGCACGCGGCGATGAGGACGCGTTTGCCCGTCTGCGTGCGCTTGTTGCTGAGAAAAAGGCACAGATTGCAACGCTCAATGAGGATGCAAAGACCGAGGATGCAAAGCTCAACGCGCTTTTGGCCGAAATCCCCAACCTGCCTTATGATGATGTGCCTGATGGCGCTGATGAAGAGGACAATGTTGAGGTGCGCACATGGGGCAGTATCCCAAATTTTGCGTTTGATCCCAAAGAGCATTTTGACATCGCAGGCACAATAGCCGGGCTTGATTTCGCAACAGCCGGCAAAACCTCTGGCAGCCGATTTGTGTTTCAGCGCGGGGCCGTAGCCCGTGTTCATCGTGCGCTCGCGCAGTTTATGATTGATCTGCATGTCGAAGAAAACGGCCTGACCGAGGTCAACACCCCTGTGTTGGTCCGTGACGACGCCATGTATGGCACAGATAAGCTGCCGAAATTCGGTGATGATAGCTATCAGACCACAAATGGCTGGTGGTTGATCCCCACATCCGAAGTCACACTGACCTATTCTGTAGCGGGCGACACGCTGGATGAAGCAGCACTGCCGCAACGCCTCACTGCGCATACGCTTTGTTTCCGATCCGAGGCCGGATCCGCCGGGCGTGATACAGCTGGCATGCTGCGACAGCACCAGTTTGAAAAGGTTGAGATGGTGACAATTTGTCATCCTGATCAATCAGATGCCGAGCAACAGCGCATGCTGCGCTGCGCTGAGGATATCCTTGAGCGTTTGGAGATCCCCTATCGCACCGTGGTGCTTTGTACAGGGGATATGGGATTTGGCGCGCGCCGCACCTATGATATTGAAGCCTGGTTGCCCGGCCAAAATACCTACCGTGAAATCTCATCTGTCTCTACAACAGGTGATTTTCAGGCGCGTCGCATGAATGCCCGTTTCAAACCCGCCGATGGTGGCAAACCCCAGTTTGTGCATACGTTGAACGGATCGGGTCTTGCGGTCGGGCGCTGTCTGATTGCCGTCTTAGAAAATGGCCAGCAAGAGGATGGGTCTGTGACGCTTCCCACAGCATTGCATCCATATTTGCGCGGCAAAACAACGATCTCTCCAGACGGCACACTGGTCTAAGACAAAGCCGTTTAGCTTTTTCTCGATGTCCGAAGGTGTTTGGACAACCGGGAAGGCTGAGCGGCTTTTTTGTCTTTATATGGGTTTTTGTCGCCCTGATCGCGCAGATAAAGCCGCACGGGTGTGCCCGGCATGTCAAAATCAGTGCGCAAACCATTGACCAGATAGCGTTTATAGCTTTCAGGCACCGCATCTGGATGCGATGTCATCACGACAAATGCAGGTGGCCGCGTTTTCACCTGTGCCGCATAGCGCATTTTAATGCGCTTTCCCCCGGGGGCTGGTGGCGGATGCTGCTCTAACATGCCGGTCAACCACCTGTTTAGTTGCGCCGTTGTCGCGCGTCTGTTCCACACCTCATGAGCACGCATAATCGCTTGATGCAGACGATCAAGCCCCTTGCCTGTTTTGGCTGAAACAGTGACCAGAGGCGCCCCGCGCAGCTGCGGTAAAAGGCGTTCAAAAGACTGGCGTAACTCTTTTAATTTCTGCTGTTTTTCGGTTTCCGCATCCCATTTATTTACCGCAACAACCACAGCGCGGCCTTCGCGCTCTGCGAGGTCTGCGATTCTGAGATCCTGTTGCTCAAAGGGGATTTGCGCATCCAGCAAAACAACAACAACTTCGGCAAATTTCACGGCCCGCAACCCATCAGACACTGATAGCTTTTCCAGCTTTTCTTGCACCTTGGCCTTTTTGCGCATGCCAGCGGTGTCAAAAATCCGCATTGGCACGTCAAACCATGTCTGCTGGACAGATATCGCATCACGGGTGATGCCTGCCTCTGGCCCAGTGAGCAGGCGTTCCTCGCCTATGATTTGATTGATCAGCGTTGATTTGCCCGCATTTGGGCGACCAACAACGGCGATTTGTAGAGGGCGCTCTTTGGTTGGGGATAAAAACTCTTCCGTTTCATCATCGCTGACGTCCACATCAATCTCTGGCGCATCAGCGGCTGCTTGCTCTGTCAGGCCTTCCGCAATGGGGCGCAGGAAATCGAGCAGCTCGCCCATCCCCTCGCCGTGTTCTGCGGACATGCGAATAGGCTCGCCCAGCCCAAGGCTAAACGCCTCTAAGACCGTGGCATCCGCCGCCTTCCCCTCAGCCTTATTCGCCGCCAAAATCACATGCGCGTTTTTCTTGCGGAGAATATCGGCAAAGACTTCATCCGCAGGCAAAACGCCTGCGCGCGCATCAATCATAAACAAGCAAACATCAGCCATTTCAACAGCACGCTCCGTGAGCCGCCGCATCCGACCTTGCAAACTATCGTCTGTGGCCTCTTCGAGGCCAGCGCTGTCAATGACCGTGAATTTTAGGTCCGCGATACGCCCCTGCCCTTCGCGCAAATCGCGCGTCACACCGGGCTGGTCATCGACCAAAGCCAGCTTCTTTCCGACAAGGCGGTTAAAGAGTGTGGACTTTCCAACATTGGGACGCCCGACAATCGCAAGGGTTAAGCTCATCATATTGCTCCAACAGCATGACGGGCTGCTACACTATGTTGCGCCTAACGGAAAGCGTGCAGATGACCTGATTTGCTGATCACATATAGCGTTTGGTCCGCGACAACCGGATTTGATGCCGCCCCACCCTCAATCGCGAGCGTTCCTGTCAACGCGCCAGAGGTCGGATCAAACGACCTGATCTGCCCATCTGATGAGGCCACGATCAAACGGCCCCCCGCAATAATCGGGCCGTAATGGGCAAAGCGTCCCTCGACGCGGCCCCAGCGCCCGGTGATTTCATCGGGCAGATCCACACGCCAAACCACGGCGCCACCTCTGCGATCTAGGCGCAAAAGCTCGTTTTGGTCATTGACCAAGAACACGGAATCCCCCGCAGGCCATACCGGGCCAACAGTACCTTCACGCGCAGTCCAAAGCCGATCACCTGTTTCAAGATCAAGTGCCACCAAAAAGCCCGAGACATTGCCAATATAAACGCGATCACCCGCGATCACGGGATCACCCGCAATATCAGAGATCTTTGCAAGTGCAGCACCCGGGCGTGCACCCGCAACAACGGTGGACCAGCGGCGCAGCCCGCCTTTGGGGAAGGTCGCGATCACATCACCTGATGAGAATGGGAAAATCGCGATGTCTTTCGTGACACCAGCCCCAGCCCCGCCTGCAAAGCCTGCGGATGACGGTGTGCCTGTTAGCTGCCAGTGAATGCGCCCGCTTTCGATCTCAATCGCCCAAGCCGTGTTATCCCGACCGACAACATATACCAAATCACCCATGACCGTTGGCGCAGAGCTCCCCGGTGCATCAAGATCCTGCGTCCAAAGCACCGCGCCAGAGCTGGCATCAAGCGCGGTCAGATCACCAAACCCATTGGTCGCAAAGACCCGGCCATCTGCAAATGACAGCCCGCCGCCCGATGCATCTTGTGGATTGTCGCTGCCAGATGAAAGAACCCGCGCCCAGAGCATTTGCCCCGATACATCTGTTGCCGTCACACGCGACAGCGCATCAATCGTATATATGACGCCACCTGCAACAACAGGTTCTGCGGTGATCCGTGCACGTTGGCTATCGCCCGCACCGATGCTCGTTACAAAATGCGGTTGCAAGCTTTCAGAGAGTGCCGGATGCGCGATCTGATGCGAAGGCGTACCGTTTCGGTGCGTCCATGCTGTGTTTGCTTTTGCAGCCCGCACAGAAAATGCGCGTGTTTCATTCTGGCTGGTCGTCGCATCGGTACGGATATCAATACGCTCTCCTGGGAGAATGATATCCGTTTCACCACATGCGACCATAAACGACACCAACATCATTGTTGAAAATATCGTTTTGCCCGTTGTCATTGTGCCTGTCATCGTTTTGCCCGCCACGGTTTGTCCCTTATGGGTTATTCTTCGCTCAGCTCTGCGCCTAGGGCCACAATCATGCTTTGTGCACGTTCACGCAAGCCCCGTGTCGCAGATGCATCCTCTGCAATGGCGCGAAAAGTCGCTATTGCTGCATCAATTTCACCGGCAGCGACATCCATCATTGCGGTTTGCTCTAACGCAAGAAGACTGAATGGCATACCAGGATTTGACATGCTCTCGAGCATTTGACGCCGCGCGGTTTGATCAATTTCGGGTGCATCAATCATCGCAGCCTTGAGCGCTGCAATGGTGCGGTAATCCTCAGGGATCGTTTGATCTTCGGCAAGTGCGGTCAAAATCTCATGTGCTGCGATCAGATCACCCGCCCCATGCTGCGCCGCGGCATTAAGAAGCTCTGTAATCGCTCTCACATCGCCTTGTGCTGTGACCCCGGCCAAAGCATCGGCGCGGGCGGCAGGATCATTTTCGCTGAGTGCGGCAAATAGCGCATCGCCTGCCGCTTGGGCTTTCGCTGTGCTTTGTGCTTTGTTGTACTCGTACCACGCAGATCCGCCCACAATGGTAACGACGACCAAAACCGCAATCCACCCATATTTGCGCATATATCCATAGAGCCTGTCGCGCCTCACCTCTTCGGTGAATTCTTCAATAAAACTGTCTGGATTGCTCACGCTTTGGTCCTCGTTTGAAAGTCGCTTATCATATATTAACGCATACTTACCTTGAAGCCAAAGCAATTGCCAAGAGGTGCTAAGATATCCGCTCATGTTTCTATGCGGCAGCGCAGAATATTCCCTTGCACTTATCCACAGCCTGACGTAAAATGAACTGATCAGTTTAGCATAAAGATTAATCCGGTTTGAGACTTGCACCGTATCCCTGAGTGATTACATAAATAATTCCCCTCTAAGACAGCCCGCTTAGCCATAGGTCCCACATGAAGATTATACCGATCATCACCGCATTGCTGGTTTCCGCAACGCTTTACTTTGCAATTTTTGAGCGCGAGCGTTTGGTTGCGTTCTCGCAAAGCTTTGGAGCCGACGGGGCGACTGAAGGCACCGATGTCGCCACAGATCAAGTGGCGACCGCAGAGCCTACAACGCAAGAGCAAGCCACAGGCGTTAAGGTCGTCGCGTTGAAATCAACGGCACAAGTGATCGACAGCGCCGTGATCCTGCGCGGCCGCACTGAGGCTGCACGGCAAGTAACGGTCGCGGCCGAAACATCCGGCCGGGTCATTTCAGAGCCGCTGCGCAAGGGTGCCTATATTACAGCTGGTGAGCATCTTTGCCAGCTTGACCCCGGCACGCGCGAAGCAAATCTCGCTGAGGCGCGCGCGCGTCTTGCAGAAGCCAGAGGACGCGTCCCAGAGGCACAAGCCGCAATCGCAGAAGCCAATGCCCGCGTGCGTGAGGCCGAGATCAATGTAAATGCCGCACGGCAACTCTCTGAGGGTGGCTTTGCCTCAGAGACGCGGCTTGTCAGCGCCGAAGCCGTGGCCGAGGCAGCAGCAGCGGGCGTTCAGCGCGCCACATCAGGGGTCGCCTCTGCACAAGCAGGTATTGAGGCTGCCATGTCAGCCGTCGCCGCAGCCGAGCGTGAGATCGAACGTTTGACCATTCGCGCGCCCTTTGCAGGCTTACTTGAAACCGACACGGCGGAGCTGGGCACATTGATGCAACCGGGGGCGGCCTGTGCAACGGTAATCCAATTGAACCCCATTAAGCTGGTGGGTTTTGTCCCTGAAACAGATGTAAGCAAGGTCACAGTGGGTGCGCCTGCGCAAGCAATGCTTGCCACAGGTGTTGCGACCGGTGGGCAGGTTTCATTCCTCTCACGCTCTGCCGATGAAACAACACGTACATTCCGCGTTGAAATCACTGTTCCAAACGAAGACCTAAGCATCCGCGATGGTCAGACCGTGGAAATCGTTGTCGCATCAGATGGGACAATGGCCCATCTTCTCCCGCAGTCGTCATTGACGTTAGACGATGACGGGCTCTTAGGCGTGCGGACAATTGATGCTGCACAAAACGCGCTCTTTATCCCTGTCACGCTGGTGCGCGACACGGCAGAGGGCGTGTGGCTCACCGGATTGCCGGAAACCGTCGATGTGATTGTCGTCGGTCAAGAATTTGTCATTGATGGCGTGCAAGTCGCGCCCACCTTTCAGGAGATCAAAGGATGACCGGTATCGTCGATTGGGCCGCGTCACGCGCCCGCATGGTGCTTGCCTTTATTAGCCTCTCGCTGATTGCGGGAGGCATGGCGTATGTGGGCCTGCCCAAAGAAGGCGAACCCGACATCGAGATCCCCGCGATTTTCGTCTCTGTCCCCTTCCCCGGCATTTCTGCGGCGGATAGTGAAACGCTGCTGGTCAAACCAATGGAAACCGAACTGTCCGACCTTGATGGCCTTAAAACCATGAGTGCGACCGCATCAGAGGGCTACGCAGGCGTCGCACTTGAGTTTGAATTTGGCTGGGACAAAACCAAAGTCATGGCAGATATTCGCGACGCGATGAACTCAGCCGAATCCAAATTCCCGAATGGCGCTGATAATTATTCGATCAATGAGATCAACTTTTCTGAGTTCCCCATTATCGTTGTGAACCTCACTGGCGCCGTGCCAGAGCGCACGTTGCTACAGGTCGCAAGCGGCTTGCAAGAACGTATCGAAGGGCTTGATGCCGTGCTCGAGGCAGGGCTTGCCGGAGAGCGCGATGAGATGCTCGAGGTCGTCATCGACCCGCTCAAGCTTGAAGCCTATAACGTCACTGCAGGTGAGCTGATCGGTGTTGTCAACAACAACAATCTCTTGATCGCGGCAGGCGAGATTGAGACAGCGCAAGGCACATTCGCGGTCAAAATCCCCTCATCCTTTGATGAACCGCGCGATATTTATGACCTGCCTGTGAAAACAAACGGTGATCGCGTCATCACCCTCGGTGATCTTGCCACAATCCGCCTCACGTTTGAAGACCGGTTGAGCACGGCGCGCTTTAATGGCGTGAATACGGTTGCGCTTCAGGTCGTCAAACGCAAAGGATTTAACCTGATCGACACGACCGCCCTCGTCAAAGAAACCGTTGAAGAGGAGCGCGCCAGCTGGTCGCCCGAACTACGCAGCGCTGTAGACATCGGCACGTCGAATGACCAATCACGGGGTGTTGCCTCAATGGTGAGCCAGCTTGAGGGCTCGGTTCTTACAGCTGTTGCACTGGTGATGATTGTCGTTTTGGCCGCACTCGGCACCCGCCCTGCGCTGTTGGTTGGCTTTGCGATCCCCACGTCGTTTCTGCTGTGCTTTGCGCTTCTTGCGATTATGGGCATTACGATTTCAAACATTGTGATGTTTGGCCTAATCCTCGCTGTGGGGATGCTCGTGGATGGGGCCATCGTTGTGGTCGAATATGCCGATAGGCGTATTCAAGAGGGCTCTGGCCCGATGACGGCCTATACTGATGCAGCAAAACGCATGTTTTGGCCGATCATCTCATCCACCTGCACAACGCTCTGTGCGTTCTTGCCCATGCTTTTCTGGCCCGGCGTGCCGGGGCAGTTCATGGGTATGCTGCCCGTGACATTGATCTTTGTGCTTTCAGCCTCGCTCGTTGTGGCGCTGATCTATTTGCCTGTTATGGGCGGTGTCACTGGACGGTTAAGTGCCTTGTTCGGGCGCTCTTCTGACGCGCTACGCCGCAGCCTGCCGTGGGTGGTTCGGGCCTTACTGGTGCCTGTGGCCCTTTTGGTCGTCTTTACAGGGGCGATGCTGACGCTCAACCCCGGTTACCTCAGCGGCGAGGCTGTTCAGACATCGGGGCTTAACGCGTCATTGCCTGGCATTATCCTGTTTCTGCTTGGCGCTGTCTTTGCCTCGATCACAATCGGAGCAGCTAAAATAACGCGCCGCGCAAAGAGTATCAAATCAGGCTATCGTCGCAGCCCTTTTGGCTATTTTACCGCCTTTATTGCAGGCAACCCTATTATGCCTTTGGTGACCATTGCCGGGGTGTTTTTTGTCGTCAGTTCGATCTTCACCTACTTTGGCGCAAATAATAACGGCGTTGAGTTCTTTGTTGAATCTGAGCCTGAGCAAGCCATCGTTTACGTACGCGCCCGCGGGAATCTCTCGCTTGAGGAAAAGGATGCATTGGTGCGTCAAGCCGAAGACGTGGTTCTCGCCCATCCCGGCGTCTATAACGCCTTTGCCTTCGCAGGCGAAGGCGGTTTGAACACGAACACAGGCGGCGCCAGTAACCCGCGCGATACGATCGGGCAAATCCAGCTTGAAACAGTGCCATGGGACGACCGCGTCGGGATCGAAGAGCTTGATGGCGACGTTGTTTTGGAAGAGCTGCAAACCGCATTGAATGAAATCCCTGGTATCCGCTCAGAAATCTTAGCGCAGGCCCGTGGCCCAGCGTCAGGTAAGCCTGTACACCTGCGGATACGCGGCGAAAACTTTGGCGATCTGATTGCCGCAACACAAATGGCGCGTACGCAGTTTGAGACAACAGATGCCCTGACCCAGATCGAAGACACCCTGCCCCTGCCCGGCATCGACTGGGAAATTCAGGTTGATGTCGAAAAGGCAGGCCGCTTTGGCGCTGATGTGGCCTCTGTCGGGGCGATGGTACAGATGGTCACACGTGGCATCTTTCTCGACACAATGCGTGTCGATAGCTCTGACGAAGAGATCGAGATCAGGGTCCGTCTCCCCGCAGAGGACCGTGTGCTGTCCACACTTGATAGCCTGCGCGTACGCACCAATGCGGGCCTTGTGCCCCTCTCAAACTTCATCACCCGTACACCAGTCGCCAAGCTCGCACAAATCGACCGTATTGAGCAGAAACGCTATTTTGATATCAAAGCCGGCGTCGAAAGCGGCTGGCAGCAAATGGTCAATGCTGAAACCGATGAGCCAATTGCCATTGTAACCGAGGCCGCGGCAGACGCGACTGATGCGTTCACAATCAATGGGTCAGATTACACGCTCGTTGCAATAAACGAAGGTGTCGCTCGCGATGATCTTGCCGATTTTTATGACACAAACGATGCCGCGACGATAACTGCGATCAATCCCAACGAGCGGATCGCGCTATTGACAGAATGGCTCGAGACGAACCCTCTGCCTGCGTCCGTGTCATGGGAATGGACTGGAGACCAAGAGGAACAAGCTGAATCAGGCCAGTTCCTAATGTCTGCATTTGCAGGGGCCTTGGGTCTGATGTTCATCATCCTGCTGGCGCAATTCAACTCGTTCTATAATTCGTTTTTGGTGTTGATGGCGGTTGTGATGTCTACTGCGGGTGTCCTCGTGGGGATGCTTGTCATGGATCAGCCGTTCTCGATCATCATGACGGGCACGGGTATTGTCGCCCTTGCGGGGATTGTGGTGAATAACAACATTATTCTCATCGATACCTACCAAGAATACAGCCAGTTCATGCCCCGGTCCGAGGCGATCATCCGCACGGCTGAGGCGCGTATCCGCCCTGTTCTTTTGACAACGATCACGACCATGGCCGGGCTTGCACCAATGATGTTTGGTCTGAGCCTCGACTTTATGAACGGTGGGTATAGCATTGATAGCCCAACAGCACTGTGGTGGAAGCAATTGGCAACCGCCGTGGTCTTTGGCCTAGGCATCGCGACGATGCTGACGCTGGTGTTTACACCTGCGATGTTGGCAACACGGGTGTGGGTCACGACATATGTCCTCTGGTTTGCGCGCTTACTCGCTAGGCTGTCATTGGGCCGCTCAAGCCGCGCAGCACAAGACTGGGCTTTGCAACGTCAAGCAAAGCGGATCAAACGACCAGAGTTCATCTGGACAGAAGATGATGATAATTTGGCCACGCCCACACCCTTGCCAACATCGGTTCAAGCCGCGGAATGATATAGCCCCCGCCCCAAGCGCTCTGATCAGAGAGCTTGGGGCAACGCATGGTATGGTGCAATGAAAGTTACGCATTCACAGCTGCGGGTCACGTCTTTATAGCTTATCACATGTCGCGCATATTGCTCTTGAACAAACCCTATGACGTGCTGTCGCAGTTCACAGATTTGCGCAGCCCCAGCCCGCGTCAAACGCTCTCAGATTTCATCGATATCCCGCATGTTTATCCTGCCGGTCGCTTAGACCGCGATAGCGAGGGGCTGCTTGTTTTAACTGATGATGGAAAACTGCAAGCGGCTATTAGCAATCCGAAGTTTAAGCAGCCCAAAACCTACTATGTTCAGGTCGAAGGGGCGCCAAGTGACGCGGATCTTGCCCCACTGCGCAAAGGGATCACTCTCAAAGACGGCCCCACACGGCCCATTAAAATAGAGCACGCAGAACCACCCCATCTATGGGAGAGGTCACCACCTATCCGCCAACGTAAATCCATACCGGACACATGGCTAAAGCTAATCCTCACAGAAGGGCGCAACCGTCAAATTCGCCGGATGACAGCACATATTGGCTTCCCAACACTCCGCCTCGTCCGCTGGCAAATCGGCGATTGGACAGTAAAAAACCTCGCGCCCGGTGAGTGGCGCGAGGTTGATAGCATGAAATTCAAGAGCCCGTGAGGGATCTGATCACTTCTTTACAGCAACGATCCCGATTACAAAATCATCACTGGTATTCGCGCCAGTTACCTTTCCGTCGGTATCCATAGCGCGAAGGCCTTTCATTTCATTCGTGCCATTTCCAAGGATTGCAGTTCCATGGAACTTACCGTCAAGTTCACCTGCAATAGTGTAGTTTTCACTATTCTCAGTGAGCGTGCCTGCATAATCAGTCGTAAACTTATTATATGATGAATTTTCGCCAAACTCGCTGTCATTGCCACCTAGCGTAAGAGATCCAGTCACATTATTATCAAAATTATCTACGGTCCCTGTAACATCTCCATCTCCCGCAAAGCTGACTAGAATATTTACATCACCATTCGCAGTGATCATTTCGCTCACCCCGGGTAAAGCAATGATCGCTTTGCCTTCAAACGATGCAGTTCCAGGATTTTTCATCGCTGCACGTGTTGTCCCGTGGGTGGGCAGGTCTTCTGCTAGTGTCGCAAAATCACTACCATCTTTATAGGCCTCAAGTCCGCTAAAGTCGATGGCGACTGGCTCTTTGGATACAGTGGCTGTTCCACCGCAAGCTTGTAGCAAACTCATTGAGAGCCCCGCCACGCAAAGCGCCATGCATTTATTGAATTTCATATTTTCAGTTCCTGTAAAGTTAACATTTGGTTAACTAATGCAAGGAAAGCATGTAAGAAATAAGTGAGTATTTAGTCATTCTCACGACATTTTAAGAGTGAAAATTTTGCATTGTTTCTCATACAAAAAAAATACGCTTAACCGCATAAAAACTCAGAATATGCCGTCAAAACAACCTCTAAGAAATCTCTTTCACCCCAGTATTTTAGGAAGCAAAGCATCAATTGACGCTTTTGCGTCTCCATAGAACATGCGCGTGTTCTCTTTAAAGAAGAGCGGGTTTTCGATGCCGGAATACCCGGTACCCTGCCCTCTTTTTGACACAAAGACTTGCGTCGCCTTCCAACATTCCAAAACAGGCATGCCAGCAATTGGCGAGTTTGGGTCGTCCTGTGCGGCTGGATTCACGATATCATTAGACCCGATGACAATCGCAACATCAGTTTGCGGGAAATCATCATTGATTTCATCCATTTCCAGCACGATGTCATAAGGCACCTTTGCCTCGGCCAAGAGCACATTCATATGCCCGGGCAAGCGCCCTGCCACAGGATGAATAGCAAAACGGACCAATTTACCTTTTGCACGCAGCTTGCGCACGAGCTCTGACACAGATTGCTGTGCTTGCGCCACGGCCATACCGTAGCCGGGGATGATGATCACGCTTTCCGCCTCGTTCAGCGCCGCGGCAACGCCATCGGCATCAATCGCCACCTGCTCGCCTTCGACAGCCATCTGTTCACCTGTAGGGCCGCCAAATCCGCCTAAGATCACGCTGATAAAGCTGCGGTTCATCGCCTTGCACATGATATAGGATAAGATCGCCCCAGATGAGCCCACAAGCGCGCCCACAACGATCAAAAGGTCATTGCCAAGGCTAAAGCCAATCGCCGCCGCAGCCCAACCGGAATAACTATTCAGCATTGAAACGACCACGGGCATATCCGCCCCGCCAATGCCCATAATCAAATGATATCCGATAAAGAGCGCTGCACATGTCATCAATACAAGCGGAAGAATCCCCCCCGATTGGACATACCATATCAGACAAAGAACCGAGACCACCGCAGCCGCGATATTCAGCAGATGTCCCCCCGGTAGCTTTACAGCCTTCGAATCCACACGGCCAGCAAGTTTTCCATATGCAATCACAGACCCTGTGAACGTCACGGCCCCAATGAAAATACCTAAGAAAAGCTCGACACGCAGGATATTGATCTCAACGGCAGATTTCTTTGCAATCAAGGCCGCAAAGACGCCCAATTCATCTGTGTTGGCCGCAGCGGCTGCATTGCCAATTTCCAAATGTGCAATGAAGCCTACAAAAACCGCCGCAAGCCCCACGAGGCTATGCATCGCGGCAACAAGCTCGGGCATTTGCGTCATCTGGACCCGCGTAGCGAGCAGGTAACCAATCACACCACCACCAGCGATCAGCACAAGCGACAAAAGCCATAGCCCTGATCCCGGCCCGATCAATGTCGCAAAAATAGCCAATGCCATGCCCGCGATGCCGTACCAAACGGCGCGCTTTGCGCTTTCTTGGCCAGACAGCCCCCCGAGAGACAAGATAAACAAAACAGCTGCGACAACGTAAGCCGCCGTGGTAAATCCAAATGCCATCACCGCATCCCCCTTATGATTTTTGGAACATGGCGAGCATACGCCGTGTGACTAGGAAACCACCAAAGATGTTAATCCCCGTCATAAAGACAGCCAAGGCGGCCAAAAAGATCACCACACCTGATCCCGAGCCGATCTGCGTCAAAGCACCAAGGATAATAATCGACGAAATCGCATTGGTCACAGCCATAAGCGGCGTGTGCAACGCATGTGCCACCCCCCAGATCACCTGAAATCCAACAAAGACGGACAACACAAAGACGATAAAGTGCTGCATAAAGCTCGCGGGTGCAATGAGCCCCACACCAAGAAGCAATGCAGCCCCCACCGACAAAAGTGTAACCTGATTGCGCGTTTGCGCCTGAAATGCCGCAGCTTCGCGCGCGGCAATCTCCTCTGCCGTTGGCTCTGGTGGGGCGGCTTTTTGCGGATGCGCTGCAATCGCCGCGACCTTTGGCGGCGGCGGTGGGAATGTGATTTCACCCATATGGGTCACTGTCGCACCGCGGATTACATCGTCTTGCATATCATGATTGACCACACCGTTTTTATCTGACGTGAGGTCTGACATCATATGACGAATATTTGTCGCATATAGGGTCGATGCTTGCGCCGCCATCCGGCTAGGGAAATCTGTGTACCCAACGATTGTCACACCGTTCTTTGTCACGATCTTTTCGTCCTTGACCGTCAGCTTACAATTGCCACCACGCTCTGCCGCAAGATCCACAATCACAGACCCAGGCTTCATCGCCTCGACCATGTCCTTGGTCCAAAGCTCTGGCGCATCGCGTCCAGGGATCAGGGCCGTCGTAATCACAATATCCATGTCAGGAGCGATTTCACGGAATTTCGCCAATTGGGCGGCGGCGAACTCTGGGCTTGAAACAGCCGCATATCCCCCAGTTG
>CAKMZE010000019.1:29295-30090 GCA_929200295.1 uncultured Alphaproteobacteria bacterium
GGCCACTTCTGGGCGCACATCGAACGCGTATGTCACAGCCCCCAGCGAGGTTGCCGTGCCAATCGCCGCAAGCCCAGCCACACCAGCACCAACAACAAGAACCTTAGCAGGCGGCACCTTGCCCGCCGCCGTGACCTGTCCGGTAAAGAATCGGCCAAAGTTATTGCCCGCCTCAATGACCGCACGGTATCCTGAAATATTGGCCATAGATGACAACGCATCCATCTTTTGCGCCCGGCTAATGCGCGGCACCATATCCATGGCAATCACCGTCGCACCCTTTTTAGTCGCGCTCTCCATCAGGGCGGCATTCTGTGCAGGGTAGAAGAATGAGATCAGGGTTTGCTCTGCGCGCAAACGTTTCACCTCGACATCCTCTGGCGGGCGCACCTTTGCGACAATATCGGCTGTTTTCCAAAGGGCGGCGGCCGTTTTTACAATTGTTACACCGGCCTCTTTATACATCGCGTCTGAAAAACCAGCAGATTGCCCCGCTTTGCTTTCGATCACACAGTCATACCCAAGCTTTTGCAGCTCCAGAGCCGATGCAGGCGTCATCGCTACACGGTTTTCGCCCTCAAAAATCTCATTTGGTGCCCCGATCTTCACGCAGCCACTCCTCATCGTTCAATTAAGAATACGCTTTGGAGCACATGTATCCCGCGCAATAATATTTCGCAAGCAATTGGCGCCGCATATAATGGTGTCGCTGTCGCTTTTTATGCTTAACAGATTATGAGCGCCCCCATTCTTAGGTTTTGAAATATCCCGGGGGTCTGGGGGCTGGCCCCCAGT
>CAKMZE010000020.1 GCA_929200295.1 uncultured Alphaproteobacteria bacterium
AATTGAATCACAAGATCATGTGTTTGAACAGAAATTAATGGGTGTACTGCCTAGTGGTTCCGAAACAGCTATCGCAACAAGCGCTATACCCCAACGCAACGAAAGAACTGTTACGAACACCCCAATACAAAAATTGATGATATAAAAAGCAATGACGCCCGTTCCGCCGTTCATATTTGGCGATATCAGAGCCGGCATAAAAATAAATGCAATAAATAAGATTAGCAATACGCAGAGCGTAACCAACAAGCCAAGTAAAAACCCCTTAACAATATAGGGCCAAATTGGACGACCAGAAATCGCAGGGACAATCCCTACATATTCTTCAAGCAGCACAAACCGGTGCCAAGACACCGCAACCCAAGCACCAACAAATAACATACCTCCAAAAACAAGCACGAATCCAAGAAACATTGCACCACCTGTTTCTAAAAAAGACGTATCCTTTATCGTAAAAATAAACACTGCAAATACAGCAGCCGCAATTGCAAAAGGCACCAATGATATTTTCAATGCTTGCCCAAGATTTCCAAAAATCATTCTTAACGCATGCAAAAATAATCTTATCGCCATTATAAAATCCCCTTTTCTCAAAATTCCATCCCAACTTTGAGAAATATTGACAACTTATACTTTCAAATCAAGCCTTCTTTAGTCTTCACTTCTTGCCCTCACCCTCATTTCCCAGTATCGCGCGCGCATTGGTTTTCGTACTGAAAGGCCCACACCCATGTCCGCACCTAAGAAAGTCGTTCTTGCCTACTCTGGCGGTCTTGATACCTCGATCATTCTCAAATGGTTGCAGACAGAGTATGACTGCGAAGTCATCACCTTTACGGCTGACTTGGGCCAAGGCGAAGAGCTAGAGCCAGCCCGCGCCAAGGCCGAGCTTTTGGGGATCAAACCCGAAAACATCCATATCGAAGACGTCCGCGAAGAGTTCGTGCGCGATTTCGTCTTCCCGATGTTCCGCGCCAATGCGCAATACGAGGGGCTGTACCTGCTAGGCACCTCAATCGCGCGGCCACTTATTTCAAAACGTTTGGTCGAGATTGCGGCCGAAACGGGCGCTGATGCCGTGTCCCATGGTGCGACAGGCAAGGGCAATGATCAGGTCCGGTTTGAGCTTTCTGCCTATGCGCTCAACCCCGATATCAAGGTTATCGCGCCTTGGCGTGAATGGGATTTGACCAGCCGCACCCGGCTGATCGAATTTGCTGAACAGCACCAAATCCCCGTTGCCAAGGACAAACGTGGCGAGGCGCCATTTAGCGTTGACGCCAATTTGCTGCACACATCGTCTGAGGGAAAGGTGCTCGAAGACCCTGGCGTGGACGCGCCTGATTATGTCTATCAGCGCACCGTTTCGCCCGAAGATGCGCCAGATCAACCCGAGATCATCGAAATAGGCTTTGCCAAAGGCGATGCCGTGTCCATCAACGGCAAAGAAATGTCACCCGCAACGCTTTTGACCGCGTTGAATGCGCTGGGCGGCAAACACGGCATTGGCCGGCTTGATTTTGTCGAAAACCGCTTTGTCGGCATGAAATCACGCGGCGTCTATGAAACGCCGGGCGGCACTGTTCTGCTCGAGGCGCATCGCGGGATTGAACAAATCACGCTTGATTCAGGCGCTGGGCATCTCAAGGACAGCATCATGCCGCGCTATGCTGAGCTGATTTATAACGGATTTTGGTTCTCGCCTGAGCGTGAAATGCTGCAAGCGCTGATCGACAAGAGCCAAGAGCATGTCACAGGCACTGTGCGGCTCAAGCTTTACAAAGGCAGCGCCACAACAATTGCCCGCTGGTCAGACCATTCGCTTTATTCCGAAGCGCATGTGACATTCGAAGAAGATGCTGGCGCCTATGATCAAGCCGATGCCCAAGGCTTTATCCAGCTGAACGCATTGCGGTTAAAATTGCTGGCGGCACGCAACAAGCGCCTCAAGTCATAAGCAGATAGCTATATCCGTAGACGCCAGAGCTTTTCATAGTAGGGAAGTGCGGCCTCTAATAGCTCTGCGTCATGCCCAGTTAACTGCGGCAGGTCACCCTCCGCACTGGCAATCCCGGTGCTTTGATGAACGCTTTGATACCAATGATCGGCCCAAATACCATCATAGTCACGTGGTCCCACTGACCAATGCAACATCGCAGGATCAAAATCCAAGCCCAGCGCATCGCATAGTAAGTGCAACATATCCTCGGGTGCGGCACGAATGTCGGTGCCATCAATCACAATACCGCCGAGACGATCATAGATTTCAAACTGCTGCCGAAACCCCAAATCATCCAAAGTCATTTGCGCGCGCTTTACGCTATAGCTCGCAATGACGCGCGCAGGATGGCGGATCAGATGCACATTTTCACATTGCTTTGCCCAGTCTAATGGAAAGGTTGGCAACATATGATGCGGCATATGTTTCATATAAAAATGCGGCTTTTCCCCTGGAATAGAGTCTAAACAGCGCGCCGATACCTTCTGAGGATCTGTTTCATGTGCAGCGATAATCTCATCCGCCATCGGATGATCATGACCCGTAGCCGCAAGATAGGGCGCATAGAACGGTTCATCCCAAGCGGCAAAATCTGCGCGGTTCCCAAAAGCATACATCAATGCAGTCGAAAGATTTCGTGGTCCTGACCAAACTGCGAGCCGCATCAGGCGCATTCCTGCATAATAAGTGCCGCATAAAGCGCGCGGATGCGTTCCGTTACAGGGCCGAGCTGCCCTGATCCAATTTGCCGCCCATCAATCGTACTCACTGGTGTCTGCGCGCCGAATGTCCCGGTCAAAAACGCCTCATCCGCGCTATAGGTGTCAACGAGCGAAAAATTCCGCTCGAAAACAGGAATATTGTTGGAACGGCACAAATCGATCACCTTTTGACGCGTGATGCCGTTCATACAGTAATCGCCCGTACTCGTCCAAACCGCGCCATCGCGCACAATAAAGAAATTACATGCATTCGTCGTATTCACGAACCCGTGGGCATCCAGCATAAGCGCCTCATCCGCCCCTGCCTTTTGCGCAGCGATACACGCCAAGATGCAATTCAGCTTTGAATGTGAATTGAGCTTTGGGTCTTGTGTCATCGGTAGCCCACGCTGGTGCGGAACTGTGGCAAGGGTAATCGGGCGCCCCAATGCAGGCTTTGAGTGCTCCATGATAATCACAATTGTAGGCCCTGATTGTGAAAGCGATGGGTGCTGAAATGGACGCACTTTCACCCCGCGCGTAATCATCACCCGCGCATGGGCATCTGTGACCATCTCATTCGCGTTTTGTGTGTCTAACAAGGCGGAATAGAGAATTTTTTGATCCATCCCGATCTCAAGATCAATCGCCTTTGCGGCGGCATATAGACGTTCAAAATGCGCATCTGCAAAGGCCCATTTTCCATTGTATAACCGCAGCCCCTCCCACACACCGTCGCCCAGCATAAAGCCACTATCATAAACGCTTACAACGGCCTGAGATTTTGGGACGATCTTTCCATCAACATAAATAAGGATATCCGCGTTGCGCGCATCCTCGACCGCTTGATGTGTGGTTTGATGATCGCTCATGATTGATAGGCCTGTACTTCGGATAAATCAGGGATCGCATCTGCCGTGCCATGGCGCGTAACCATCACGGCGGCGGCTTTCATAGCGAGCGATATCGCTTGTGCCATAGGTAAACCGCGATCAAGCCCCGCCAAAACATAGCCCGCAAAGGTATCGCCAGCGCCAGTTGTATCCACTGGCGTGACAGGAATAGCTTCAAAGTGATGCTTTGCCCCATTATGATACCAATCCGCGCCATCTGCACCCAATGTCACGATCACATCAGTCACGCCCAGCGCAGAGGGATCAGCGCCAGTTGCGGCCTTTAATTGCGCAGCCTCAACCTGATTGAGGATCAGAAAATCAAGATACTCTAGCACAGCCTGAACCCGGTCACTATCAAAGGGGGCGGCTAAATAACCAACCTTCAGCCCCATCTTTTTGGCAAGCATCGCACCGGTGCGCTGTAGATTTGTTTCATTTTGCGTCACAAACCAATCACCAGTTTGCGCCACCGACAACGCCTCTTGCATCACGGCTTGGGGAATTTCGGCATTTGCACCTGGATGCAGAATGATCGCATTTTCACCATTCGGGTCGACTGCGATCATCGCCTGCGCTGTTTCAATGTCGAGCATGATGATAAATTGCGTATCAACGCCATATTCAAGCAAACGCTCAATCGCCCAAGCCCCATCATGGCCAACCGCACCAATGTGCTGCACATGTGCACCAGCGCGCGCCGCAGCCACAGATGTATTCGCACCCTTTCCGCCAAGAAACACCTGACGACCCGTTGCCGCCAATGTTTCGCCCGGCGCAGGAATATGCGGCACCGCATAAACGAAATCAGCGTTAATCGACCCGAGGTTCCAAATCGTCATAGTGTAATCCCACTTGCTATATGGCCAATCGAACAGATTTAAAGCAATTTGCCAACGCTTGACGTAAATTACGTCCAATCACCCCCATTTCAGGGTTTCACTGCGGTCATCTCGGCCCTACTATTCATGTGATTGATCCAGGGGGAACAATGGCATCAAAAGACAGCACAACGCCAATGATGGCCCAGTATCTGGCGCTTAAGGCTGATTACCCCAACGCGTTATTATTTTACCGCATGGGTGATTTTTATGAGATGTTTTTTGATGATGCTGTTGCTGCGGCTGAGGCGCTTGATATCGCGCTCACCAAACGCGGAAAGCACGAGGGCGCTGATATCGCAATGTGCGGTGTCCCTGCACATGCCGCCGAAGGGTATCTGCTGACATTGATCCGCAAGGGATTTCGCGTTGCAGTTTGCGAACAAATGGAAAGCCCGGCCGAAGCGAAAAAACGTGGGTATAAATCGGTCGTGAAGCGCGATGTAGTGCGTCTTGTCACGCCTGGGACACTCACCGAAGATGCGCTTTTAGATGCGCGACGGCATAATTTTTTAGCGGCCTATGCGGTTGTGCGTGATCAGGCCGCCCTTGCTTGGGTCGATATTTCAACCGGGGCATTTCACGTTATGCTCTGCCCACAAGTCGCACTAGGCCCCGAGCTCGCGCGATTAACGCCGCGCGAATTGATCGTGATTGATGGGTCTGAGGGTGAATATAATACACATACCGAGGACCACGATGTCGCTCTGACCAGCCTCGGCGCTGCGGCCTTTGATTCAACCGCTGGTGAAAAGCGCCTTCTAAAGCTTTATAATATTGGCTCGCTTGATGCTTATGGCAGCTTTGCCCGCGCTGAGGTTTCAGCCATGTCAGCGGTGGTGGAATACCTTGATATCACGCAAAAAGGTCAGCTCCCCCTCTTGCGTGCACCACAGCAAGAGGGCCAGCGCGCGACCATGCAAATCGATGTCGCGACGCGCCGATCGCTTGAGCTAAGCTATAGTATGTCAGGTGGCCGCGCCGGCTCTTTGCTGGCCACAATCGATAAAACAATGACAGCTGGCGGTGCCCGATTGCTTGAACGGCGGCTTTCTTCCCCCTCACAGAATTTAGATGTGATCACCCAACGGCAAGCCTGTATTGCGGCCTGTGTTGATGATAGACGTTTGAACGCTGATCTGCGCGACGCATTAAAAGGCGTCCATGACATCGACCGCGCGCTTTCAAGGCTCGCACTTGAACGCGGCGGCCCACGTGATTTAACCGCCATTCGCAATACATTGATCCAAGCCGCAGAAATTGAGGCCATTTTACCCGATGGCCTTGCTGATCTTTTGCAAACCGCCAAGACAGCCTTGCGCGGGCATGATGCGCTTTTGGATTTGCTCGATGTGGCACTGGTTGCTGAACCACCGCTCTTGGTGCGTGACGGCGGGTTCATCGCTGAAGGCTACCATGAAGAGCTCGATGAGGTGCGCAAATTACGCGATGAAGGCCGCAGTGTCATCGCACAGATGCAAGCAAGCTTTATTGAGCAGACCGGTATTACATCGCTCAAAATCAAGCATAATAATGTGCTTGGCTATTTCATCGAAACAACCACAACCCATGCGGATAAAATGCGCGCACCGCCACTGAATGAAACCTTCATTCACCGGCAAACGACAGCCAATCAAGTACGCTTTACGACCGTGGAACTTTCTGAAATCGAAACCCGCATTTTAAATGCTGGCGGGCGGGCGATTGAAATT
The DNA here is from genome assembly GCA_929200295.1 of uncultured Alphaproteobacteria bacterium. Taxonomy (GTDB): domain Bacteria; phylum Pseudomonadota; class Alphaproteobacteria; order Rhodobacterales; family Rhodobacteraceae; genus Yoonia. The sequence continues at coordinate 6,187 of CAKMZE010000020.1, forward strand.
GAAAAACAGCTCTATCAGAACCTAACACAGGCAATAGTTGATCATTCTGCCGCGCTTAACGCGCTTGGCCGCGCGCTTTCAGAGATTGATTTAACCACGGCAATGGCGCTGCTTGCTACAACTGAAAACTGGGTGCGCCCCGTGATGGACGCAACCCGCGCCTTTGATATCCAAGGTGGGCGTCATCCTGTTGTCGAGACCGCGTTATCACGCGATGGTGCTGCGTTTATCGCAAATGATTGTCACCTATCCGATCATAATATTTGGTTACTCACCGGGCCCAACATGGCTGGTAAATCAACCTTCTTACGGCAAAATGCGCTAATCACGATCCTCGCACAGATGGGCAGTTTTGTACCCGCAAAATCTGCGCATATTGGCATTGTCAGTCAGATATTCAGCCGCGTTGGGGCATCAGATGACCTCGCTCGCGGGCGGTCAACCTTTATGGTCGAAATGGTTGAAACAGCGGCTATTCTTAATCAAGCAGATGATCGTGCGCTTGTTATTCTCGATGAGATTGGCCGTGGCACTGCGACATATGATGGGCTTTCGATTGCATGGGCCACGCTTGAACATCTGCATGAGATCAACAGATGCCGCGCAGTTTTTGCAACACACTACCATGAAATGTCAGTGCTTTCAGCAAAGCTAGATGGTGTTGATAACGCCACTGTCGCCGTGAAAGAGTGGGAAGGCGATGTAATCTTTTTGCACGAAGTACGCAAGGGCACCGCCGATCGCAGCTACGGTGTACAAGTGGCCCGGCTCGCTGGTCTGCCGCAGAGCGTGATTGCCCGAGCCAAAACCGTGCTCGAAGCACTTGAAAAAGGTGAACGTGAAGGGGACCAGAACTGCAAAACTCTTATTGATGATTTACCGCTTTTTTCGACAGCGCCTATAGAGCCACAGAAAATCACCGCGCAATCAGATGTCGAGGATCGGTTGAAAGAGGTTTTACCCGACGAGCTTAGCCCAAAAGACGCGCTTGCGTTGATTTATGAGCTCAAGGAACTAACCAAGTAAGGTGGGCTAAAGTCCCACCCTACAGCATGCATAATATGTAGGGTGGGCAATATGCCCACCTTATTTAAGAGGCAGGTGTTGAAGACACGCCAACTTGTGCGGCCCGCAAAAGTCGATCATGCAACAAAAACCCCTCAGCCGCGACATCAATAATGTCACCTGCTTTTGTGCCCGGCACAGGTGCTTCAAACATTGCCTCATGCAGCTGCGGATCAAAACGATCGCCGATCTCGGGCATGATCGGCTCGATCCCATGTTTTTTAAACGTGTCGATCAGTGCGCGCATTGTCAGCTCAACACCCTCTAAAAGCGCAGCATTCGCAGCGCCTTCTGCCTCATCCGTTGACGTTAAAGCCCGGCGCAAATTATCATAAACGGGCAGCAAATCCCGCGCGAGCTTTGATCCGCCATAATTCTCGGCCTCACGCCGATCACGTTCTGCCCGCTTGCGCGTATTTTCTGCATCAGCCAACGCGCGCATGAACTTGTCATGAAATTCATCACGCTCTGCTTTGAGCGCATCAATCTCTTCAAACGCAGATGCGCTGAGATCCATCTCATCACCCTCTGCGGCAAGTTCATCCAAGCTCATCGGCTCTGCATTTTCGTCTGACATACGCTTTCCCTTCAAGAGCGGTCGGTAATCATCTTTCCAACCAGCTGCGCTGTATAATTCACAATCGGTACGATCCGCCCATAATTCAATCTGGTCGGGCCAATGACGCCAACAGCGCCAATAATCTTTTGGTCCGCGTTCATATAAGGGGAAACCACCAAAGATGAACCCGAAAGTGAGAATAATTTATTCTCAGATCCAATAAAAATGCGCACACCCTCTGCATCATCCGTCAAATCAAGGAATTGAGCGATATCACGCTTACGTTCAAGGTCATCAAATAATGTGCGAATGCGGTCTAAATCATCCGCGCTTTCATGATCAGACAGAAGATTACCGCGTCCACGTACGATCAATCGCTCGCTGCTTTCGCCCTCATCAATCCACATCGCGATGCCGTTCTCAACAAGATCAGCGGCAAGCGGATCTATTTCTTGCCTGCGCGTCGAAATCTCACGGGATATCACGTCACCCAATTGCGAAAGTGTATGCCCTTCGGCAATTGCATTTAAGAAATTCGCAGCCTCCCGCATGGATGACGGCGTTTGCCCTGCGGGCGGTGTAAACACACGGTTTTCAACATGCCCATCATTAAACACCAAAACGACCAATGCGCGGTCCCGTGAAAGCGATACAAAATCAATATGACGAATCGGGGCTTCGTGTTTTGGGGTGAGGACAAGGCTTGCGCCCTGCGTTACACCTGAAAGCGCTGAGCCAACGCGATCAAGAAGTGTTGTCACATCGCCTTGTGATTCATCCAATGTGCTTTCGATCTGCTTGCGATCCTCACCAGAAAGATTATCAACCTCCAGCAAGCCATCAACAAACATACGCAGACCAAGCTGCGTCGGCACGCGCCCCGCACTCACATGCGGGCTACCCAAAAGCCCCAGATATTCCAAATCATGCATCACATTGCGTACGGTCGCCGCTGAAACCTGTTCTGACATGCTGCGCGTGAGCGTACGCGAGCCAACAGGCTCGCCCGATTCGAGATAGCCTTCGACCACACGACGAAACACCTCGCGCGAGCGCGTATTCATATCATCGACATTTGGTTTTTCATTATGTGGTGTTTCACCAGACATGCGATCAATCCCAAAACGGGCCCAGAAGGGCGATGCCATTAAACCTTTCGCGCGCGCAAGGTCAATGAGGCTTGGCATTATGTGTGATGCATCGTATCGAAAGAGGATCATTTTTCAAAAGGAGAGACATATGCGACCTTCAGGCCGTGCGACCAACGAAATGCGGACCGTGACAATTGAACCGCGTTTCTCGCGCCATGCTGAGGGTTCATGTTTGATCAAATGCGGTGACACCCATGTCATTTGTACCGCTTCTGTTGATGAAAAAGTGCCCCCCTTTATGCGCAACTCTGGCTTGGGGTGGGTCACTGCTGAATACGGTATGCTGCCACGTGCAACCCATACACGGATGCGCCGAGAGGCAAAAAATGCGCAATCAGGGCGCACGCAAGAAATTCAGCGCCTCATTGGCCGGTCATTGCGTGCAGGTGTTGACCGTGTCGCATTGGGCGAGCGGCAAATCACCGTTGATTGCGATGTGATCCAAGCAGATGGTGGGACACGCTGCGCTGCGATCACTGGTGGGTGGGTCGCGCTAAAGCTTGCTGTGTCACAATTGATGAAATCAGGATTGATTATCACAGACCCCTTAGTAGAGCCTGTTTCTGCGGTTTCTTGTGGCATTTATGCAGGCCAAGAAGTTGTTGATTTAGACTATCCTGAGGATTCTGATGCAGGTGTTGATGGGAATTTCATCCTCACCGGCGGAAAGCTGGTCGAGGTACAAATGAGCGCAGAGGGTGCTACATTTACACGCGATCAAATGAACGGGCTTTTGGATCTTGCTGAGAACGCAACTGCGCAGCTACGCGAGATGCAGCTCGCTGCGGTTGCTTAACCCTCATGCGACGCTTTACCGAGGATCAGCTTGTTGTTGCGACGCATAATCAGGGCAAGCTTGAGGAAATCACGGATTTACTGCAGCCTTTTGGTGTAAAAATCAGCTCAAACGCGGATCACAATCTACCCGAACCCGACGAGACTGAAGATACGTTCGTCGGGAATGCGCGTATCAAAGCACATGCTGCCGCAAAAGCCACTGGCTTGCCTGCCTTGGCGGATGATAGCGGGATTGAAGTTGCGGCGCTCAATGGTGCGCCGGGTGTATATACCGCAGATTGGGCCGAAACTGAAAATGGCCGCGATTTTATTATGGCGATGCAAAGAACATGGGACGCGCTTGAGGCTGTTGACGCTACATTTCCACGGCGGGCGCAGTTTTGCAGTACCTTGGTACTGGCCTGGCCAGACGGACATGATGAGGTTTTCCCAGGCGTAATGAAAGGGCAGCTCGTTTGGCCGATGCGCGGCACAAATGGGCATGGATATGATCCGATCTTTCAGCCAGATGGATATGATATCACCTTTGGTGAGATGGACCGTTGGGAAAAGAATAAAATCAGCCACCGCGCTGATGCATTCCGCAAGCTTGTGGCAGGATGTTTTGCCTGAAGACTGGCAATATGGCGGCTTTGGGCTTTATGTGCATTGGCCGTTTTGTCAGGCGAAATGCCCCTATTGTGATTTTAACTCTCATGTCACAGCACAAATTGATCAGTCTGCCTGGAAAAACGCGTATCTTGCTGAATTGGATCGTATTGGCGCAATCACGCAAGGGCGCGTCTTAAAATCAATCTTTTTTGGCGGTGGTACGCCAAGCATGATGAACGTAGATGTTGTTGAGGCCGTGATTACGAAAGCCAGATCGCTTTGGGGGTTTTCAAACACGATCGAGATTACTCTAGAGGCTAATCCGACATCTGTCGAAGCTGGACGATTTGCCGGGTATCACGATGCTGGTGTGAATCGCATCTCAATGGGAATACAGGCGCTTAACGATGAAGATCTTAAGACGCTCGGGCGGCTTCATAATACACAAGAAGCACTAAAAGCCTATGAAACCGCGCGATCAGTATTTGATCGTGTCAGTTTTGATTTGATCTATGCACGCCAAAACCAAAGCCTGAGGGTCTGGGAAAAAGAGCTAAAACAGGCTCTAACACTCACGATAGATCATATTTCGCTCTACCAATTAACAATTGAAGACGGCACTGCCTTTGGCGCGCGCGCGGCTATTGGGAAGCTTGGCGGATTGCCTGATGATGATCTTAGCGCTGATCTGTTTCAGATGACGCAAGAGTTATGTGCAGATGCAGGTTTTGCGCACTATGAGATATCAAACTTTGCAAGGCCTGGTCATGAAAGCCGGCATAATAAGCTATATTGGCAATATGGCGATTACGCTGGCATTGGGCCCGGCGCACATGGACGGTTAACGATTAACGGTGAACGGCATGCGACCGAAGCGCATCTTGCCCCTGGCAAATGGCTTAATGCTGTAAAGACTGTGGGCAATGGTGACATGTTAAGCGAGGCTTTACCCACTGAAGATCAGCTTCATGAGCTGTTAATCATGGGCTTGCGGCTGTTTGAAGGTACGGATTATCAGCGTATAATGACCTTAGGTGGTGAAAAATACATCAATAATATCAATGCTTTGATTGCAGGTAACCTGCTGGAAGTCAAAGAGGGTATGTTACGTACAACAGCACGCGGCAGGCCGCTACTAAATGCTGTGCTCGCTCATGTTTTTGCAGATTAACCGCCTGATAATAAACGTAAAAGATCATCTAGCTGCGTAAGCGAGCGGTAGTTCAGCGTCACACGACCACCCTCACCATTTGCTTGGTGATCAATTGCGACCTTCATCCCCAATGTTGCAGATAGCTCGCCCTCGATTTGGAGCGTGTCTGCGTCTTTTGATGGAGCCTTTGGGTTTGTTTGTGATGGGCTGATACGTGGCGATTTTGCAAGCTTTTCCGTATCACGCACTGATAGGCGCCGTTTGATAATGTCAGCCGCTAATGCGCTGGCATCTGGATGACCGACGAGCGCACGCGCATGACCTGCGGACAGACGGCCATCAACCATATAGGCCTGAACATCATCTGGAAGAGACAAGAGACGCAGCAAATTAGCGATATGACTGCGGCTTTTGCCAAGGGCGGTCGCGAGCTGTTCTTGTGTATGGCCGAATTTATCCATCAATTGACGGTAGCCTGTGGCCTCATCAATTGGGTTAAGGTCAGCACGTTGGATGTTTTCAATGATCGCAACTTCGAGCACTTCGGTATCGTTAAATTCGCGCACCAAAACAGGAATTTCATGACGTTGCGCAATTTGCGCCGCACGCCAGCGGCGTTCACCAGCGACAATTTCATAATGATCAGGGGTATTTGGCGCGGGTCGGACGATAAGAGGCTGGATAATCCCCTTTTCACGAATTGAAGCGGCAAGATCTGCAAGAGGTCCATCTTCGAATGTGCGGCGCGGCTGGTCAGGGTTAGGGTGAACACGCTCAACCGGGACCAAAAGATCAGGTTTTGCAGATGGTGTGGATGGAGTTGGATCCTGTGCGACATCTGCCATCAATGCTGACAAACCGCGCCCTAAACCACGGTTTTTCTTAGACCGATCTGTCATGAGTTTGCTCCTGTCTTTTCATTTGAAATAATCTCTTGCGCCAAAGCCTTGTAAGCGACGCTGCCCCGCGATGTCGGATCATAATGCAATACAGGCAGTGCAAATGATGGCGCTTCGCTCAGGCGCACATTACGTGGAATCACTGTTTTAAACACCAGCTCGCCAAGGTTTTCGCGCGCGTCCAGTTCAACCTGTTGTGAGAGGTTGTTGCGACCATCATACATGGTCAGCACAATACCTTCGATCCGAAGGTCAGGATTTGCGGTCTCGCGCACCTCGCGCAATGTGAGCATAAGCTGTGATAAACCCTCAAGCGCGAAGAATTCACTTTGCAGTGGGACCACCACGGAATGTGACGCAATCATCGCATTTACTGTCAATATATTGAGAGATGGAGGGCAATCTATCAAGATGTAGTCGAAATCTGGCGTATCCGATGTATTTTCGCGAAGCGCCTTATGTAGCAGAAAGCTCCGTTTATCATTTGCAATAAGCTCAATATCAGCCGAACTCAGATCTGTGGTCGCAGGAACAATGTGAATATTATCAAAATCTGTTTCTTGCAGCGAAGCCGCCAAATCAGCATCACCGGAAAGTAATTCATATGTTGTGATTTCGCGATCATCTTGCGTGATCCCCAAGCCCGTTGATGCATTGCCTTGTGGGTCAAGGTCAATCAGCAGGATTTTCCGGCCTTGCTCGGCAAGTGCTGCTGCAAGATTAATCGTTGTCGTCGTTTTTCCAACGCCGCCTTTTTGGTTTGCAATGGCAATGATTTTTGGGCCTTGCGGGCGCGTTAGTTTAGACACGAGCAATCCTATTAAGCTTGAGAATACGGGCGTTTGGGTCAGTCATACTTGGGTAATCGCTCAGTGCAAAGGACCAATTTTTACGAGCCTCGGCAATCTCTTGCTGCCAGCTTTGACCCTTGTGTAAAAGAACGGTCGTTTGCTCGTGTTGGTGCCGTGCGACCATTGGTAATAAGTCTGACAGCTGCGATAGCGCGCGCGCGGAAATAACATCTGCCTCCTGCTCTTTAGCCTGATCAATGCGCTCAGAAAGAACGCGCATAGGCAAATCGAGCTCGCGAATGGCTGTGCGGAGGAATGTTGCTTTGCGCTGATCGCTTTCAATTAAGGTATAGGATGTTTTTCTACCGGCGTCTGAAGACAATATCGCAACGACAATGCCGGGAAATCCGCCACCGCTGCCGATATCAAGCCATTTCCCTGTATTTTCTGCCGAGTACTGGTAAATCTGTGCAGAATCGAGGATATGCCGCTGCCAAATATCATCAGCTGTCTTTGATGATATAAGGTTTATGGACTTCGTCCACTTTAGAACTAAAGCGGAAAACTGCTCTAGCCTATCAATTGTTTCACGTGAAACACCAAGATCTAGCAAGACAGCGGCCGTCATGTACCCGTGCTTTCAGTGACATTTTCAACCCGCTTTAGCCGGCTAACCAATAGCATCAGTGCAGCTGGCGTCATCCCATCAATCCTGCTCGCATGCGCGATACTTTCTGGCTGAACTTTTTCAAGCTTTGCCGACAGCTCGTTCGAAAGACCGGGAATGTCAGAATAGGACATAGCACGCGGAATCGTTAGGTTTTCATCACGCTCCATCGCCGCAATATCACGCATCTGACGCTCAATATAATGCACATAAAGCGCATCGCATTTTATCTGTGAAACCACATCATCTGGTATATTCAAAGGTTCATCAATTAGCATATTGAGGTGGGAGGGTTCAAAGTCTGATAAAGATAGCGCATCAAGAGCAGTTCGCGCGGGGCCATCAGCATTTAATTTTACACCAAGGTTTGCAATTTGGCGTGCTGAAAATGTCTTTTGTGACAACTGAGATCTCGCAGCAGAAATCTGCTCCATCTTTTTAGAAAAGATCTGCCAGCGCGATATGCCCACACATCCAAGGTCACGACCAAAGGCTGTTAACCTCTGATCTGCATTATCAGCACGCAAAGACAGGCGAAACTCTGCGCGCGAGGTAAACATGCGGTATGGCTCAGTCACGCCACGCGTCACGAGATCATCAATCATGACACCAATATAGGACGTACGGCGACTAAATATAACGGGTTCTGCGGAACTGGCTCGCGCTGCATTTATCCCCGCAACTAGGCCTTGGGCTGCGGCCTCTTCATACCCAGTTGTCCCGTTGATTTGCCCAGCAAGGTATAATCCATTAATCGATTTTAGCTCTAACGTAGGCCGCAACGCCCGCGGATCAACGTAATCATATTCAATCGCATAGCCTGGCTGTAATATCTTAGCCTTTTCAAGGCCGTATATCGACGCAATATAGCGTTCTTGCACATCTATCGGAAGGGATGTCGAAATCCCATTCGGGTAAACTGTATGATCGTTGACGCCCTCTGGCTCAAGAAAGATCTGATGTGATGTCTTATCCGCAAATCGTGTAATCTTATCCTCAATTGACGGGCAATACCGTGGGCCAACCCCATCAATATGACCACCATACATTGCTGAACGATCTAGGTTTTGGCGAATGATGTCATGTGTTTCTTCATTCGTATGGGTAATTCCACATGACACCTGAGGCGCATAAACACCCTTTGATAAAAACGAAAATAGAACGGGATCTTCGTCGCCTGGCTGCGATTCTAGCTGATCCCAAGCAATTGTCCGTCCATATAAGCGCGGAGGCGTTCCAGTCTTAAGCCTCCCCATTGATAGATCAAAGGAGTCCATACGGTTTGCAAGCCGAACAGAGGGCTTTTCCCCCATTCGCCCACCAGGGCGCGTCTGATCACCGATATGTATCACGCCACGCAGGAATGTCCCAGTTGTTAGGATAACACTATTTGCATAAATCTCAGACCCATCAGCCAACACAACGCCTCTGACGGTATCCCCTTTCATCATGAAATCGACAGCCTCGCCAATCACCACTGTTAGATTTTCTTGCTTTTCTGTCAGATCCTGAATGGCCGCTTTATATAAAGCACGGTCGGCTTGCGCACGCGGACCCTGAACTGCCGGCCCCTTTGTGCGGTTTAACAGGCGAAACTGTATTCCTGCGCGATCAGCCGCAATACCCATAACGCCATCAAGCGCATCAATTTCGCGCACCAAATGCCCTTTGCCAAGCCCACCAATCGCCGGATTGCACGACATAACACCAATCGAATCTTGTGTCAGCGAAATCAGCGCAGTCTGCGATCCCATGCGTGCCGCAACATGCGCGGCCTCTGTTCCCGCATGGCCGCCCCCAATAACGATGACATCAAAATGTTTCACGTGAAACACTCCTTATTTCCCGATACAAAAACTGGAAAAGATTTCCCCAAGAACACTTTCAACATCAACACGACCAATCAAAGAATCAACAGCACGGCATGCACTACGGATATCTTCTGCGATTATATCAGCTGGATACACAGAGTCAGCGATATTCTCTAAAACCCGCGTTAAGTGAGAAGCGGCCTCTTGTATAACAACCCGATGCCGCTCTCGCATCGCAACGCCCACATGACCCACACGCGAGGCAAATATTTCAGAAATTTGCGATAGCAATTGATCAACACCAAGCCCTGTTTTCCCAGAAACTGCGAGGCCTGATCCCTTATGGATATCAGATTTCGCTGCAACGATAATATCCTGCTCATCAATATATTGTGGAATACTATCATCCTCAGACTGCATATAGATGCGCAAATCAGCTAACCGCGCTCTTTCTTCTGCCCGCGCAACACCAAGCTTCTCAACCGGATCATCCGTCTCTCGCAACCCCGCCGTATCAAGAAACGTCACGGAAACCCCACCAAGATCAGTATGAACCTCAATAATATCACGCGTTGTCCCAGCAATATCTGATGTAATCGCAGCATCACGACGCGCAATCTTATTCAGCAACGTAGATTTCCCAACATTAGGCCTCCCTAGGATCGCCACCTCAAATCCTGATCTGATTTTCTCCGCAGCAGCGACACCAGCTGCCTCATAGTTCATATCATCACAAACCTCTGACAGCAGATCGCGCACTTCTGGGAAAACGTCGATAGGGACATCTTCATCAGCAAAATCAATCGTGGCTTCTATCAAAGCAGCAGCGCGGATCAGCTTATCGCGCCAGTTCGCAGCCTTTTCACCCAAGGCGCCTGATAAAACCCGCAATGCCTGTTTGCGTTGATGTTCCGTTTCGGCATCGATCAGATCAGCAAGCCCTTCGACCTGCGCAAGGTCCAACACACCATTCTCTAACGCACGTCGCGTAAACTCCCCCGGCTCTGCCTGGCGAAACCCTTGCAGAGCCCCTAGCTCGCCTAAGACAGCTCTAACAACAGCGATACTGCCATGCAAATGCAGCTCAACCGTTTCTTCGCCGGTAAAGCTACGTCCTGCATCAAACCGTAAGACGAACGCCTGATCAAGCAACAGGCCATCCTGATTATATAATCGACGCAAGCCTCTTTGCGCAGGAACATCACATAACGCAGACACACCGGATACAGACAAGGCACCTGATACCCGCAATACCGCAACACCAGCGCGGCCTTCAGCCGAGGCCAATGCAAAAATTGTATCCATAACCTAACCTATTGTTGAAAAACAAAAAGTTACGTATTCATCGAATCAAAGAAATCTTCATTCGTCTTTGTCTGTTTCAGTTTCCCGATTAAGAACTCGATCGCATCCGTTGTTCCCATTGGGTTCAAGATCCGGCGCAAGACATATGTTTTTGTCAGATCAACCTTATCGACCAGCAGCTCTTCTTTACGCGTGCCAGATTTCAAAATATCCATCGCAGGGAAGACGCGTTTATCAGCAACCTTACGATCAAGCACGATCTCAGAGTTACCCGTCCCTTTAAACTCTTCAAAGATCACCTCATCCATACGCGATCCCGTATCGATCAGTGCTGTCGCAATAATCGTCAGCGACCCACCCTCTTCGATATTTCGCGCCGCACCAAAAAACCGCTTTGGTCGTTGCAATGCATTCGCATCAACACCACCAGTCAGAACCTTACCTGAGGAAGGCACGGTCGTGTTAAACGCACGGCCCAGACGCGTAATTGAATCGAGCAAAATCACCACATCGCGCTTATGCTCGACCAAACGTTTTGCTTTTTCAATCACCATCTCGGACACAGCAACATGTCGCGATGCAGGCTCATCAAATGTTGACGAAACAACCTCACCTTTGACAGATCGCTGCATATCCGTCACCTCTTCAGGGCGTTCATCAATCAGCAACACGATCAAATAACACTCTGGGTGGTTTTTCTCGATGCTATTGGCAATGTTTTGCAAAAGAACAGTTTTACCCGTCCGCGGTGGCGCCACGATCAAAGATCGCTGCCCTTTCCCGATCGGTGCAACCAAATCAATAATACGCGCAGACCGATCCTTGCTATTATTTTCTGATTTCACTTCCATATTTAAGCGCTCATCAGGGTAAAGCGGCGTAAGGTTATCAAAGGCAACCTTGTGTTTCGCCTTCTCCGGCTCTTCAAAATTAATCGATTCCACAGATGTCAGCGCAAAATACCGCTCATTATCTGTGGGCTCTTTCATCACACCCTGAACAGTATCACCCGTCCGCAACGAATGTTTTCTGATCATATCTGGCGAAACATAAATATCATCAGGACCAGGAAGATAGTTTGCCTCAGGGGAACGCAAAAATCCAAACCCGTCTTGAACAACCTCAAGAACGCCGTCACCACCGATCACCCATTCTTCATCCGCTCTCTCACGTAAGATCGCGAACATCATATCGCCCTTACGCATCGTCGATGCGTTTTCGATCTCCAGTTCTTCTGCCAAAGACAAAAGATCCTTTGGGCTTTGGGCTTTTAGATCTGCTAAATTTAAACGGTGTGTCATAATATATCCAAAACAACCCGTAATCAGGCTGTTGTTCAGTTTTTGAAAGAAGATAAAGCTGTTATCCCGGACGGGCAGCTAAATTTTAAATATGCGCAGCTTTCATCTGAGTCAACGCAAGAAACTAGAATGGCCTTACAACAACCATCACAACAATGATAATCATTAAAACCGTCGGCACCTCATTTGCCATCCGATAATAACGACCGCTACGCGTATTTTTCCCAAGAACAAAGTCTTTGCGTCGCCCAGCAAGCCACATATGCATCACTGTCATCGCAATAACACAAACCAGCTTAATCCAAGCCCATAAAGACCCAAAATCAAAAGCGCCCATACTAATTAATAAAAGCCCACAAAGCCAAGCCACAATCATCGCAGGATTCATAATCACACGAAGCAATTTTTCTTCCATTACCTGAAATACCTGATCAAGGTCAGATCCGTGCACAGCACGTTCAACATGATACACAAATAATCTTGGTAAATAAAACAGCCCTGCCATCCAGGCAATCACAGCCATAATGTGAATTGCTTTTATCCAAGGATAAAGAAAACCAATCGATTCCATTATGAGCACCCTAATATTCCAATCTATATTATATATTTATTAAGAAAGATGTAGATGTTGTTATGCGCTGATTTTATGGGGGTAACTTTTTATCCTCAGTTTTGTCCCTATTTCATCCAGCGCTGTATAAATAAAAAGTATTTTAAAACAGTGCTATAGATTTATTCCTCTAAGGGATTTGATTTTCACCCACAGCACAATGTTGTTCTTTCCCACAAAGGATAAGATCACACAAAATCACGCATAACCTTTAACTTTTCCTTAACCTTGCTGCGGATCAAAGTTTTCCTGTATTTATAAGATACCTTACACAAAAACTGTCCAGATACTTATACCCATGACTGAGAACATCATCCTGGCCTCAGGCTCAGAAATTCGTGCAACACTCCTTCGCAATGCAGGTGTATCTTTTACAACTGCGATTGCACATATTGATGAAACAGCAATTCGGGCATCTTTGAAATTAGCAGATGCACCGCCGCGCGATGTTGCGGATGCATTAGCAGAAATGAAGGCACGGAAAATTGCGCAGAAAAACCCAACCTCACTGGTGATCGGCGCTGATCAGGTTCTCAGTTTTCAAAATGAGATTATTGCAAAACCGGAATCCCAAGAAGAGGCAATAAGCCAGATCAAATCTATGCGCAGCAAGCAGCATCAACTTTTATCTGCCGCTGTCATATATATGGATGATCAACCCATTTGGCGTCATGTCGGTGTTGTGAGGCTGTTCATGCGCGATGTATCTGATGGTTATATTCATGATTACGTTGAACGGCATTGGCACAGCATTCAGCATTCCGTTGGGGGGTATAAGCTCGAAGAAGAAGGCGTGCGATTATTTTCGCGCATAGACGGAGACTATTTTAATGTTCTTGGTCTGCCTCTATTAGAGATACTGAACTTTCTTTCTATTCGTGGGACATTACCATCATGACAATTGATAAAATCCCTCTTGCTGCTGTTTTGGGCAATCCGATTGCCCATTCGCGCTCGCCTTTATTACACAAACACTGGCTGAAAAAATATGATCTTGCGGGTGATTATGTTCCGCTGAATGTTGAGAAAGACAATCTTGAAACTGTTTTGCGCACATTGCCAAAAATGGGATTTGTCGGGGCTAATGTGACCACGCCACATAAGGTCTTGGCTCTATCAATTGCTGATCAGGTCAGTGACCGCGCGACATTAATTGGCGCGGCAAATACGCTTATCTTCAAAGCGGATGGAAATATTTATGCTGATAATACAGATGGTTACGGATTTATTGCCAATCTCAAAGCAGGCGTAAGAGCATGGGATCCTAAGGCCGGCCCTGCAACAGTATTAGGTGCAGGCGGGGCCGCGAGAGCTGTGATTGTTGCATTGGCTGAGGCTGGTGTGCCAGAGATTTTCCTAACCAACAGAACCCGCGCAAAATCAGAGGCACTTCGCGCTGAGTTTGGCGCGCGGATTACAGTGATTGATTGGGTGCAGGCGGGAAATATCCTTGAAAAATCAAAGCTTGTCGTCAACACCACGTCACTCGGTATGCAAGGCAAACCAGAATTACGTATTCCACTTGATGGTTTAAGACCCGGAACAATTGTAAATGACATTGTCTATACGCCACTACAAACAAGACTTTTGATCACGGCCGCGCAAATGGGCTGTGAAACCGTGGATGGCTTGGGCATGTTGCTTCATCAAGGTGTCCCAGGATTTGAACGTTGGTTTGGTATCAGGCCAGAGGTTGATAGCGCAACACGTGCTGCGGTGATCGGGTGATGCTCCGCGTTGGTTTGACCGGCTCAATTGGTATGGGCAAATCAACGACCGCACAGATGTTCAAAGAACATGGCTTTCATATCTGGGATGCGGATGCCGCAGTTCATAGATTATACGCCAAGGGTGGCGCTGCGGTGAAACCGCTTGAAATCGCTTTTGGTAATGTAGTGAAAAATGGCGGCGTAGATCGGGCGCTGTTAAAAGAGCAAATCACAGATAACCCAACTGCGCTTAAAACATTAGAAGACATCGTGCATCCGCTTGTCGCACAAGATCGCCAAGATTTCATTGTCGCGCATCCAAATCACGACCTGATTTTCGATATGCCGCTTTTATTTGAAATAGGGGCTGACGAATGGCTCGATGTGGTTGTTGTTGTATCTTGCCCGGCGGATATTCAACGTGATCGCGTGCTATCACGGCCAGGTACGACTGTAGTGCAGTTTGAATTTATCCTCTCACAACAAATGCCTGATACGGAAAAACGTGCGCGCGCTGATTACGTGATTGATACGCAAACGCTGGATGGTACACGCAAAGCTGTTGCAGAAACTGTAAATCAGTTAAGAGAGCACCATGGCTGATCGTGAAATCGTCTTAGATACAGAAACCACAGGGTTTGAACCGCTAGATGGTGATCGCATCGTTGAGATCGGTGCGATTGAACTTATTGGCCATGTTCCAACAGGTCGTACCTATCATCAATATATAAACCCGCAGCGCGGCATGCCAAATGAGGCATTTGGCGTGCATGGCATTGGTCCTGATCTCTTGGATCCGCCACAAAAACCGAGCGCTGGGCAAATCACCCTTAAAGACAAACCTGTCTTTGCAGATATCGCAAAAGACTTCGTTGCTTTCATCGGCGATGCCAAAATGGTCATTCATAACGCAGCCTTTGATATGAAATTCATGAATGCAGAGCTGGGCTGGCTGAACCTTCCACAATTTCCGATGGATCAAACGATTGATACATTGGCGATTGCACGGCGCAAATTCCCTGGCTCACCTGCATCACTTGATGCGCTTTGTCGTAGATTTGGTGTCGATAATACCAACCGGACATTACACGGTGCTTTGCTTGATAGTGAGATTTTAGCCGAAGTGTATCTTGAGCTGATCGGTGGTCGGCAGCCAGATTTCGCCCTTGGGGCAGGGACCCAACAAACCGGTTCAAAAAATGAAGGAAATGAATGGCGCGCAACGCAAAGACCATCACCTTTGTCGCCGCGCATCACACAAGAAGAGCGCGCCGCCCATACTGCATTTATTGACAGCCTAGGCGACGCAGCGCTTTGGAAAAAGCTTAGTTAACCGGCGCGTTCTCGTCTTTTGCAGATTTCTACTCTTCGACGCGGCGTGCGATTTCAGCGCGGTAAAGCGCGAGAAAATCAATAGTCTCAAGATTAAGAGGCGGGAAGCCACCGTCACGCGTCACATCGCTAACAATCCGACGCAAGAACGGGAATGTGATCCGTGGGCATTCGATCATAAGATAGGGGTGCAGCTGCTCTTCTGGGATGCCAGAAATTGCGAAAATACCTGCATAATCAAGCTCGAGAACAAAAAGCGGGCTGTTGCCCTCTTTTGTTGTGCTTGTGATGTTGAGCTTTGTAATAACCTCAAACTGGCCTTCGGTCTGGCGCTTTTTAGCGTCGAGGTTCACCTGAACCTTGATTTCAGGGGTGGTGTCACCTGATACGCCTTTTTGAGCGAGAATATTTTCAAAAGACATGTCGCGAATAAACTGCGCAAGCACTTGGCTTTTGACCTGTGTTGGTTCGGCAGCGCCATTATCTTTGGGTGTGTCAGCCATTTTATGCTCCGGATCATCTAAATATATGTTTCGCGCCCCTCCTATCAGGCGGATGCGATACGCTCAATCCATGTTATTGAGTCCAGCCAGATGGCCCTTTGTTAGGTTTTTTGGGCATCTCAACGTCTTCGAATGTGCCATCAACCACATCATCTTTTGCGTTTGAGTGTGGTCCGGCTTGGGATTGGTGAAACTGTGCGATATTTACACGTTCACGAATCTTTTTATAAATCACCGACCTCACACCCGGTAAAAGAAGCGCAAATCCAACAGCATCAGTAAAAAATCCCGGTGTTAGCAATAACGCACCTGCAAAAAGAATCATCGCGCCATTTGCGAGCGGTTCTGTGGGATCGCTCAGCTCTGTAAGAGAGCGGCGTACATTCATAAGTGCCATCGCACCTTGTGATTTTACCAATGCTGTGCCCAAAATTGCCGTCAACAAGACAATTCCAAGCGTTGGCCACAGGCCGATAGCATCACCAACCTGGATAAAAAGCCCGATTTCGATCAGGGGAACAGCGATAAATGCAATTAAGAGCCACATATTGAGACCTTTTTAGAGTTTTCAGCCGAGTGGTGGACTCAGGCCTTCTGCCACCCTACATAAGACCCAATACGCGTTATTTCCATGCCCACTAATCAAGAGGCTCTTATGAATAATCCTGTTATCCAGCTTTTGGTTCTCGCTGCGATTGCTGTTTTCCTGATTTTACGACTTCGGAATACGTTGGGCACACGCGAAGGGTTTGAAAAACCGCCTCTTGTTGATGAGGATGCCCGCAAGCGTCGGCGTACTGATTTTGAAGTGATCGAGGGCGGTCCAGATCATGATGTTACAGATAACGTGCCAGAAAATAGCCCATTAGGGCATACGCTTGCCACGATGAAACGTGTCGATAACAGTTTTCTTGTTGGTGAATTTTTGGGCGGCGCAAAGGGTGCCTATGAAATGATTTTGATGGCCTTTGAAAAGGGCGATCTTTCAGGCGTGACACCGTTCATCTCAGAAGAGGTGTACGAAGCGTTTCAAACCGTGATTGATGACCGGGAAGCCAAGAAGCTTATTATCGAAGCAACATTTCTAGGTGTGAGCGATTTATCCTTGCGCGATGTGATCTTTGATGAAGACACAAACGAAGCAGAAATCACAGTTAGATTTGCGGGTGAGCTGACGTATCTCGTGCGTGACAATGCAGGTGATATTATTGAGGGTAGCGCGACAGAAGTAAAACGGCAATTCGACCTATGGACGTTTGCACGTGTGATGAACTCAGGTGACCCCAATTGGCGGCTTGTTGCGACAGACGGATGATCCGACTATGGGGTGTGGCGCTGCTCATGGCATTGTTTGGCCAGGCAGATAAGGCAATGGCGGATGTGAGCTACAGCTTGGTCTCGTTTGAACAGCTGACTGGCTGGGAAGAGGACGATCACCAAAAGGCGCTGGATGTATTTTTAAATACATGCCGCGATATAAATGACCCTGAATGGCGGACATTATGTGATTTTGCGCAAACCTCCCCCAATGCGCGCGAGTTTTTTGAACTGTTCTTTCAACCTGTCTTAATGGAAGACGGGGATGACATGCTATTCACAGGATATTTTGAGCCAGAGCTGCGCGGTGCACGCCGTCGCGGGGGGATCTATCAATATCCGCTTTACCGCTTGCCGGATGATTTTGTGTCAGGGCGGCCCTATCTGACCCGCCAAGAGATTGAGCAATCGGATGCTCTAGAGGGCAAGGGGTTAGAGATCGCATGGCTCGCAAACCCTGTTGATGCGTTCTTTTTGCAGGTGCAGGGGTCAGGTCGTGTTAGATTGCCCGACGGAGGTACGATCCGTGTTGGCTATGCTGGAAAAAATGGGCATGAATATTCATCCGTTGGGCAAGAGCTCGTGCGGCGTGGGGTATATGAACCGCATCAGGTTTCAGCCGATGTAATCCGCTCATATGTTGCGAAAAACCCAGATACAGGGCGCAGGCTGCTATGGGTGAATAAATCCTATGTGTTTTTCCGCGAAGTGAGCGAAGTGCCAGCAGATGCGGGGCCTTTGGGGGCGATGAATAGATCAATCACCACATTGCGTTCTATTGCGGTTGATCCATCGATTGTGCGGCTAGGCGCGCCGGTTTGGATAGATAAGCATGGCGCAAACCCGGTGAAGCGCCTGATGATTGCGCAAGATACGGGCTCTGCGATCAAAGGGGCGCAGCGCGCGGATATCTTTTATGGTACGGGCGAAGACGCGGGGCGCACAGCCGGCCGGATAAAAGACGGTGGGCGTATGGTTGTTTTGCTCCCGATACAAATGGCTTATGCAAAGGTGCCACAGACACAAGAAAGCACCGAGTAATGCGAAAGCCCCGGCATGTGTCACCGGATGAACGCGCGCTTTGGGATGAGATCGCAAAGCGCACCGTCCCGCTTGATCCGCAAATGCCAGATGAAAAACCGGCTCTTATACCTGCGCAAAAGATCGTAAAGCCACCCAAAGACCCTATCCCAGATTTCAAAATCGGCGCACATGCGTTTGAGCCACGATCGCATGATGTTTTAGCCCCCATCGGGCAACGTTTATCTGCCGCACCCGTGCAGATGGATTACAAATCATACAGCAAAATGACCAAGGGCAAGATCAAGCCCGAGGCGCGGATCGATCTTCATGGGATGACCATGGCGCAAGCCCATCCAGCGCTTGTCAGTTTTATCCTGAATGCACAAACATCAGGCAAACGGTTACTTTTGGTGATTACGGGCAAGGGTAAGGACCGCGATGATGGCGGGCCAATCCCTGTGCGCCACGGTGTTTTACGTCACCAAGTGCCACAATGGCTGGCGCTTCCGCCGCTGCGGTCCGAGATTTTGCAAGTTACCCCAGCGCATATCCGTCACGGGGGGCAGGGCGCATATTATGTGTATTTACGGCGTATCAGATAGGGCCTTGGCCGCGACCCTTACGGGGTAAAGCAACATGACAGCCGCAATACAAAAAACCGCAGCATAGCCTAACATTTGGGTTTCATAGGGCACGTCTGTATCAATCAGCCAGCCACTGATCCCAGGCCCTAGGGCTGAGCCAAGCACCATAAGTGCTGTTGCCGCTGCCTTAATGGACCCGAGGTTTTTTGTGCCATAAAATGTGGCCCAACAGGCGTTGAGCAATGTCGCCTGCCCACCGCCTGAAAACCCCATGAGGATCACCGCAAGCGCAGTCCAAATCAACGAAGGCGCATACCAATGCAATATAAATGCGAGGATGTAGGGGATCAAATAATAGGGCAAAAGCTTGATCACGCCAAAACGATCAATCGCCCAGCCAAAAAGAACCGTCGATAAGGCAAGCATCCCCGTCCCTAATGGGAATACCGACACCAGCGAAAGATGGCTCCAGCCCTTAATCTCAGCGAAGTGCACCTGATGAAACCAAAACGCAGTGCCAAAGCCAGAAAATGACATCACAGCAGGGGCCATCATCCAAAAGACAGGGTTTTTCAAAGCTTGCGCACGGGTCCAATGTTTTTGACCTAAGCCAAAGGATTGATCTTCATTGGCAACAGATTGTGGCGTGCGTTCTAGCCGTAAAAGAAACCGTAAAACGGGGATCATCAAAAGGGTGAAAATTGCAAAGCAAACCCATAAATCCCGCCAGTTAAAATACGACTTTAGCCACACCATAAAGAGAGGCATCGTTGCCTCACCAAACATAAACCCCAAGGCCGCAATCGCCAGTGCCCGTCCGCGTGTCGCCACAAACCACCGCGCCATCGCAACAACAGCCACATGTGATGTCATGCCCTGCCCTGTAAAACGCAGGGCAAAAATGACGATAACCAAGAGTGCTGCAGATGTATTTAATGCCATCGCAAGGCAAGATAGGGCAAGTAAGATAAGAACAGTGACCCCCAATGTTCGCACCCGAAATCGATCCGCAAGCCCACCAGCAAAAACCATACAGATCGCCGAGGCCCCGGTGCCGATCATATAGATCATCCCCCAGTCACCATGGCTCAACGCAAAGGTAACCCGGATCTCACCCCCAAAAATCGCAATGAAATAGGTTTGCCCAAATGATGAGAGAAAGGACAAAAGCGCACCCGTCGCCAAAAAAGGCGCATTGGCGCGGATAAATGAAAGATACCCTGACGACATTGTCGATATGTGGCTGCATTACATGAAAATATAAAGCGGAAACTTTGTTAGCGTTTTAAGGGTTTAGATAATATGTGATGTTGTTGCTTACGCCAGTTGTGTTTTGATAAAGCTACAAGCGACACTGATAGCAATCTGGCTGTGGCTTTATTAACAAATTGTACACGCACTTATAAATGGCAACATTATGTGCCGGAACATATAGAAACTATAATCATTACCCATTCCGACGTATCCGGCCGCCCTTGTTTGGTGGCTTTGAGGCCTGATGGTTTTGGTATCAGTTTTCTTTGCTTTCGTCACCTGTTTTGACTTTGGTTTTTCGCATGGACTGGCCGGTAAGTTCGACGCGATAGGCGTTGTGTACGAGGCGGTCTAAGATGGCGTCTGCGAAGGTCGGTTCTCTGATGACGTCGTGCCAAGTATCGATGGGCAATTGGCTTGTTATCAAAGTTGACCCGACTTCATATCTGTCTTCGACGATTTTCATGAGGTCACGGCGCTGACTTGCGTTCAGGCGATCTGGCCCCCAATCATCCAGGATCAGCAGTTGTGTTTTGGTGAGAGCTTTGAAGACCCGCGGGAAGCGTCCATCCCCATGGGCCATTTCCAATTCATCGAACAGACGCAGCATACGTTTGTAGAGAACGGTGCCCCCCTCGCGACAGGCGGCTTGGGCCAAGGCACAGGCCAGCCAGGTTTTGCCAACGCCGCGCTTGATCTTGTAATCAATGTCTTCAGGTGATGCGCCGCCATGGCGCAACTTGGCTGTCCGCATCCGGCTTTCAAAACGCTTGGTCTCGCGACTGGCACTCTCACGATCAATCAACAGGCCCAGCCATTCGGTATGGCTTAGGGTTGCAGTACCATCTTGGCCTTGCATCTCGACAAAGGCTTCGGCCATGCCGTCCAGTTTGAGGGATTTAAGCTGATCTAGGGTTGGGCGATCCAGCATTTGTATTTCCTTTCTTCACGTCAATGGAAGTATCCAGCGCCACGGATATTGGGGTGCGTGATCGCAGGCTCGTCCGTGGCGCGGGTGCGAGGTTGGCGATCCAAACCATTCTTGAGAATGGAGTGTAGGGAAGAATATGTATGGGCGTTGATGGTCAGCGCCCGGGCGCAAGCGGCATCTAAACGATCCCGCCCAAAGGGTTTGGCCAATCGTAAGACCCCCAAACACGTTCTGTATCCTTGCTCTGGGTGCTTGCGTTGGCGCATCACCACCTCGCAATCCCATCTTTTGCTCCCTGCTATGTCTTTACCGTCCGGTAGATCGCCAGAGGTAACAGCAGCCCGAAACTGCGCCACACTCATATCGAGCAGTTGAGCTGCGGTGCTTTCCTTCGCTGCAAGTGGCGTAAGGCGTGCCGTGCGTTCGAGATCGGCGAGACCTGCTCTAGATACAGCCCCGTGCTGAATGACGAGAATGAAGAGATCGTGGACTGGTTGGAGCGTTTGACAGCCAACAAACGCAACTGGGGCTTCGGCTTTTGTATCTGCGCAATGTTCAGGGCTATGGCTGGAACCACAAACGGGTCTACCGGATCTACTGTGAACTGGAGCTGAATCTGCGTATCAAGCCAAAGAAACGGCTGAAGCGGGACAAGCCCGAGCCTCTGGCGGTGCCTGACAAGCCCAATGAGACATGGTCGATCACGGGTGACAAGACCTCCAAAGAGATCGCCCGTTACACAAAGTCAGCGAACCAGAAGGTACGGGCTGAACGAGCTATCGATAAGATGTCTGCTACCCAGCGTAAACGCTGAATCAAATGTGTTTGGACAATAGGCCCCATTTCCAAGCCTTGGCAACAACTGGAGCCTATCGTCCATCTGAGATGTCGATGACTTCCTTAGCCCAGAATAGCTTGGGGTTTTCGAACCCTTGAACCTGATGGAGAATTTCCAAGTGGACCAGTTGCTCTACGTTTTTCTTTGCCGATTGGTAGCTCGTGCCACATATTTTTGATGCTTCGGTGATTGAAATCACTGGACGCTCAAACAGGTGATCTGCAATCGACAAAGCTGAAACAGATTTCGATTTCTCATGAAGAAGACCACGATATCGTTCCTGGAGTGCATTGAGGCGACCAATCGTCTTTGTGGTCTCAACGCAGGATTCCTTGATCGCCGTAAGAAAGAAGCGCAACCAGCGTTCCCAGTCTCCTTCGGAGGATACTGCAAACATGGCATCGATGTACTCATCTTTGTTGGCATCGATGAATGGGCTGACATATAGCAAGGGACTGTTGAGCAACCTTTGGCTAAGGAGTTGAAGTGTTATCAGCATACGACCAACGCGCCCGTTCCCATCACCGAATGGGTGGATCGTTTCGAATTGGTAGTGGCTGAGCCCTGTTGCGATCAAAGGGGGCAGCGGTGCTGTGTCGGCGTTCATGAATGCTTCGAGGTCATCCATACAGTCCTGGGCTTCCACTGGTGGAGGCGGTACAAATCTTGACCTTTGAATCTGCAATGCCCCAATCCAGTTTTGATGGATTTTGTACTCCCCGGGGCGTTTGTTGCTCCCTCTAACCCTTGTCGCCTGTTCCAAAAGAACCGCATGCATTCCGCGAATGACGCGGTGAGAAATCGGTAGTGTCTTGATTTGGTCGATGGCAAAGTCGATGGCCCGAATGTAGTTGTGAACTTCGCGGGCCGAGTCATTTGCTGATGTCTCATCCAAGGCCTCGACTAGGGCAAGATCATCTGCGGTCGAAAAGGTGCCTTCCATGGCGGATGATCTCAACGCCTCGTTTCTTTGGAGTGGACGAATGACCATGTATGGGTTGGCAATCGTACTGCCAATCTCGCTCAGCCCCCCCAGTGCGGCTGACGCTTCACCGAATTCATTGATGATGTTTCCAAGCTCGATGCCCGGGGGTAATTGGTTCGGGACGAACGCTTGCATTCCCTCAATCGTCGGTACCAATGTTCCGCTATCTGTGTTGGCAAACAGTGATGCATCCATGTGTTGTCTTTCGTTCAATACGTGACTCGTTCATTGAACCTTTTAGCACCCAAGGTTCAATATGTGGAGTCGCTATTGAACTTTACTCACACAGTTTGGCCACTACATGCCGGTGTCGAGAGATGAAGAGAACAATATCAAGGCTAAATCCCTACATATGGGTGCCAGAGGGTCGGCGGTACTACCCATAGTATGCTACGGTTCTCACTGCCCGTGGGTTGAGGTTGAGACTGTAGCCGAAAGGCTGCGGAGCTAAACGGATTTGAAGACAGAAATGCGCGACCATCGCGCTCGACGGTTTCTGTCCTACGAGGAGTGTGAGGGTTACGCGGGCCTGAGAGATTGACTCCAAGGCATGAAGTAACGCCTTCCAGCACAGGGGAATGGGACCAATCACAGAACAAAAGTGTCCCACTTTTCCGCCACAGCCCCAAAGGTGGGACACTTTTTGGAGGTAAGTATATAATTTTATTGGGAAATTTAAATCGATTGGTGCCCAGGAGAGGACTCGAACCTCCACGT
>CAKMZE010000021.1:0-1758 GCA_929200295.1 uncultured Alphaproteobacteria bacterium
CAACGCAACAATCGTTGCAAACACGTGAAATAGCGGCAGCGGGCATATTTGCACGTCATTCTCGGTAAAGAGTAAACGATCCCCAAGCCACGCATTGTACACGATCCCAGAATAGCGGTGTTGCACGACTTTGGGCATGCCAGTTGTGCCGCCCGTGTGGAAATAGGCCGCGACACGGTCTTCTGTGCTATCAGTAAAAGACAGTGTTTTCGGCTGTTTTTTGACCTCATCAACAAAACTGATGACTTTCGCCTGATGTGTCACTGGGTTTTTCGGGCGAATAAGCGGCACGATGATTTTCTTCACGCCGGTCAAATAGCGATGCAAATCGACCTCGACCACGTGATTGACATTGGGCGCCATCGCAACAGCTGCCGCCGCCTTTTGCGCCACATCAGATTTGGGGAACGCGCGCATCGTGACAAGCACCTTAGCACCCGTCTCGCGCAGGATCGCCGCGATCTGATCTGCATCCAAGAGCGGGTTAATCGGGTTCACGATCCCTGCAACCTGACCACCGAGATACGTGAGGATCGTCTCAGTCGCATTGGGCAGCAAATATGCCACCACGTCTGTTTCACCGACCCCAAGCGCGCGGAAGAGATTGGCCGTTTGTGCTGTTTGATCACGCAGCTCAGACCATGTGAGCGTTTCACATGGCGCTTTGGGATCTGAAAATAACTGAAAGCTCACCGCTTTGCGATCTGGATGCGCGCTCGCGGTGTTGCTCAAGAGCGCGAATGTGGTCGTTGCGACATCACGCGCGGCCCATGCCATTTCATTTTCAATCGCATCGCGATCTGCAATAGACGCAAAAGTCATGGCTGTCGTCCTCCCAAACTACCCTGCACGATATAGCCGTGCAGCTCTGCCTTTGGGTAGGATGCGAAAACTGTGCGATTCATGCAAGCCTAACGCAGCGTTTGCCCCATTATTCTGTCATATTTCCGTCTGTGAACTGCAGCCGAGCAAGCTGCGCGTATAGGCCGTTCTCTGCAACGAGGCTGTCATGGGTGCCTTGTGCAACAATTTTGCCTTCTGAGAACACAACAATCCTATCCGCCTTTTTCACCGTCGCCAGACGGTGCGCCACGATCAGCGTTGTGCGTGTGCGGGCAAGATCATCCACCGCTTTTTGCACTTCGCTTTCGCTTTGGGCATCCAAGGCCGAGGTCGCCTCATCCAACAACAACACAGGCGCATCCCGTAAAATGGCGCGGGCAATCGCAATACGTTGTTTCTGCCCACCCGAGAGCATGACACCGCGCTCACCCACATATGAGGCATAGCCATCTGGCAAAGCGCTCAGAAAATTATGGGCTGCTGCCGCTTTGGCGGCGGTTTCAACCTCAGCATCTGTAGCTGTGGGGCGGCCAAAACGGATATTCTCGCGGGCTGTATCGGCAAAAATCACAGGGTCTTGTGGCACAAGCGCGATATTTGCACGTATCTTCGCGCGGTTCATATCACGTAGATCGATATCTCCCAAACGCAACGCGCCTTCGCTAGGGTCATAAAACCGCTGGAGCAATTGGATAATCGTCGATTTTCCCGCACCAGAAGGGCCAACAAACGCAACGGTTTCTCCCGGTTTGACCGTCAGCGAGACCTGATCAAGCGCTGCAACCTTGGGTCTTGCCGGATAGCGGAATGTGACATTGTCAAAGACAATCGTTGATGTCTCAAGCGCGGGCACTGCCACGGGCTGAACCGGGTCTTTGACTTGATCATCCGCATTCAATAGCTCAACCAAACGCT
>CAKMZE010000021.1:1768-2749 GCA_929200295.1 uncultured Alphaproteobacteria bacterium
CTGTAGCTCGCCCCAGATCTCGGTCAAGGCCCCCAAAGAGCCGACCACCATCATCGTGTAGATCATGAACTGCACCAATGTGCCGAGACTAATCGCGCCCGCACGCACATCGGCAGCCCCCATCCACAAAAAACCGACGACACTGGAAAAAGCGATGAAAATCACAATCGCTGTCATGATTGCGCGCGTAAAGATACGCCGCTTTGCTGCGACAAATGACGCCTCCGTCACCGTGCCGAACTTATCCCTTGATCGTCCCTCATGGGTAAAGGCCTGCACCGATTGCACTGCGAGCAGTTGTTCCGAGGCAGCACCAGATGATTCCGCGATGAGATCCTGATTTTCACGGCTTAAATGGCGGATTCTGCGGCCCAAAATCACCATCGGGATCAAAATGACCGGAATAGGCCAGAGCACCAGAACCGTCATTTTCATTGAGGTCCATAGCATCAGGCTAATCCCGCCGATTAAGATCAGGATATTGCGCAAAGCGACCGAAACAGATGAGCCGATGACCGAAAGGATCAGTGTTGTATCTGTGGTGATCCGGCTCAGGACCTCACCCGTCATGATCTTTTCAAAAAACGCAGGGCTCATGCTGATCATGCGATCAAAGACCGCAACACGGATATCTGCGACGACACGCTCACCTAACCGTGTCACCAGATAATAGCGCAAGGCTGTCCCAATCGCCAAAAGCGCGGCCACTCCGAATGCGGCACTAAAATACTGATCTAGAACAGCCGCATCCGCGATGCGAAAGTTATCAACCACGCGGCGCACAACAAGCGGCAGGATAAGCGAGATGGACGCGGTTACCACCAAGGCCAACAACGCCAATGACATCATCAATTTGTAAGGGCGTACAAATGGCCATAACGCCGTGAGCGCGCCGATCTTTTTCGCCTGCGGGCGCTCGTCTGGTTTCGTATTTTGGGATGTCTCGCTCATCGCGGTCTCATGTTAGGGTCAGGCTTATGC
>CAKMZE010000021.1:2759-4955 GCA_929200295.1 uncultured Alphaproteobacteria bacterium
GGCTTATACCTGCCAACCTGTCATAGCGAAGTCTTTGCGCAGAGCCAAGAACACCCAAGACGCTTCTTTATGTGCGCCGCGATGCGAAAAACCTTTGTAATAAATCTGCACTCTGGGTGGCGCCGATCCCATCATAAACCTCAGGCGCATGATGACATTGCGGATGAGAAAACACCTTAGCACCTTGGGCCACGCCGCCTGATTTTGGATCAGGCGCACCGTAATAGAGCCGCCCAATCCGCGCGTTACTGATCGCGGCTGCGCACATCGGGCAGGGTTCAAGCGTGACGTATAGATCATATCCGGCAAGCCGCTCTTGCCCGAGCACCTGACATGCCGCACGAATCGCGAGGATCTCAGCATGGGCTGTTGGGTCATGGTCCGCTCTGGTCTGGTTACCCGCTGAGGCAATAACCCCCTGCGGGCCAACAATGACTGCGCCAACAGGCACCTCACCACGCTCTGCCGCGGCCCGCGCCTCGCCCAAGGCTGTATCCATATGACTGCGAAATCCCATCATCTGATTTTGCGGTGTTTTATCACAAGCCGCAAGGCAACATCTGAAAGGCCCGATTGTATTCAACACATAGGCCGCGTAAAGGCTTTGGTATGGTACAAGACACCCCTCCCCCCGGCGACCGGATCGCAAAAGTTCTCTCGCGTGTTGGCGTTGCCTCACGACGTGAGGCCGAGCGTATGATCGAGGCCGGGCGCGTCGCTGTGAACGGGGCGATCATTGCGAGCCCGGCTCTGAATGTAAGCGCGCAAGATAAAATCACTGTTGATGGTGCGCCCATTGGGGCCCCTGCCCCGCCGCGCATGTGGCTTTATCACAAGCCAACCGGGCTCGTCACATCAGAGCGTGATGAAAAAGGCCGCGATACTGTTTTTGCAAACCTGCCCGATGATTTGCCGCGTGTGATGTCAATTGGGCGGCTTGATATCAACTCTGAGGGGCTTTTGCTTTTAACCAATGATGGCGCGCTTAAGCGACGGCTTGAACTGCCCAGCACAGGCTGGTTGCGCCGCTACCGCGTGCGGATCAATGGCGCCGTCTCTGAGGACAAGCTTGATCAACTGCGCGAAGGTATCACCGTTGAGGGCATCAAATACCAGCCAATGACAATCACCTTTGACAAACAACAAGGGGCAAACGCCTGGCTCACTGTCAGCCTGCGCGAAGGCAAAAACCGCGAAATCCGTCGCGCAATGGAAGCCATCGGCGTCACCGTTAACCGCCTGATCCGTGTGTCATATGGGCCGTTCCAGCTTGGTGATCTCAAGGCAGGTCGTGTCGAGGAAATTCGCCAAAAGGTGGTCAAAGACCAGCTTGGTTTGCGCGAAAGCACCCCCCCAAAACCCAAGCCCACACGCGCCAAAAGCTTTCAATCCCGCAGCAGGGGGAAAAAGCCCACGCGGTAAACCCTTGCCGCTGCTGCCTGCGTGATGCATTTTAGCAGAAAATACGACCGAGGGAGACACGATGACCGACCTACTGACATTAGAAAACCTAGTGAACCTGATCATGCTATGCTTTTTGCAGGCGGTTTTAGGGTTTGATAACCTGCTTTATATTTCAATCGAAAGCCAACGTGCCCCGGTCGCCCATCAGCGCAGTGTCCGCCGTTGGGGGATTATCATTGCCGTGGCCTTACGCGTGATCCTTTTGTTTGTGATGATCCGCTTGATTGACACGATGGCCGAGCCATTCTTTGTGATGAACTGGCCGGGTGTGCTTGAGGGTGGGGTCAACTTTGCCACCTGCGTTTTTGTGCTGGGTGGTATTTTCATCATGTACACAGCCGTCAAAGAGATCGCGCATATGCTATCGATGGAACATCTGGGCCATGATGTTGAAGGCAAATCCGGCAAATCCGCTATGCAGGTCGTGGTGCTGATCGTGATTATGAACCTGATCTTTTCGTTCGATTCTGTTCTGTCTGCATTGGCCATTACCGATGTTTTCCCAATCCTCGCCTTTGCGATCATTCTTTCAGGCATTGCGATGTTGGTCTTGGCTGATGGGGTCACGAATTTTTTGCAGAAAAACCGCATGTATGAGGTTTTAGGGCTCTTTATCCTGCTCATCGTTGGTGTTGTGCTCTTGGGCGAGGCCGGGCCGGCTGCGGCCCATGCGATGCATGATGACAGCTTGCAGATCAAAGTCTGGGGTCAAGATATCATCCCGATGTCAAA
>CAKMZE010000021.1:4965-20010 GCA_929200295.1 uncultured Alphaproteobacteria bacterium
TGATCGTGCTCTTTGGCGTTGAGATCATCCAATCAGGCTATAGCCGGAAACTAAACGCAGAGCGGGCTGCGCAAAGCAAACACTCGTAATTTCGCAGCAGTGCGCCTACATTAAGTGTTAACAGAGTATAAAGGGGTACCACATGCCTGATGCGATACGGAAAATTGCATATGTTGCATTGATCGTTGTGATGTTTGGCGTCACCTCTGGCGGCTTTGGGGGGCTATAATGGCCAAACGATTTGGTGGACAATTTAGCCCCGACGCAGCTGATCAGGATAAAACCCGCCCTCTGGCGGTTCACCGCAAGGTGGATGCCGCAGGAGCGCGCAGCAATATCCTGTTTATCCCTGCAATCGTTTTGTTCTTTACGACGTTAAACGATGGGGCAACAGCGCTTATGCTGGCACTCTTAGGGGCAGGTGTTTTAACCCTCGCCGCCTGGCTCTTGCGTGAGGGGTTGCGCGCAGAAGCCGCTTACAACGCCCGCAAAGTCGCCAGACGCCCGGCAATCCCACGCAAAATGATGGCCACAGTGTTAACCGGGGCTGGCATCGCGATTGCGGCCTTTGTCAAAGACACAAGTCTTGTTGGCTCAGCCCTTTATGGGGTTATTGCCGCGGCACTGCACTCCGCTGCCTTTGGCATTGATCCACTGCGTGACAAACAAATGGACGGGATAGATACCTTCCAACAAGACAGGGTCGCACGCGTCGTTGATCAGGCCGAGGCGCATCTGGGCGTCATGAAAACCAAGATCGAAGCGCTGCGCGATCGCCCGCTCGCGCAGCGTGTCGCGCAATTTCAAGCAATCGCAGAAGAGATGATCGAAACCGTGCAAGAAGACCCGCGCGATCTAACGCAAGCACGCAAATTCTTGTCAGTATATCTTGAGGGTGCGCGCGACGCGACGATCAAATTCGCCGACATTTACCAACGCGCACAGGATGATGCAGTGCGCAAAGACTACGAGTCATTGCTGGATGATCTAGAAACCAATTTTGCGAAACGCACGCAAAAGCTATTGTTGGATGACCGCAGCGACATGGATATCGAAATCAAAGTGCTGCGCGACAGGCTGCAGCGTGAAGGCTTGTAAGCCTGACCAACCAAAGGGGACACGATATGTCTGAAGAGACCCGCCAAAAAGCCGAAGCAACACTTGCCGAGGTTGAAAAAGTGACAGCAGTTGTGCTGGCAGAGCCTAAGAACGCGCTCGTGACATTGGAAACAGCCAATAAGAAGACAACAACTGCGATTACCAAACGCATCGCTGAGATTGATATGGAAGATACCAATTCCATCATTTCCTTTGGTTCAGCCGCGCAATCTGAACTGCAAGTGATTTCGCAATCCATGCTCGCTGGCGTGCGCAATAAAGACGTAGGGCCTGCTGGCGATAGCCTGCGCAACATCGTCTCAACCATCCGCGGGTTTTCTATTTCCGAGCTGGATACCCGCCGCGAACGTTCATGGTGGGAAAAGCTATTGGGGCGTGCGGCGCCTATGGCAAAATTCGTAGCCCGCTTTGAGACCGTCCAAGATCAGATCGATAAAATCACCGACGATCTGCACCGCCATGAAACGGTACTGCTCAAAGACATCGAAAGCCTCGATGTGCTTTATGAAAAAACCCTCACGTTTTATGATGAGCTGGCGCTTTATATCGCAGCAGGCGAGGCAAAGCTTGCCACGTTGGATGCAGAAACGATCCCCGCCAAAGAAGCCGACGTCGCGGCCGCATCAGAGCAAGACGGCGTGATGGTCGCACAAGAGCTGCGCGATCTGCGATCCGCTCGCGATGATCTGGAACGCCGGGTTCATGATCTGAAATTAACCCGTCAGGTGACCATGCAGTCACTACCATCCATCCGTTTGGTCCAAGAAAACGACAAATCGCTTGTTACCAAGATCAATTCGACACTCGTGAACACTGTTCCTCTTTGGGAAACGCAATTGGCGCAGGCTGTGACGATTCAACGCTCATCAGAGGCCGCAGAGGCCGTGCGCGATGCCAATGATCTCACCAATGAGCTCTTAACCGCAAACGCTGAAAACCTGCGTGACGCCAATCGGGTCATCCGCCAGGAAATGGAGCGTGGCGTCTTTGATATCAACGCCGTGAAACAAGCCAACGAAAGCCTGATCGCGACAATCAACGAAAGCCTTGAGATCGCCGATGAAGGCAAGCGTAAGCGTGCCGAAGCGGAGACGGAGCTACAGACGATGGAACAAGAGCTCAAAGACACGCTCGCATCAGCGAAAGCACGCAAAACGGGGCTGGGTGAGACTGTTGGCACAGCCGCTGGCGCGTCGTAAATGACCATTTTGGCACGGTTCAAAAGGGTGGTTTGGCTATTAAGCCTGACCACTCTTTTTGCTTGTAGCCAATACATAAACCCACCGGATACAACGGCAACGATAACACCCGTTAACCCGCCAATACCGATCCCGCCTGTGGTGCGACCTCCGCCAAGTGACGATAGTATCGCGCTGGCGAAATACTACCAACGTTTGCAAAATGACCTGTTGGTTCAGGGGCTTTTGCGCCGTGACGGCGGCGGGCCGGATACACCGTTTACCGACACAATGCTGGCGCGCAATTTCGTGCGCATTGCATTATTTGATGAATATGTCACCGATGGGGATGTGTTGCGCCCACAGGCCACGCTGTCGCGCCTGCGCCGCTGGGATCAACCGGTACGTATGGCCCTGACGTTCGGGGATACGATCCCTGATGCACAAAGACTCAAAGACCGCGCAACTGTCGCAACATTCAGCAAGCGTTTGTCACGGGTCACCGGCTTGCCGATCACGATGACGCAATCTGCACCGAACTTTCATGTCTTCGTGATGAACGAAGATGACCGCACTGGTTTTGAACAGCAGCTCTATAACATCGTGCCGGGTATTTCACAAAGCTCGGTTCACGCCATCATGACCCTGCCACGCGAGCAGCTTTGTATGGTGATCGCATTTTCTGAAAACAGCAGCGCGCGCTATTCCAAAGCAGTTGCGCTCATTCGCGGTGAACACCCTGACCTGCTACGCACGTCGTGTTTTCACGAAGAGCTTGCCCAAGGTCTTGGGCTTGCGAATGACAGCCCACAGGCGCGCCCATCGATCTTTAACGATGATGAAGAGTTCGGCCTGCTCACCACCCATGACGAGCTTTTGCTCAAAATACTATATGATCCACGCCTCGCGATCGGCATGTCACCCGCCGAAGCCGCCCCCATTGCCCGCGTGATCGCGACCGAACTTCTCGCTTCAGGGCCGAGCTAATGCAGAGCTTATTATCTCCAGACACATTTGAATTTCTCGCGCGCTATTTTATTGCGGGCTGGCTCTTTCTATCCACACGCAATTGGTGGGTCCGCGGGCAAACCCCTAAACCAAACGAGGTTTTGTTTGAAGCAATTACATTAAGTTTAATCAATCAGTTGATTTCACTAGCAACGGTTAGAAACATCGCAAGTTTCATTTCTCTCGATGAAGACAGTACAGCGTTTCTTTTGTTAGAGGTCGTCGCACAACCTATTCTGCTAGGAAGCTTAATCGGCTGGATTGCCGTTCAAAATAAATTACCAGATGGAATACGTCGACTGTTCATGCCTGCCTTAACACCTGTAAACAGTCCCTTTCAATTCGCATTAGATCAACTACCTGGCCCGACATATATGATACTAAGTTTTGAAGACGGCCGTGTCGTTTACGGATTATTCAGTATAAATTCATTTGCAAATATGGAAAATAACTTGGGGAGTGTATATTTCGAGGAAACGTATACATTTGACCCACCCGATGGATCTTGGCAACCAACAGGTCGAGGCGCTTGGATTAACATGGTTGGCTTGCAAACGGTTGAATTCATACCGCAAGAGGATTTTTAAAATGGCGAAAATACTTTATGAAGGTCTGCGCGTTGGAAAAGGTGGCGGTGAACGTTGGACGGGCACGATTGACAGTGCACGCCAAGCATCACTTGGGCGAACAGGGCATCCCAAAGCGTCGGGAGGTTATGCATCCTCATCAAATGCTTCAAACGCACCAAATAGTAAAACGCCTTCGCGTGGGTCAGCACTGTCAAAACCATCACACTCAAAACATACAAAGTAAGGTCTCTCATGGGTATTCTCGATTTTCTTTCTGGCCAGTTCATTGATGTCATTCACTGGACAGATGATACACAAGATACCATGGTTTGGCGGTTTGAACGCCATGGGCATGAGATCAAATATGGCGCAAAGCTCACAGTGCGCGAGGGGCAATCTGGCGTGCTCGTCCATGAAGGGCAGCTCGCCGATGTCTTTAGCCCCGGTCTCTATATGCTTGAGACCAACAACATGCCGGTTATGACAAGCCTTCAGCATTGGGATCACGGTTTCAAAAGCCCCTTTATGTCCGAGGTTTATTTCGTCAACACGACGCGGTTTTCCGATCTTAAGTGGGGCACGAAAAACCCGATTATGCTGCGCGATCCTGAGTTTGGACCCACGCGCATCCGGGCCTATGGCACCTATACGATCAAGGTTGCGGACGCCGCTGTGTTCATGCGTGAAATCGTCGGAACTGATGGCGAATTTACCATGGATGAGATCAGCTATCAGATCCGCAACATTATCGTACAAGAGTTCAGCCGTGTCATCGCCAGCTCTGGCATCCCTGTGTTGGACATGGCCGCGAATACAGCCGATCTGGGCAAGCTGATCTCAGCGGCCATTGATGGGACAATGCAGCAATACGGGCTGACCGTGCCCGAGCTTTATATCGAAAACATCAGCCTGCCGCCCGCGGTTGAGGCAGCCCTTGATAAACGCACATCCATGGGGCTTGCTGGTGATCTCGGCAAATTCACGCAGTATTCAGCCGCAGAAGCAATGACCGCAGCTGCCAGCAACCCAAATGGCGGCGGCGGGATCGAGGCTGGTATGGGGATGGGCATGGGCATGGCAATGGCCCAGCAATTTGCACAAAGCCCCTGGGGTGCAGCCCCGCAACAAACCGTACAATCAGCGGCACCGCCACCGCCCCCACCACCAGCCGAGCACGTGTGGCACATCGCCAGAGATGGCGCTGTCACAGGCCCGTTCTCTAAGGCCGCGATGGGCCGTATGGTCACCGCAGGTGAGCTGACCCGCGACACAATGGTCTGGACCCAAGGCCAAGATGGCTGGATGCGTGCAGAAGATGCAAAAGACCTCTCAACGATCTTTACCGTTGCTCCACCGCCGCCACCACCCGGGATCTAAATAATGCGCAATAGAACTGTTTTGAAATGGCTGCATTGGGCCAGCTTCTTTTTGATCGCCTATTTCTTTTTTGTTGAGCCAGAGGATGTCGAAAACCTTGGCGCTTTGGCCTTGGCCACCCATGCGGGTGTTGGGGTGCTTCTTGCCTTTGTGACCGTGCTTTGGACATTGGCTGTTGTGCGCAAAGGCTTGGCTGGCAGACCCGGGCCGAAATTGCCTACATTGGCAAAGACATTTCACCCCTTAGGCCATAAGGCATTGCATGTTGGCTTGATCGCTGTGACAGCCACGGGCGCGCTCGCTGGATTTGCAGCACCTTATGTGGTCAAAGCCTTTGGCGTGCTGCCCATCTCGGGCGGCTGGGGCACTGATACGCTCCATGATTTCCTGAGCGAAGTGCATGATGTGTCTTTCAAAATCATGCTCATTGCCATCCTGATCCACGTGATTTTTCATCTCTGGCGCCACTTTGGGCTTAAGGATAATGCACTACGGATCATTCTGCCCAAAAGGCTTCATCGCTATCTATGACCCGCACCGCGCCGCCTCCACCTGAGCCCGCTGAGGGCGATATAGCGCGGTTCCCCTGCGATACCTGTGGCTCGGACCTGCGGTTTGCCCCTGATACGCGGCAGCTAAAGTGTGATCATTGCGGGCATGCAGAAGACATCAGCAATGCAGCACCACGCGGGGGCATCGCAGAGCTGGATTTTGAGCAGGCAATCCAAAACGGCCTGTCGCAAAGCGAAATGGAAGAAACACAGGTTATCACCTGTGAAAACTGCGGCGCCTCAACAGCCTTTGACGATGATCTTCACGCGGCAGAATGTCCATTTTGTGCAACGCCTGTTGTCACCGGCACAGGAACCCACCGCCATATCAAACCGCGCGGCTTATTGCCCTTTGCGATAGAGGAAAACCTCGCCCATGATGCGCTCACCGCGTGGTTAGGCACGCTGTGGTTCGCGCCAAATGGGCTGAGCGCTTATGCCCGTAAGGGTCGGAAAATGAACGGGATTTATGTCCCGTTTTGGACCTTTGATGCCGACACGAAAAGCACCTATTCAGGGTCACGCGGGACGCATTATTACGTCACAAAGACCGTGATGCGCGATGGTAAGCCGCACAAGATGCGCGTGCGCAAAACGCGCTGGCGTGCGACATCAGGGCGCGTTGCACGGTTCTTTGATGATGTTCTCATATTAGCATCCAAGAGCCTGCCAAAACGCTACACTGATGCGCTCGCGCCTTGGGATCTATCCGAGCTTGAACCTTATAAAACCGATTATCTCGCGGGGTTTCGCGCCGAAGGCTATCGTGTTGAGCTCTCCGATGGCTACACCGAAGCCCGCGCCTATATGGACCGCATGATCCTGCGCGATGTAAAATATGACATTGGCGGCGATGATCAAAGGGTCAGCCATGTTGATACGGATATTCGCGATGTCACCTTTAAACACATCCTACTGCCCGTTTGGCTGGCTGCCTATAAATACCACGGAAAAAGCTACCGCTTTGTGGTCAACGGTCGCTCAGGTAAGGTTCAGGGTGAACGCCCCTATTCAGTATGGAAAATCACTTTCGCGGTGATTATCGGTTTGTGTCTTGCGGGCGCAATAGGCTATTTCGCAGCAAACAACGGCTAATTGGTGAGAGAACTATGATCTTATGTGCGGGCGAAGCCCTAATCGATATGTTGCCGCGACAAACCGCTGAGGGTGAGACCGCATTTGCCCCCCATGCAGGTGGTGCGGTGTTTAATACAGCCATCACGCTTGGGCGGCTTGATGTGCCGACACAGTTTTTCTCGGGCATTTCAACGGATCTTTTTGGTGAAATCCTGATGGACACGCTCGCCGCGTCCAAGGTTGATGCAAGCCCAGCGGCGCGCTCTGACAGGCCCACGACGCTGGCCTTTGTTAAGCTTGTCGATGGCCAAGCCAGCTATGCATTTTATGACGAAAATACAGCTGGGCGTATGCTGGATAGCCAACCAGATACCACAGCTGATGCCTATTTCTTTGGGGGCATCTCACTTGCCGTGGCCCCTTGCGCGCAATGCTATGAGGCGTTGCAGGCATCTGTTGCGGGTCATGCCGTGACAATGATCGACCCGAATATTCGTCCTTCATTTATCACCGATGAGGCGGCCTATCGCGACCGCATCACAGCCATGATGCACCGCGCAGATATCGTCAAACTGTCTGATGAGGACATGGAATGGCTCTTAGGGCCGGGCGATATGGGACAGCACGCCCAAGACCTGATCACAGCAGGGGCAAAGCTGATCTGTGTCACAGAAGGCGCAAAAGGTGTCACTGGATACACGCAATCTGGATCTGTGTTCGTTGCAGCAAACGCTGTTGAAGTCGTCGATACTGTGGGGGCTGGTGACACCTTTAACGGTGGGCTTCTTGCTGGGCTTAGGGCTGGGGATAGCCTGACAAAATCTGCTTTGGATAATCTCTCGGATGATGTTCTGCGCGATGCACTTGCCTTGGGTGTGAAAGCCGCCGCCATTACCGTAAGCCGCGCAGGCGCCAACCCGCCTTGGGCGCACGAGCTGTGAGAGCCTTAATTCAACGTGTGACACAGGCCCAAGTCGATGTTGCCGGTGAAACGATCGGCGCGATTGGGCCGGGTCTACTGATCCTTGTCTGTGCGATGCAGGGGGATACGTCCGCGCAATCCCAAACGCTTGCACGCAAGATCAGTAAACTGCGCATTTTCAAGGATGAGGATGGCAAGATGAACCGCTCGCTTGTGGATACACAAGGCAGCGCGCTGATTGTCAGTCAGTTCACTTTGGCGGGCGATACATCCCGTGGCAATCGCCCCGGCTTTTCCGCAGCCGCCCCACCAGCCGAGGGTGAGGCGCTTTATGAACGATTTATCAGCGACATGCGCGATCTCGATATTCCGGTTGCCACGGGGCAGTTTGGCGCGGATATGGCTGTGAGCCTGATCAACGACGGGCCTGTGACCCTGTGGATGGATGTTTAAGCCCGTCGCATCCCGCGCAGAAGCGTAATACAAGCAAAACACCCAACCGCCACACAAACCATCGTTGGCCCAACAGGCGTGTCAAAGGTCATCGCCATCCGCAGCCCTACAAGTGCTGCAACGCATCCGATGACGACAGATACTACCGCCATTGCCTCGGGCGTGCGCACCAGCATGCGCGCAGCTGACGCCGGAACAATCAGCAAGGCTGTGATCAGCAAAGCCCCCACAACCTTGATCGCAACCGCCACAACAAGGGCAAGAAGGAGCGTCAAAACCAGCTCTTCTCGACGCGGATGAAAGCCCGAAGCATGGGCCAGATCCGGGCTGAGCGTTGTCATTAATAACGCAGCCCACCGATACCAAAGCACGGTGACGATCCCCGCGGCCCCGGCCCAGATCACCATCACATCCGTTGGCGACACCGTTAACACACTGCCAAAGAGATAGCTTTCAAGGCTCAAACGTTGCCCCGGCATCATCGCAACCGCCACGATACCCAGCGCAAGACCCCCATGCGCGATGACGCCCAATGTTGCGTCCGCCGAATGCCCGCGCCCGGTTAACCCCAAAAAGAGCAACGCCACAGCCACAGCAATGACGCTCACCCCAATATAGATCGACAGACTAAACCCAAGCGAAATCGCCACACCCAAAATCGCGGCATGGGCCATAGCATCGCCGAAATAGGCCATGCGGCGCCACACCACAAAACAGCCCAAAGCCCCTGCCCCAACAGCCGTGCCCACACTGGCCAATGCGGCCCGCACCAAGAAATCATCGAGCATTCATCTTATCCTTCATGCGTGTGGTCGTGATCATGCGCATGGTCATGATCGTGGCGATAAAGCGCCAATGCGCCCCCAGTGCCTGTGCCAAATAATTCGCGGTAGGCAGGTGCCGCACTCACCACATCAGGCGTGCCTTCGCAGCAGATATGCCCGTTGAGGCATATCACCCGGTCGGACGCGCTCATCACCACATGCAGTTCATGGCTGACCATCAATATCGCGCAACCGATGTCTTGTCTCACCGCTTCGATCTGGCGATAAAAGCTGGCGGACCCCGGTTGATCTAACCCTTGGGTCGGCTCATCCAACATCAGCACATGCGGTTTTTCCAAAAGCGCGCGCGCCAAAAGAACGCGCTGAAACTGCCCACCAGAGAGGGTGGCCATCTGCTGTTTATCCAAACTGCCAAGCCCCGCCGCCTGCAACGCATCTTGCGCATCCGCATCTGATACGCGGTGCGTCAGGTCCAGAAACCGCCGCACTGTGATCGGCAAAGACGCATCGATATGCAGTCTTTGCGGCACATATCCAATCCGCAGCCCCGGAACGCGCGTGACACGGCCTTTTTCTGGCACAAGCGCCCCAATAAGCGTGCGCAGCAATGTCGATTTGCCCGAGCCATTGGGCCCGACAATCGTCACGATCTCACCTTCTGAAAGATGAAGACTGACATTTTCTAAGACAGGCACCTGCCCAAGATGCACCGTCAGATTCTGTGCGCTCAATAGTGTCATGTGTATTATCCGCGTTGCGCCCCATGCTGATCATGTGTTTGGCATAAAGGACATAACCCTTCGGCTTCAATCACTGTTTGCTCAATCGAAAACCCTGCCGCATCCGCAGAGGCATCCAAAAGCGTCTTGCCCGTTTCCGTCTCGGCCACGTTTCCACAGCTGCGACAGATCATAAACATCGGATCATGTTGCAGCCCAGGATGCGCGCAGGCGATAAACGCGTTGAGACGCTCGATCCGATGGGCGAACCCATGTTCAACCAGAAAACTAAGCGCGCGGTAGGCAATGGGGGGCTTTGCGCCATATCCATCTGCATTAAGCCGTGCCAGCACATCATAGGCCCCCAAGGCTGCATGCGCCTCGAGCAAGATTTCTAAGACGCGCCTGCGCACAGGCGTAAACTGCACACACCGCTCAAGGCACAGCGCCTCGGCTGACGTCAATGCGCTGCTGACACACAGCTTGTGATCATGCGGTTCAAAACCTTTGGTGCTCTTCTGCATTTTATGACTTGTTATGTTATAACATATCAAATATATCGCCATGAACACGAACTTACAAGGAAAACCCTATGCTGCGTCATGCATTAATTTTTACGTCACTCGGCATGTTGAGCGCCTCACAAGCAACTGCGGATATCATGGGCGAACAGCCCCGCGTTGTGACGGATATTCTGCCAATCGCACAAATTGCAGCACGGGTCATGGCTGACGTGGAACTGCCAATGGTGCTCTTGCCTCCGAATGCGGATCCGCATCACCACACGCTCAGTGTAAGCGACGCAACCGCTCTACAAGATGCACATCTGGTGATTTGGGTTGGGCCAGAGCTGACACCTTGGCTCCAAGAGCCGTTGGACGCCTTGTCACAAGACGCTCACATTCTCACGCTACAAGACACCGCTGATTGGGGCGTTCTTCAGTATCGGGAACCTGACGCGCATGAGGATCACGACGAGCATGAAGATGATCATAGTGAGCATGAGGACGATCACGACGAGCATGATGAACACGACGATCACGGTGGCGAACATGATGAGCACGAGGATGAACACGACGATCACGAGGGTGAGCACGATGCGCATGGCCTTGATCCGCACGGCTGGGTAGACCCATATGTGGCGCGCGTATGGGCACAAGAGATAGCCAACGCATTATCTGCAAAAGACCCAAAGAACGCACAAACCTACCAAGCCAATGTTGCAGAACTTACAGCTGAATTGAATGAGCTCACAACAGCGATCAGTGCGGAATTGGCACCCTATGCGCAAACACCGTTTGTCCTGCCCCATGATGGCTACCAGTATTTCGAAAACCGCTTTGGCTTGACCACAATCGGATTTATCACAGAAGGCCATACGCATGAGCCGACGCCGCGCCATATCGCAGAACTG
The DNA here is from genome assembly GCA_929200295.1 of uncultured Alphaproteobacteria bacterium. GTDB lineage: Bacteria > Pseudomonadota > Alphaproteobacteria > Rhodobacterales > Rhodobacteraceae > Yoonia. The sequence continues at coordinate 16,138 of CAKMZE010000021.1, forward strand.
CGCGAAGACATCCAAACGCTGACCAGCGTCTGCGTGTTTGGAGCCGCCGCACTTGATCCATCCTGGATCGCACTTGTGTCCGAGGGATCTGACCTGCGCACAGCACAATTAGATCCCTTTGGTGCGGCTGAGATTGACCCTGAAAATGGCTACATCGCTCTTGTCAGCAGTCTCGCAGACGCGTTTGTAGACTGCCTAAAGCCCTAGTAATGTGGATCGGCGCCCCCCGCGATTAAAAATCTGTGGGGGCACCACCTTCGGCCTTGCGGCGCGCGACAAAGGCACCCAGCTCTTCTTTGATCGCCTCATCCATCGCAGGGGCTTCAAAGTTGTGAATGATGTCTTTGAAAATACGGTGCGCGCGTTCCGCGGTCCATTCCGCACCTGCGGCCTCCCAAGCTTCAAAATTGCGCCAATCTGATGCAAAGGGTTGGTAGAACGCTTTTTCATAGCGGTCTTGCGTGTGCTCAATACCAAAGAAGTGGCCATTTGGGCCGACTTCTTTGATCGCCTCAATCGCAATATCATCAGGGCCCGTTCCCACGACCTCTGGCTCCATATAGCGTTGGATCATTTGCAGCACTTCGCAATCCATCACGAATTTCTCGGGGCTTGCAATCAACCCGCCTTCGAGCCAGCCCGCAGCGTGATAGACAACATTCGTACCCGATTGAACCGAGGCCCAAAGCGAATTGGATGTCTCCCACATGGCCTGACCATCCGGCACATTGGCAGCGCACACACCCGAAGACCGCATTGGTAACCCATAGAACCGTGCCATTTGCCCGGTCATTTGTGTGGCGCGCATGTATTCTGGCGTGCCAAATGCAGGCGCGCCTGATTTCATGTCAACATTGCTGGTGAAGGTGCCAACAACACAAGCCGCCCCCGGCGCCACATATTGAAATAGTGCAATTGCCGAAAGCGCCTCGGCAATCGACAATGTCACCGCACCCGACATGGTCACAGGCGCCATCGCACCAGCGAGCGTAAAGGGTGTCACCACCACCGCCTGCCCGCGCCTGACGCAGCGCAAGCATCCATCAATCATCGGCACATCATGTTTCAGCGGAGACGTCGAATTGATATTGGTGTACATCCGCGGCTTGGCCTGAAATTCTTCTTCGCTCAGCCCGCCTGCGATCTTCACCATTTCCATCACGTCTTCGACGCGCTCACGCCCCAGCGAATAAGCATGCGAGACCTTATCAGTCAGTGTGAGCTTATCATAAACCACATCCAAATGACGCACAGAGGCATGGATATCCACAGGCTCAACCGGATAGCCGCCAGCAAAATGGATACAATTAAAATACTGCGTCAGACGCAGCAAATCCGCGCATTGCGCCCGGGTGCCAGAGACCTTTTTACCGATCTCTAGGTCGTAATAATTCGGCGGCGATGATACATTTCCAAACAGGATATGATTGCCGCCAACGATAATTTCGCGTGCCTCATTACGCGGGGTAAGGGTAAATTGGCTAGGCGCTTTACCCAGCATCTCCATCACCCAATCGCGCCCCATGCGCACATTGGTGCCTGAAACGGTGCAGCCTGCTTGTTTGAAAAGTGCAAGCGCTTCTTCATTGAGAAACTCAATCCCGATGTCTTCGAGAATACGCATAGCACCTTGGTGAATGGCGTCCACCCCCGCCGCATCTAGCGGTTCGGTTGGCTTATCCCTGTTGACAGGCAGCCGCCATGGCATCTGTTCAATCGTTGCTTGCCCACGTCGTGCCGCATTGCCTGCGCGACCACCACCACGACTACGACGAGAAGGTTTATCCGTCATGACACTCTCACTTCATGCTCATTTTCCAACAATGATGCCAGTCAACAGCCTGAATGTGTCATGTTTTCGCGACGGAAAATGTCGATTTTAGAACATCACTGCTGATCAAGCCATTTCGGAAGCTCTGAGATAGACGTCAGCACTGCATCTGCAAAGGGCTCTAAATCAGCACGCGATGCCGGCCCCGTTAAGACGCCAAGACAAATCATGCCTGCCGCACGCCCCGCCTGCAAATCATGCAGGCTGTCGCCGATCATGGCGCATGTCTCAGGGGCAACACCCGTTTGCGCACAAAAGCCATGCAATTGTCCCGGCGCAGGCTTGCCGCCAAACCCACTATCGCTGCCGACAATGAAATCAAAATATGACGCCACATCCGCCTGGCCTAAGTGCGCCCGTGCCGGTGCTTCTGCATCATTTGTCGCAAGGCCGATTTTCAAACCACGGGATTTGAGTGTCTGGAATAGGGGCGTAAGCGGCGTGACCTCTACCTGCGGCGCAGCGCTTGCAGCCGTATTCATACGATAAATGAGCATTGATAGTTCAGTTTCGGCCACAAAGGGCAGCATCACCTGTGCAATCTCTTCGACGGTTGCCGCGATCACGATACTTGTGGGGTGGAACTGGCGTGATGAGAGATCATATCCCAAAGCCGAGGCCAGCGCATGCATGGCGTTTGTGTCGCCCCCGCACTCCGATTTGATCATTTGACATGTCCAAGCGCCCCATGTGGCCTCAAAATCAAATAGGGTCCCGTCCTTGTCAAATATCAAGCCGTTTATGTCCAATGCACAGCCTCCGCCCCGGGCAGCGCATATTGCGCCCGCAGGGGCACGTCATATGCAAGATCAGCACTGTCGCAAAACGCGATCACCCAAGCGTCATCCATCGTCAAAAAGCCTAACACAGACGCTTGAAACGCAGACTCTGATGCCTGTTCGCGCAGGTCATCCGCACTGCTTCCGGTAGATCCAAGAAAAACATCACGCAAATCGTCGTTGCCAATCAACCACGCAAGCACCTGTAAAGCAATCGTTTCTGCATATTCTGGCGACATGTTCACACCTCAAGCGCTTTGAAAGGGTTTTTTAACCTTTAATCTGCAAGCTAGCGACACAACCGTGGGGAAACCACAGAAAAGGTGATACCATGTCAGGCAGAATACTGATTATCGATACGGTGGCGACAAATCGCATCGTACTCAAGGTGAAAATGCATGCGGCACAATATGCCGTTGAAACCTGTGCCGATCGGCGCGAGGCCGAGGCATGCATTACACACACACGCCCCGATCTTGTGCTGATCAATCTCAATGATCCCACTGAGGACAGACATGCGTTTTGCCGTGATCTCAAAGCGGACCCAGAAACAGCCGATATCTCAATTATCGCTTTGGGTGTCGCGGATACATGTCGCGCGCGCTTTGCCGCACTTGATGCCGGCGTGGATGAGGTGATCCCCCGCCCGACAGATGATACATTGCTATTGGCGCGCATCAGAAGCCTGTTACGCATGCGTCACGCAAATGCAGAGCTGTGGTTGCGCGATGGCACCAGCCGCGCCTTGGGATTTGAGGAAAAAGGCACGCCATTTACCCCAGCCGCCACGGTCGCCGCAATCATGTCGCAGCTTGAGCGGCAAAATAAGCTATTTGAAAAGCTAAACACCGCGTTTGATGAGCGTATGCATATGCTGACGACCGAACAGGTGCTTTCGCCCGACGGGATCGAAATTAAACCCGATCTCTTTGTGATTGATGGCAGCGATATGCAGGATAAAGGGCGTGCGTTGTTCCGGCTAATCTCTGATCTCAAAGCCCATGCCGCAGCGCGGCTTTCAATGCAGCTTGTCGTTGTGCCCCGCGATATCCCCGAGATTGCTGCGATGGCGCTTGATCTAGGGGCCGATGACGTGGTGTTCGATCACGTCGCCCCGGCAGAGCTGGCATTGCGCGCAAATGTTCTCATCAAACGCAAACAACAACAGGATAAGCTGCGCGCGACGGTGCGCAACGGGCTGCACGCGGCCATTACCGACCCATTAACAGGGCTTTATAACCGCCGTTATGCCGACCCACATCT
>CAKMZE010000021.1:20020-29856 GCA_929200295.1 uncultured Alphaproteobacteria bacterium
GGATGGAACAGCAAGCCCATAAGCTTGGGCAGGATTTTGCGGTTATGATGCTTGATATCGATCACTTTAAATCGGTGAACGATACCTATGGCCACGCCGCTGGCGATGCCGTGTTGTGTCAGATCTCCGAACGGTTACGCGATAATTTGCGCGCCTTTGACCTGATTGCCCGCGTCGGAGGCGAGGAATTTTTGATCGCCATGCCAAATACAAATGCCGAACAGGCAGAATTTGCCGCTGATCGGTTGCGCCGTTTGGTCAATGGCGAACCCTTTACCATCGCAAAAGGCAAGCCAAGGCTGCCTGTGACGCTCTCAATCGGTGTCGCCGTTGGTGGGAATAACGCGCAACTTGAGGGCGCTGAGGATACGATCCGCAATCGCGCGGATGAGGCGCTCTATGCGGCAAAAACCGCTGGGCGAAACCAAGTTTTCCTTGCCGATAACGCCGCATAGGCGTGCAGTATCAAGACGCGGTGTTGCTCACCATGGCACCCTATCAAAGTTATAATCAAAAAACCCGCCCGTTTCGCGTGGCGTGAGCTGTGCGCAGACAGACAAAAGCTGCTTTGCTGCGACCTCAGGTGCCGCCATCGCATGCCGCCCGGCGTAATCAGATGTAAACTCGGTCTCTACAGTGCCAGGGTGCAACGCCACACAGACGGCTTGGCGGTGCGATCTGCCCAATTCAATCGCAGCGCTGCGCACAATTTGATTGAGCGCAGCCTTTGACGCGCGGTAGCTATACCACCCGCCCATTTGATTATCGCCAATTGATCCAACACGCGCGGATAGCACACCAATCACGCTTGGCCTATCTTTCGAAAGAAGCCGCGCCGCATGCCGCAAAATCAGCGCCGGGCCAATCGTATTTACCGCGAAAACCTCGGCCATGTTCCTTGCATTTACCGCCACAAGCGATTTTTCAGGCCCTGTGCCCGAGGGCGCCAATACGCCTGTTGCAATGAAAATCATATCAAACGGGCCTGTCAACGCCTGTAGCACCGCGTCAATTTTGGCCGGATTGGTGATATCAAATCCCGTTTTACGCGATAATCCGGTGACCTGCACATTTTGCGCCCGCAGCGCGGCCGCAACGGCCGCACCGATGCCGCCAGTATCGCCCATGATCAACGCGCGTTCCATTCCATTTACTATAGGCCGCTTTGCCAAACAAACCAGCAAACATCATTACACCGCATGAGAAACACACACCTGCGCGAAAAACACACTTTTCATCGTGCAAAACCTCTCTATACTCCATGTCCATGATGATGATCGCACATAGCATATTTGAACCCGCCGGACGGGGCCTATTAGGCGATCTACGTCTCCTTAGCAGCCTCTGAGCGTGCCCATCCGGCGCGACCGCTCAGAGGGTGAAACGCGCCAAAACATGCTAAGGACCAAAGGACCATTCCAATGACAAATAATAACGTGTTGATCTTTGACACCACTCTGCGCGACGGTGAGCAATCTCCGGGTGCGACGATGACCCACAGCGAAAAGCTGGAAATTGCAGAGCTTCTTGATGAGATGGGTGTTGATATCATCGAAGCCGGATTTCCCATCGCCTCTGAGGGTGATTTTAATGCGGTCAGCGACATTGCAAAGCGCGCGGAAAACGCCACGATCTGTGGCCTTGCCCGCGCCAATTACAAAGACATTGACCGCTGTTGGGAGGCCGTCCAGCACGCGAAATCCCCGCGCATCCATACCTTTATCGGTACATCCGAGCTGCACCGCGCCATCCCAAACCTGACCATGGATGAAATGGCCGAACGCATCCATGACACTGTCACCCATGCGCGCAACCTATGTGACAATGTGCAGTGGTCGCCAATGGATGCCACGCGCACCGAGTGGGATTATCTTTGCCGGGTTGTCGAGATCGCGATCAAGGCGGGTGCAAGCACCATCAACATCCCCGACACGGTGGGCTACACCGCCCCAATTGAATCGGCTGATCTTATTCGTAGGCTCATCGCGACAGTGCCCGGCGCGGATGAAGTGATCTTTGCCACCCATTGTCACAATGATCTGGGCATGGCCACGGCAAACAGCCTTGCCGCGGTTGAAGGCGGCGCGCGCCAAATTGAATGTACAATCAACGGCTTAGGCGAGCGCGCAGGCAATACCGCGCTCGAAGAGGTCGTGATGGCGCTCAAGGTGCGCGGCGATATTATGCCCTATACCACCAAGATCGACACCACAAAGATCATGAATATCTCGCGCCGCGTCGCGACGGTTTCAGGCTTCGCCGTGCAGTTTAATAAGGCGATTGTTGGCAAAAATGCCTTTGCCCATGAAAGCGGCATCCATCAGGATGGCATGCTCAAAAACAAAGAAACTTTTGAGATCATGCGCCCAGAAGATGTGGGCCTTGCGGGTACATCATTACCTTTGGGCAAGCATTCGGGCCGCGCGGCCTTGCGCGCAAAGCTTGAAGAGCTGGGTTTGGACCTGGCTGATAACCAGCTCAAGGAGCTGTTCGTCAGGTTCAAAGACCTCGCTGATCGTAAAAAAGAAGTGTTTGACGATGATATCCTTGCGCTCGTGCACCAGAATGCCGGGGCAGAGGATAAGCTAAAGCTTGTCTCATTGCGTGTGACCTGCGGCACAGATGGGCCACAAACCGCAGATATGACGCTTGAGATTGATGGCACAGCGCAAAGCACCACCGCCACGGGCGACGGCCCGGTTGATGCGACATTCAATGCGGTCAAAGCATTGTTCGCGCATGGGGCACGGTTGCAGCTTTATCAGGTGAGCGCCGTGACCGAGGGCACCGATGCGCAGGCCACCGTGAGTGTGCGCATGGAAGAGGACGGCCGGATCACCACCGGGCAATCGGCGGACACCGATACCGTCGTGGCGAGCGCAAAAGCATACATCAATGCGCTCAACAGGCTTATGGTGCGACGTGAACACTCAGAGCCTGGTTATGATACCAAAGGTGTCAGCTACAAAGACGCAACATGACGCCAAAAGACGTAGGGTTGCAAATGTGATATTTGCAACCCGGGTCACCCGCAGAACATGCCCCGCTAAGGTATGTTTTGTATTACAAGCCAAAATGCGCTGATATGGGTGTTATCAAGGGTTTTAATCCCCTATAGACGCACATTATAAGAACCCTGCCCTACGCATCAATGCGAGTCGTCTCCGGGGCCTTATGTTTTAAGAGAAAAGGTATCCGCACCATGGCCATTTGGGGAAGTTTGTTTTCGTCTGACATGGCGATTGACCTCGGCACCGCCAACACATTGGTCTATGTCAAAGGCAAAGGCGTGATCCTATCAGAGCCTTCCGTGGTCGCCTATCATGTCAAAGAGGGTCAGAAAAAGGTTCTTGCCGTTGGTGAGGATGCAAAGCTGATGTTGGGCCGCACCCCCGGCAGCATTGAGGCGATCCGCCCAATGCGAGACGGTGTGATTGCGGATTTCGACACAGCCGAAGAAATGATCAAACACTTCATTCGCAAGGTCGCAAAACGCTCAACCTTTTCAAAGCCAAAGATCATCGTTTGCGTACCACATGGGGCAACCCCGGTCGAAAAACGCGCGATTAGACAATCTGTGCTCTCGGCTGGTGCGCGCCGCGCCGGCCTGATCGCAGAGCCGATTGCAGCGGCCATTGGCGCTGGCATGCCGATCACGGACCCAACAGGTAATATGGTTGTTGATATCGGCGGCGGAACGACCGAGGTTGCTGTTTTATCATTAGGTGACATCGTTTACGCGCGCTCTGTGCGCGTCGGTGGTGACCGGATGGATGAGGCGATCATCAACTATCTGCGGCGCCAGCATAACCTTCTCATTGGTGAATCCACCGCCGAGCGCATCAAAACATCCATCGGCACGGCGCGTATGCCCGATGACGGGCGCGGAACATCTATGCAGATCCGTGGGCGCGATCTGCTTAATGGTGTGCCAAAAGAAACCGATATCACACAAGCCCAAGTCGCTGAAGCGCTGGCCGAACCTGTTCAGCAAATCTGCGAGGCTGTGATGACCGCACTTGAGGCGACACCACCAGATCTTGCCGCAGATATCGTCGACAGGGGCGTGATGCTCACAGGGGGTGGTGCATTGCTCGGCCAGCTTGATCTTGCGCTGCGCGAGCAAACAGGGCTCGCGATTTCTGTCGCCGACGAATCGCTCAATTGCGTGGCTCTGGGCACAGGGCGCGCGCTTGAATACGAAAAGCAACTGCGCCACGTGATCGACTACGACAGCTAAACACACCAACGGGACTACATCACCCTTGGCACGCGAAACACGATCAGAAGACTACTTTGGCCCCCTGCGCAGGTTACTGGTTGGGATCATTGTTCTATTGCTTTTGACCACCTTTGTATTCTGGCGGATTGATAACCCGCGCGTTGAGCGGTTTCGCAGCGCTGTTGTTGACCGTGTTGTCCCCTCGTTTGATTGGGCCATGGCCCCTGTGACCGGGGTGATCAACCTTGTGAGCGATTTTCAATCTTACCAACAACTCTCGGCGCAGAACGCTGATTTGCGGCGCGAGCTTCAGCAGATGAAGGCGTGGAAAGAGGTCGCGATCCAGCTTGAACAAGAAAATGCAAAGCTCTTAGGTCTTAATAACGTGCGCATTGACCCCGAGCTGACGTATATCACGGGCGTTGTTCTCACTGATAGCGGCTCGCCATTTCGGCAATCTGTGTTGCTCAATGTGGGCGCGCGCGATGGGATTATCGACGGATGGCCAACCATGGATGGTATTGGTCTAGTTGGGCGCATCTCAGGTGTTGGGCAAGAAACATCGCGCGTTATTTTGCTCACTGATACATCGAGCCGGATCCCGATCACGATCCAACCCTCAGGGCAGCAGGCGATCTTGGCTGGGGATAACACGCTTAATCCCCCAATTGAGTTCTTGGAAAACCCAGACCTGGTACGCCCCGGTGACCGTGTGGTGACATCGGGCGATGGGCGCATTTTCCCGTCTGATCTTCAGATTGGTCAGGTGGCGCTCGGCAGCGATCGCCGTTTGCGGGTGCGGTTATCTGCGGATTACGAGCGGCTCGAGTTTCTCAGAGTACTGCGCGCGAAACCACATGAGGTCATCACAGACACAGGCGGTTTACTTATCCCCGAGGGGACATCCCCAACGCCGCCCGTACCAGAAGACGAAAATGCGGATGAGGCCGATGGCTGAGAACCCCACAGCGCAAATCCTCATCGGGCGCATGACGTTTTTAGCGATCGCATTCGGGGTCTTTTTTATACAGCTCTTGCCATTGAACACGACACCCATTGGCTGGCCCGGGCCAGATATTTTATTAATTTGCACAGCCGCCTGGGTATCCAGACGGCCAGATTACCTACCCGTTTGGATGGTTCTTGGTGTTTATTTCTTAGGCGATCTGATTTTTTTCCGCCCCCCCGGTCTTTGGACCGCATTGGTGATCATATTGACCGAGTTTTTAAGAGTACGCGCGCCCAAAATCCGCGATATCCCTTTTGCGTTAGAATGGGGGATGGTGGCCTTTGGTATTGTGGCCATCACCATTGCGAACCATCTTATTCTTGGGCTTGTAGTGCTTGAAATCCCGTCATTGGGGCCGCTGCTATTACAATTATTAGTGACAATTGCAATCTACCCATTGGTCGTTTTGATTGCGCATTTTATATTCGGCGTGTCACGTCCTTCGCTGGGGCAAACAGATAACTATGGGCACCGCTTATGAGCCGCGCTGATCAAGACAACCCAATCCATACGCGCAAGATGACGCGACGTGCGATGCTACTGGGTTCAGTGCAACTGGGCATTGTTGGTGCGCTTGGTTACCGCATGCAATCTATGCAAGTGAAACAAGCAGATGAGTTTCGGCTTTTGGCCGAAGAAAACCGGGTCAATATTCGATTGATCCCCCCTGCACGGGGACTGATCTTTGATCGAAGCGGCGGCAGTCTGGCAGAAAACGAACAAAACTACCGCGTCACTATGGTGCGCGAAGATGCTGGCGATGTGGATGAGATTTTAGCCCGTTTGGCCCGGCTGATTTATTTATCCCCTGAAACACTGGCCAAAGCCAGAAAAGAGATTTTCCGCCACTCACCTTTTGTGCCCGTGACAATCACAGATCATCTCAGCTGGGACGATCTGGCCACCATCAATGTCAACGCACCTGCCCTGCCCGGCATCACGGCTGAGCTTGGCCTAAGCCGCGTTTATCCGCAGGGCGCACATATGGCGCATGTTGTGGGTTATGTCGGCCCGGTTAGCGATTATGATCTCTCGCGGATCGACGACCAGGATCCGTTGTTGCAAATCCCAAAATTCCAGATCGGCAAAACTGGCGCAGAAAACAAGCTCGAACGGTTGTTGCGCGGCAAAGCGGGCACAAGGCGTATCGAAGTGAACGCAATCGGCCGCGTCATGCGCGAGCTTGGCCGTCAAGAAGGCGAAAAAGGCGCCGATGTTCAGCTGACAATCGACAGCCGATTGCAAAGCTATGTGCAAGCGAGATTAAGCGGCGAAAGCGCGTCGGCAGTTGTGATTGACCTCGAAAACGGGGATTTGCGCGCCATTGCCTCTGCGCCGACATTTGACCCGAACCTCTTTGTGCGGGGGATCTCTATTGCGGACTGGACGGGATTAAACGAGAATAAATTCCGCCCACTTGCCGCAAAAGCGGTTCAAGGCACCTATCCGCCCGGATCAACCTTTAAAATGGTCACAGCGCTTGCCGCACTCGAAGACGGTGTGCTGACCCCAGATGAAACGGTCCGTTGCACTGGGTATACTGAGCTTTTTGGCACCCGCTTTCATTGCTGGAAACGCGGGGGGCATGGCAATATGAACCTTCATGAAAGCCTTAGGCAATCATGCGATTGTTATTATTACGAGATTTGCCAACGTGTCGGGATTGATAAGATATCTGCAATGGCGCGCAAACTTGGCCTTGGGATCAGGCATGGCGTGCCATTATCTGCGGTGGCGTCGGGTCTTGCCCCAGATAAAGCCTGGAAAACAGAAGTGCGCGGCGAAGACTGGCGGATTGGTGACACGGTCAACGCCTCTATTGGGCAGGGCTATGTGCTCTCCTCACCGCTACAGCTTGCTGTGATGACAGCATCTATAGCCACAGGGCGCGAGGTGAACCCACGCCTCGTGCGGGCCGTTAACGGTGTCGCGCAACCCAGCGGTATCGGTGAACCGCTGGGTCTGAATGAAAACGCCTTGCGCCGTATCCGGCAGGCGATGTCCGATGTGATTAACACCTCACGGGGCACAGCGTATCGTGCGCGCATTACCAATCGTGATAGACAGATGGCTGGCAAAACGGGCACCTCGCAGGTGCGCCGGATTACCGCGGAAGAACGCGCAAACGGGGTTACACGCAACGAGGACCTGCCTTGGGAACGCCGCGACCACGCATTATTTGTGAATTTCGCGCCTGTCGAAAATCCCCAGTTTGCCGTGGCCGTCATTGTCGAACATGGTGGCGGCGGATCCAAAGCTGCGGCGCCAATTGGCCGCGATATTACCCTCCAAGCGCTTTATGATGGGAACCCGCCCCTGAGCGCGTACCCACCTGAGGTGCAAAACCGCATTGCCGCGCAACAACGGCGGATCGACACGATGATCGCCTCGGGCAATTATGATCCTGCATCTGAGGACACAAATTAACCCATGAGCTATCTCGCCCATAACACCAAATACGTGCCGACAGGGTTTCGTAAGTTGATGTATCTCAACTGGCCTGTTGTGATGCTGCTCACGGCTGTCGCATGTGCTGGGTTTTTGATGCTCTACTCAGTTGCAGGAGGATCGACAGAACCTTGGATGAAACCCCAAGTCCAGCGCTTTACCCTTGGGATGGTGATGATGGTCATCATCGCAATGGTGCCAATCTGGTTTTGGCGCAACATGGCTGTGCTTGGCTATTGTATTTCCATTTTACTACTTTTTGCTGTTGATCTCATCGGGGTTGAGCGTAACGGATCGCAGCGTTGGCTTGATCTTGGGTTTATGGATTTGCAGCCTTCAGAGCTGATGAAAATCACTTTGGTTATGCTTCTGGCTGCCTATTATGACTGGTTGCCACGCAAGCTAACATCACGGCCTCTGGGGGTGGCCTTGCCCGTCTTGATCATTCTTGCGCCGACTTATCTGGTTTTGAGCCAGCCTGACTTGGGCACGTCGCTCTTGCTCTTGCTTGGGGGGGCTGCAATCATGTTTTTTGCAGGCGTGCACTGGGCTTACTTTGCGACGGTCATCGCGGCGGGCGTTGGGCTTATTGTCGCAATTTTTGAAGGCCGGGGCGCGTCATGGCAGTTGCTCAAAGACTACCAATATCGGCGCATTGATACCTTTCTGGACCCATCAAATGATCCTTTGGGCGCGGGCTACCACATCACCCAAGCCAAGATCGCATTTGGCTCAGGTGGGTGGACCGGACGGGGGTATATGCAAGGCACACAATCACGGCTCAACTTCCTGCCCGAGAAACACACCGATTTCATTTTTACAACATTGGCCGAAGAGTTTGGCTTTATTGGCGCCTCTGCTCTTTTGGCACTTTATGTATTAATTGTGCTATTTTGCATCACCTCTGCCATCACCAACAGGGACCGTTTTGCCGCGCTTGTGACCTTAGGGATCGCCACCACATTCTTTTTGTTCTTTGCTGTGAATATGGCCATGGTGACAGGGCTCGCCCCCGTGGTGGGCGTGCCCTTACCGCTGGTCAGTTACGGTGGATCGGCGATGCTTGTGCTCTTAATCGGCTTTGGCGTGATGCAAAGCGCCCATGTCCATAAACCACGCTAAGGCACATGCACTGAAAGAGACGACATGACACGTAATATCCTCTTTTCCGCAGAGCCCAGCGCTTGGCAAGAGTATCAAGCGCCGCTCACTGCCGCCTTGGACACCGCAGGGGTTGATGCGCATCTCAGCTGTGATCATGCGCCGGGTACTGTAGATTATATCGTTTTTGCCCCAAACGGGCCTGTCAGCGATTTTCGCCCCTTTGCCCGCACGAAAGCCGTGCTGGGGCTGTGGGCTGGGGTCGAAAGCGTTGTGAACAACCCGACGCTGACCCAGCCGCTGGCACGGATGGTTGATGAGGGGCTCACCCAAGGGATGGTCGAATGGGTGACGGGCCATGTTTTGCGCCATCATCTGGGGATGGATGCGCATATCCTTGGTCAGGATGGGCAATGGCGCGCCGCCTACCCCCCGCTGGCCCGCGCGCGCCGGGTTGGTATTTTGGGACTTGGCGCATTGGGGCAGGCTTGCGGGCAGGCTTTGCGCGGATTGGGCTTTCCTGTTACAGGCTGGAGCCGCGGGCCAAAGCAAACCGCAGGCTTGCGCTGTGTTACTGGGCAAGACGGCTTGCATGACTTGCTAAGCAGCAGTGATATCGTGGTTCTGCTCTTGCCGCTCACGCCTGCGACGACCGATATTCTCAATGCTGAGACCATCGCGCTGTTGCCGCGCGATGCGGTGATCATCAACCCTGGGCGCGGCGCGATGATTGATGACACAGCGCTTTTGTCAGCGCTTGATCATGGGCATATTGCCCATGCAACATTGGATGTTTTCCGGGTTGAACCCTTGCCCAAAGATCATCCCTTTTGGGCGCACGCAAAGGTCACTGTGACCCCGCATATTGCCTCGACCACACGGGCAGATACGGCCGCCGAAGTGATCGCGCAAAATATTGCGCGCGTTGAGAGCGGACTGCCTCTGCTTCATCAAGTGAACCGTGACGCGGGCTATTAACGATCCCAGCTCTCATACAAGACCACACTGGGGGCCAGCCCCCAGACACACCCTCCACTGGGGGCCAGCCCCCAGACC
>CAKMZE010000022.1:0-7929 GCA_929200295.1 uncultured Alphaproteobacteria bacterium
CCCCCAGACCCCCGGGATATTTCAAAACCTAAGAATGAGGCGGGGCGCGATCTATGTTGCGAGCCGCACCCAAGCCCCATCGCATTTGGAGGATTTCACGCAGGCAGCCACGAACTGCATGCCTGCCATACCGTCTGAAAGGCCGGGGAACTGGACCTGCGGGTCAATAGGCGTGTCATTCTTGGTCGCTATGATGGCCTCTGCCGCCTCATTGTAGATCGTGGCGAACCCTTCAAGATACCCCTCGGGGTGGCCGGGCGGTATACGTGTCACGCGCGCGGCATCTGATGTTGTGCCAGCCCCACCGCGGGTGAGCAGCTGTTTTGGCGCGCCAAAGGGGGTATACCAGAGCTGATTGGGGTTTTCTTGCCGCCATTCCAACCCACCCTTTTCGCCGTAGACCCGCAGCGCCAAACCGTTTTCATTGCCGGGGGCCACTTGAGAACACCAAAGCATGCCTTTGGCACCGCCTGCAAACCGCAGCATCACATGCGCATTATCATCAAGCTGGCGTCCACCGACAAATGCATCGAGATCAGCAGAGAGCTTATCCACCACGAGACCCGTCACAAAGCTTGTTAGATTAAACGCATGGGTGCCGATATCCCCTGTCGCCCCACCAATGCCCGAACGTGCGGGATCGGTGCGCCAAGCCGCTTGTTTCGCGTCTGAGGCTTGGGTCAACCAGTCTTGCGCATATTCAACTTGCACGACGCGTAGTTTGCCCAGATCACCGCGCGCGATCATCTCGCGGGCTTGCCGGATTAGCGGATAGCCTGTGTAGTTATGTGTGAGAATAAAAAGTGCATCGCATTCAGCCACGGCTTTGGCCATTTTGCGCGCCTCCGCCATCGTGGCCGTCAAGGGTTTATCGCAAATCACATGGATGCCGCGTTTCAGAAATTCCCGTGCGGCGGCAAAATGCATATGGTTTGGCGTGACAATGGCCACAGCCTCAATCCCGTTTTTCAAACGGGCTTCGCGGATCGCCATCGTTTTGAAATCATCATAGATACGGTCCGCATCAAGCCCGAGAGCTGCGCCAGAGGCCTGCGACTTGGCCGGTGTGGATGACAAAGCCCCCGCGACAAGCTGAAACCGCCCATCAAGCCGGGCTGCAATGCGGTGAACCCCACCGATAAAGGCGTCATTCCCACCACCGACCATGCCCAAACGAATAGCTGTCATTATATTCCCCTATTGTCTCAGAATATTCCCCTATTGTCTCAGAGACCGAGCATCGCACGGTTTGTGGCCGCATCCACATCGCCACCTGCGAAATCATCAAACGCACGTTCTGTCACACGGATGATGTGATCGCTCACAAATTGCGCCCCTTCGCGTGCGCCGTCCTCTGGGTGCTTGAGGCAGCATTCCCATTCCACGACAGCCCAGCCGTCAAAATCATTGGCCGCCATCTTTGCAAAAATCGCCGCAAAATCGACCTGCCCATCACCAAGGCTGCGGAAGCGCCCCGCGCGATCGATCCAAGACTGGTATCCGCCATAAACGCCTTGTTTCCCTGTTGGATTAAACTCCGCGTCTTTGACATGAAACATCTTGATCCGGTCTTTGTAGATATCGATGTTGTCGAGATAATCGAGACATTGCAGCACATAATGTGACGGATCATACAGCATGTGACAGCGCGCATGACCATTGAGCCTGTCGAGAAACATCTCAAACGTGACACCATCATGCAGGTCTTCGCCGGGATGAATTTCAAAGCAAAGATCAATGTCGCAATCTTCTGCATGATCCAATATCGGCCGCCAACGGTCAGCGAGCGCATCAAATGCCTCATCAATCAGCCCCGCGGGGCGTTGCGGCCAAGGGTAGACATAGGGCCAGGCCAATGCGCCTGAAAATGTCGCTTGCGCTGTTAACCCAAGGTTTCGTGAGGCGCTAAGCGCCAGCTTTACCTGATCAACCGCCCAGGCCTGACGCGCGGATGGGTTTCCTTGCACATGTGGGGCTGCGAACGCATCAAAGGCCGTATCATAAGCGGGATTAACCGCAACAAGCTGCCCTTGGAGATGGGTGGAAAGCTCTGTGACCGCTACACCGTTTTCTGCGGCCTGCCCTGCCCAGTCTTCGCAATAAGTTTTGGAAGAGGCCGCTTGATCCAAGTCGATCAAACGCGCATCCCAACTGGGCACTTGCACCCCCTTATACCCGCAGTCAGCAGCCCATTTTGTGATATTATTCCACGTATTAAAGGGGGCATCATCACTGGCAAATTGCGCTAAAAAAAGCGCGGGTCCTTTGATCGTTTTCATTTCAGTCTCCCTCGGGTGCTTTGCACAACAGTAAAACTAAAACGATTTAGAGATCAACGGGGGAATTTGCTATTTCAGCGAAATGGGTACATCCAACTGCGGTAATCATCGATTAAGGTCTGCGCGCGCGCGCGCTCTTCAACGCTTAGTTTTGGGGAAAGCTCCTCGAGACTATCGGGCGCATCCACATCACCACCTATTGCCGAAAGCGCATACCAAAGATACGCTCGGACAAGATCAGGTGCGGGCATGCCCCGCCCGACCTCATAATACCAACCAACGCCAGATTGCGCCCCTGCATGCCCTTTCATCGATGCCCTCAGATACCAGTCAAATGCGCGCTCATCATCGCGCGCAACCCCGAGGCCAAGCGCATACATGACGCCGATCAGCTCTTCGGCTTCGGCATTGCCAGAACGGGCGTAAACATCCAAAAGCGCGCGGGCTTGGGTAAATTCGCCCGCTTCCATCAAATCGCGCGCTTGTTCCATATTGGCCTGCGCGGGTGCGGCGCAGATGATATTTGCCGCCAAAAATACCGCGCCAATGGTTTTGTAAAAATGCACGCGCTTTGTCTCCTGCTGGCTTTGGTTTGCACGCTATTTTTGAACCCGCCTAAGGCATATGCGCAAACGATCCTGCCCGAGGATTACATTGCAATCGACATGGATCAAGCCCGGATCGGGCAGCTGTTGTTTTATGATAAGATCCTGTCGGGCAACCAAAATATCAGCTGCGGCACCTGCCATCATCATGATCATGCGGGCACAGATGGCCTAAGCCTTGGGATTGGTGAGGGCGGCACTGGTGTTGGCCCCTTGCGCACGGCAGGTGTTGGGGCTGATCGCATCCGCAAGCGTATCCCCCGCAATGCGCCTGCACTTTGGAACCTTGGGCATCGATCGATTGATGTCTTGTTTCATGATGGGCGGCTTTCCGTGTCGGATATCTATGGCAATGGCTTCAATTCACCTGCTCAGGAATGGCTGCCGGAGGGGCTTGATCATATTCTTGCCGCACAAGCGCTGTTTCCGCTGACCGCACAGTTTGAAATGGCCGGGAACCCACGAGAAAATGAAATCGCAGGGGCGATTCATGACCGGATAGATACGGCATGGCCCATCTTAGCAAAGCGCGTCCGCACAATCCCCGCCTATGGCGAGATGTTTGTCG
The DNA here is from genome assembly GCA_929200295.1 of uncultured Alphaproteobacteria bacterium. Lineage (GTDB taxonomy): Bacteria > Pseudomonadota > Alphaproteobacteria > Rhodobacterales > Rhodobacteraceae > Yoonia. Next base: position 3,453 of record CAKMZE010000022.1, read on the forward strand.
CAGCGTTTGATCATATTTCGACACCCGAAGAGGTCACGATTGTTGAGATTGGCAATGCTTTGGGCGCCTTTATCGCGGCAGAATGGCAAAGTGCAGACAGCCCATATGATGCGTGGCTTATGGGTGCGGCATTACCTGTAACTGCCGAGCGTGGACGGGTGCTGTTTTTTCAGACCTTGCGCTGCGCGTCATGTCACACAGGGCCACTTTTTACAGACCAACAATTTCATGCCTTGGGTTTGCCGGCTTTTGGCCCCGGCCGCACACGGCCCTGGGATCCGATGCCACGTGATGTGGGGCGCATGGGCAAATCTGATCGGCTAGAAGATGCGTATCGGTTTCGCACGCCCTCCTTGCGCAATGTCGCCCTCACTGGGCCCTATGGGCATAATGGGGCCTACCCAACGCTGGGCAGCATGATCCGCCATCATGCAGGGCAGGCCTACTGGACACCTGAGATGGCACAACTGCCTGATGTGCCATGGCTTGCAGCTGCGGATTTCGCAATCCGCGAGGATGCACTGGAAATAGCGCGCCAAGCAGGCCAGCGTGATTTGCAACCCTTTGCGATATCGGATCAAGAGCTGGCTGATCTCACTGCATTTTTACATGCCTTGACTGGGGAAACCGCGCTCACACGACCCTTGGGCAGGCCACATACTGTGCCCAGTGGGCTACCTGTTGATTAAGTTTGGGCATATGTTTGCCCACCCCTGGGGGCCAGCCCCCAGACCCCCGGGATATTTCTAAACCTAAGAAATATATTGCTCTCAACGGGCACGTTTAGCGGATCAATCTGCATTGCGGATCATAACGCCAAGATCAGCGACATTTGTACCTGTCGCATTTGTGATTATGAGATCATCGGCAAAGGCCAAGGCCGCGTAGCTATCGTTATTGGCCAAGAGTGCTTTGATATCGCCGCCGGCATGGGCGATCCGGTCGAGTGTGCCCTGATCCACCAATCCCCCGGCGGCATCGGTTGGACCATCGCGCCCATCTGTTCCGCCTTGCAGGCAGGTCCAATTGCGCCAACCACGCGCCTTTGCTTCCAAAGCGATCCGCAAGGCCAGCTCTTGGTTGCGACCACCGCGACCTGTGCCGCGTAGTATAACCGTCGTCTCCCCACCCCAAAGGGTAATCCCGTGGCGCGACCTATCGCAGATCATCTTTGCGGCTTGGGCCACGTCCCCTTCAATAGGTGTTTCAATCACATGAGCCTCAGGCACCGTTTTTGCCATTGCAGCAAGGCTTTGCCTGTTTGACCCAATAAGTCTGTTTTGCGCCTCAGGCAGGACAACCTGCGGCGCATCCTGTTTCAAATGGGTCTTGATCGCTTGCGGCGCATCTTGCCAAATTTCAGCACTTCGCAGAACCTCACACGCCGCAGACCGCGTGCCCAAAGGCGGCACAGTTGGCCCGCTGGCAATGACAGAGAGATCATCCCCGATCACATCAGACAGGATGAGTGCCGTGACAGGATGCGGGGATGCAGCACGTAAAAGCCCGCCCCCCTTCATATCAGATATCTGTTGGCGCACTAAATTCATCTGCGTGATATCCAAGCCACTGGCCAATAGCGCCGCATTCAAAGCGGCCTTATCCGACAGGCTGACCCCAGCCACAGGTGCAGGCGCTAAGGCAGAGCCACCGCCAGAGATGAGCGCTAGCACTGGGCCTGTTGCCCTGCGCAAAGCGGTCAAGACCACATCAGTTGCAGCTAAACCGTTTTGATCAGGGATCGGGTGGCCTGCGGCCATGACCTTGGCCCCCGGTAAATCCTGCGCATTCTCGTAATTGGTAATGACAGCACATGGTGTTTCGGGGAAGAGCTCTAACGCGGCCCGCGCCATCGCCACAGCGGCCTTACCAATTGCGACGATCTGTGATGGGGGCGTCATCTGGTCACGGTGGCGCATCACGGCGGCATATGGGTCGGCCGCAGCGACACCAGCCTGAAAGATCTGTTTTACCTGTTCACGCGGATGCGCCATATCAAATTACCCCATTGTGAAGGGGTAATTTGACGTAGTTTCAAAGAAACTTCAATTATTCAGTATGTGCCAATTGCAGCTTATGTGCGGCTGCAAATGAGATCAGACGACGCGTTGTCGCATCCCATAAGTCGTATTTGGTGCACTGCAGGCTTTCACGCAGGGTCATGCGGCTGCAATTGACCAATTCGCCATGATCACGCAGCACCTCTGGCAGGCGGTAAAATGGGATCCGCGCATAAAGATGGTGCACGTGATGAATACCGATATTGGCCGAGAACCAACGCAAAATTGGCGGGAGATCATAATGCGAGCTGCCATGCAAAGCCGCATCATGTAATTGCCAATCTTCATGCGCGTCCCAATGGGTGTCTTCAAATTGGTGCTGGATGTAGAAAAGCCACATTCCGATGGATGCCGCGATCAAGGTGGATGGCAATGCCACAAGGAAAAGCGCCTGCCATCCACCAAAATAGACGATCACAGAGAGCACAGTCACAATCGCCAAATTGGTGGCCATTGCGGAAATCCAGTATTTCTTACCCTGCCCCATCAGACCAACTGGTATGCGGTTTTGCAGAATAAAGATGTAGGTCGGCCCTAAGCCAAACAGCACAATCGGATGCCGGTAGGCACGGTAGAGCAAGCGCCCAAAAGCTGTACGCTGGTGATATTCTTCGACTGTGAGCGTCATCACATCGCCGATCCCGCGGTGATCAAGATCGCCCGCATGGCTATGATGGATCGCATGGGTGCGGCGCCACACATCGTAGGGTGTGAGTGTCACAACGCCCAAAACACGCCCCACCCAATCGCTGAGCGTGCGGTTATTATAAAACGAGCCATGCCCACAGTCATGCTGAATGCAAAATAGGCGCAAGAGAAAGCATCCGTTAAATGCAGAAATCAGGAATGCACCTAAATAGCTATATTGTGCCACCCAACAGGCCAGCACCCACAAAGCCACAAAGGGGATAAAGCTGATCGCAAGCTCAAAGCTGCTGCGCACGTTACAAGGTTCGCGATATTGGGCGAGCACCCTGATCCAATCGCGGGCGGTTTCAATGCGGGGCGATGCGCTGATGTCTGTCATGTTAGCCTGTATCTGCTTTTTCTATACGGATACAGCAAAGCTGGCACAAAGCAACTTAGTAAATCGTGCATATTTTCAAGAAAAACAAAAAATTGCCGATTATTTTATTTATCGGAGTGCGGCCAACGCCCAACACAACCACAGGTTAGCGGTTTTTCGCGATCGCATCCCATCCCATCGCATTCAAAGCGTCATCAAACCACGCCCAGCTGAGCTGTGCCTCGCGGTTGTAGGTCAAATAGATCATGCGCTCAAATGTTAGGGCATCGGGAACTTCGTATAGATTACAGCGCTCTAAATGCACATCAACCATCCGCCGAGGGAGATAAGCGCTCCCGCCTTTTTCAAGAAGATAATCAAGCCCTAGCTGTGCGGGGTAAAAGCTTAGCCGCGCTGTATCCGCATCTGCATATGCTGCCGCATGATGGCGGCCGAACACATCCCCTGCTTCGACAAACACATAACCGGGGTCAAATCGTGCCGGCGTATCTTTGCCTGTAGCGACCAAAATCAGCTCATCAGTGGGGAGGATGATTTGGTCTTGGCTCTTTGCAAACTGTGGGTGGTAGGTGATCGCAATATCAGATTTACCAGTTTCAAGCCATTCGACCACTTCGGCTTGCCCCCCTAACCATACTGAAATCGCAACATCAGGTGCTTGCGCTTGCAGAATATCAAAAAACCGATCTCCTAATCCTGGCCAAAGGGCATAATCACACGCCAAGTTGCACAAACCCGATGTGCCTTTTGGTAAAGACAGCTCTTGCCGTGCCTGCCCCCAGAGCTGCGAGATTGTCTCAGCATAGCGGAGAAACTTGATCCCCGCAGCTGTGAGCACGGCCCCTGATTTATTGCGGTAAAGCAATGTTTGCCCCAGATGATCCTCAAGCATCTTAAGACGCGCTGTCACTGTTGATTGCGTGATATTGAGCATCGCAGAGGCCCGCACGAGGCTTCCCGTTTCGACAATCGCAAGGAATGTTTTGATTTCTTGTAGGTTCATAATATATAAATTCGATTATTTTGCACATATTGTCCAATAATATTCGTTTTTATGATGTAAAATATCATCCTATAAGACCACAAAGCGGAGGATAGTATGACGTCAGAATCATATCAAATGCTGATCAACGGCGCATGGGTCGATGCCTCGGATGGTGCGCGATTTGACAGTATCAACCCAGCCACAGGCGCGGTTTGGGCCACAATACCCGAAGCGACAAAGCAAGATGTCAATGCCGCCGTGGCCGCTGCTAAGGCCGCATTAAGCGGCCCCTGGGGCGAGATGACACCCACAGCGCGCGGAAAATGCCTGCGCAAATTGGGTGATCTTTTGGCTGAAAGCTCGCAAGAGCTCGGCCGGATTGAAACAATTGACACCGGGAAGATG
>CAKMZE010000022.1:7939-17626 GCA_929200295.1 uncultured Alphaproteobacteria bacterium
AAGGAAACCGCATGGCAAGCCACTTATATTGCTGAGTATTTTCATTATTACGCAGGTGCCGCAGATAAAGTACACGGCGAAACACTGCCCATTGATAAGCCTGATATGTTCGTCTTTACCGCCCGCGAACCCTTAGGTGTCATCGCTGGCGTCATCCCATGGAACAGCCAAATGTTTCTTACGGCGGTCAAGGTCGGCCCAGCACTTGCCGCAGGCAACACCATCGTGCTCAAAGCATCCGAGCATGCCTCGGCGCCCCTTCTCGCCTTTGGTGAGCTGATTGCAAAGGCAGGCATCCCGGATGGTGTCGTCAATATCATCACTGGCGGCGCAGATCCTTGTGGGAAAACCCTGACAACACACCCTGATGTGGCCAAGATCGCCTTTACCGGTGGTCCCGGCACCGCGCAGCATATTGTGCGCAATTCAGCCGAAAATTTCGCCGAAGTCTCGCTCGAGCTTGGTGGGAAATCCCCCTTTATCGTTTTTGACGATGCTGACATTGAAAGTGCAGTCAACGGATCAATCGCAGGCATTTTCGCAGCGTCAGGCCAAAGCTGTGTCGCAGGATCGCGTCTGTATCTTCACCAAGATATCGCAGATGCGTTTCTTGAGAAGATGGTCGCCATCGCCAAAAATATCCACATCGGTGATCCACAAGCTGAAGAGACCGAGATGGGGCCACTCTGCACCGCTGCGCAGATGGATCATATCACCCAGCAAATCGCCCTCGCCACCGAAGAAGGTGGCAATGTGCTCTGTGGTGGTAAAGCGCTAGAAGCCGATGGGTTGTTCTTTGCCCCCACAATTATTGAATGTCCGCGTCAGGATATGACCATTGTCGATACCGAGCTTTTCGGCCCTGTTTTATCTGTACAGCGTTTTAAAACAGAAGCCGAGGCAATCGCCCTCGCCAATGACACAAGGCATGGGCTCGCCGCTGGCGTCTTTACCCGTGACAGCGCGCGGTCATTGCGGATGTCCAAGCAAATCAATGCGGGCATCATCTGGGTCAATACATATCGCGCGATCTCGCCCATCGCGGCCTTTGGTGGCATGAAAATGTCAGGCTATGGGCGCGAGGCAGGGCTACAGGCCGTCTATAACTATACGCGACCCAAAACTGTCTGGATGAACCTCTCTGACGACCCGATTGCCAATCCTTTTAAACCTCGCTGATCTCAATCCAAAAGGTGTGACTGATGAAATTTCACATTGCCATAAATCTTGAGCGTATGAATGCGCAAACTGATATGCGCAGCATACGCGACCATACGCTTGAAATGGTACAAATGGCGGATAAGGCCGGGTTTGAGATCGCATGGGCCGCCGAGCATCACGCGCTTGAGATGACCATCGCCCCCAACCCGTTTCAGCTCATGACATGGTGGGCGGATCATACCGAAAATATCCGTCTGGGATGCGGTGTTGCCAATGCGGCCTATTGGCACCCGATCAATCTGGCAGGTGAGGCCGCGATGGTTGATCTGCTGTCAGATGGCAGGCTCGAGCTTGGGCTTGGTTCTGGCGCGTACCAACGCGAATTTGACCGGATGCGGCCTGGCTTGCTCCAAAAAGACAGCCACAGATATATGCAAGAAATGCTGCCGCTCGTGCGTGCGCTTTGGCAAGGCGATGTAGAACATGATGGTGAAAACTGGCAATTCCCGAAATCGACATCATGTCCCAAGCCACTGCAAGACAGCGTGCCAATGTGGGTCGCAGCGCGGTCTCCTGTGACGTTTGATTATGCTGTGGCCAATGACTGCAATATCATGTGCTGGCCTTTAACGCTGCCCATGGCTGAGGCCGAAAAATACAAAGCGCAGCTTGATGACAGCATCGCCAAAGCAGGCGGTTGGAATGGCACCTTTGCGCTGATGCGGCATACGGGTGTCTATGACAATGACGCAGACCGCGAGCACACGATGGACGCAATCCGCAATGTGCTGGGCCAATTCGGCAATCTGATGATGAAAAAGGGCGATGTCATTAACGGCTTCCCCGAGCGTGTCCCCTTTGACGAACTTGAGGGAAATGTCCGGGTTGAGCCCAAGATGCTCGAAGAAAATCTGATGTTCGGATCACCCGACACCGTCATCGCCAAGCTGCGCCAATACGAAGCGCTTGGGGTCGATGCATTTATCTACTATGCCTCAATGGGTCTGGATATGGCGGTGCAAAAACGCTCGCTCCAGCTCTTTATCAACGAAGTCATGCCGGAGTTTACCTGATGCCTGCCGAAATTCGCCGTACAATCCTCAATATCCAAGACACGCACATCGAAGGGTGGAAAAAGGTCGATACCCCAACGCGCCTGATCGCTGCGATGGCGATTATCAAGAACCCATGGTTCGGGCGCGGCCATGTCGAAGACCTCCGCCCTGAAATCCGCGATGTCGGCCCCGAGATCGGCGAGCTCTTGACCAAAATGATCCTCGATGTGACGGGCGATAAGCTCGAAGGATACGGGAAGGCCAGCGTCGTTGGCATGGGCGGTGAGCTAGAGCATGCCCAAGCCCTGACGCACACATTGTTTTTTGGCAATAAATACCGCGAGGCGGTGAATGCGCAAACCTATCTGGTGTTTTCCAACACGCGCGGGGCGGCGGGCACCTCATTAATGATCCCCTTGATGCACAAAGAGGATGGCGGCCAACGGTCCCATTACCAAACGATCCACACCAGTGTGCAAGACGCGCCAGCAGAGGATGAGATTATCGTCGCATTGGGCGCATCCATTGGTGGTCACCCCAACCATAGGATCGGCAATCGCTATGATGACCTGCGCGAAATGGGCCGCGATGTTGATAACCCAGCGGGCGTGTAAAGAGGCCGCATATGATGCAAACACTGCCCATGCTGCATGCGCCCGATGGCACAGCCTATCAGATCTCTGGCCCTGACACCGCGCCATGTGTGATCCTGATCCACGGGCTGGGACTGGCAAGTGGTCTCTGGGATGCGCATCTCGGGGCGTTTGAGGGGGTTCGGGTGCTGCGCTATGATCTATACGGTCATGGCGATAGCAGCCCTGCCCCGCGCACCGCTGATCTGCGGCTGTTTGCAGATCAAATCGCGGGGCTGATGGATCATCTGCATATCCATCAGGCACATATCATAGGGTTTTCAATCGGCGGCATGATTAACCGCCGTTTTGCCATGGATTACCCCGAACGTGTTGCATCGCTTGCGATCCTCAATTCACCGCATAATCGCGGTAGCGAAGGTCAAACCGCCGTTGAAAACCGCGCCCGCACTGTCCGTAACCAAGGCGCCTTTGCCACCTTTGATGCCGCACTTCAGCGGTGGTTCACCCCTGATTATCTAACGACTGGCACAGGCCCCGCGCATGTCCGCACATGGCGCGAGCAGGTTGATGCAGAAAGCTACGCGCAAACCGCGTGGGTCTTGGCGCATGGTGTGCGAGAACTCATCGCGCCTGATCCCCCGCTCTATGTGCCCGCACTCGTCATGACCTGCGAGAACGACAGCGGCTCAACACCCGATATGAGCCGTGATATCGCCTCTGAAATCGCTGGCGCTCAGTTACAGATCGTACCACGCTTACAGCACTTGGGTCTTATGGAAGACCCGCACGCTTTTACAGCGCCGCTCTTGCGCTTCTTAAAGGACCACACAGAATGACACAGATGATGAGCGGCGGCCAAGCCGCGGTTGAGGCGTTAAGAGCAGAAGAAACAAGCCATGTCTTTGGGCTCATTGGCTCGGCGACCATGGAAATGTTTGATGCGCTTTATGATGCGTCCGATATCAAACTCATCGGCGTCCATGATGAGCGCACAGGCACGCATATGGCAGATGGCTTTGCCCGCGCGTCAGGGCGCGCCGGTGTCGTACTTGCCGGGCAAAACGGGCCTGGGGCGACGAACCTTGTCACCGGGCTGTCTCAGGCAAAGGCTGCGTTTTCTCCTGTTGTCTCTATTGCAGGGATGCTCGCACAAGGGCATATCTACCGTGATGCGTTTCAAGAGGTCGATCAACAGGCACTCTTTACCCCCGTCACCAAAAAGACGTGGACAGCCCCCAGCGCAGATCGCGTGCCAGAGCTCTTTCGTGAGGCGTTTCGCACAGCGCTCTCGCCACGCATGGGGCCTGTGCAACTCAATCTGCCGCGCGATGTGCTCGCTGCGCAAGCAGACTTCTCTGCATCAAGCACACCACGATCCTACCGCAACACATCTGTCCCCGCAGGGCAAGACGGCGATATTATGCGCGCAACGCAGCTTCTTTCTCAGGCAGAGCGTCCTGTGATCATCGCAGGCGGCGGGATTAAGAACACACGCGGCCACGCGGATGCGCTCGCCCTAGCCGAAGGGTTAAACTGCCCCATTGTCACCTCGCCCGGGCACGGCGATGCGCTCCCCTTTGGCCATCCGCTCAATGCGGGGCAAATGGGCCCGCGTGGCAATGCGGTTGCCTCGCGACTGGTCAAAGAAGCCGATGTCATCCTCGCCCTTGGCACGCGGTTGGGCTTTAACGCCACGTTTTATAGCTATGACAATATCAACCGCGATGCGGCGATTATTCAGGTCGAGATTGAACCCACCGCGATTGCACGTTTCTTTGATGTTGAGATCGGTATCTGGGCCGATGCACCAACAGCCGCGCAGCAAATGCTCGCGGCCCTTACCCAACAACAAAACAGAGCAACCGCAGACGCGTGGACCAAAACATTCCAAGCGGACCGCGCCGCGTTTTTAGCCGACCGCGATGCGCAAGCAATTGAGACGCATCCTACGCAACCCTCGGGGCTGTTCAAAGCGCTCCGCTCTGTCCTGCCCCATGACGCCGCTGTGACCATGGATGCGGGCACGCTTTGCCTGCAAGCCACAGATGCGCTGAATTATCATACCCCCGGTAGCCTCTTTACCCCGCTTGATTTTGGCCTCGTTGGGTTTTCCTTTGCCTGTGGTCTTGGGGTGAAATGCGCGCAGCCCGAACGCCCTGTTGTCAGCCTCATGGGCGATGGCGGCTTTGGCATGACAGTGAGCGAGCTGTCCACCGCCGTGGATCACGGGATCAACACGGTGACCGTCGTGATGAACAATCAATGCTGGGGGGCCGAAAAAGCCTATCAACGCGATTTCTTTAACGGGCGTTATATTGGTGCGGATGTTTCAAGCCCACCGTTTGACAAATTGGCCGCGCTTTATGGCGCCGCAGGCTACCGCGCAGATCGGCTGAGCGAAGTTGCCCCTGCGATCGAAGCTGCCCTTGCCTGTGGAAAACCCGCCGTTGTTGACGTCTCTGTTGATCCCAACGCGCTTTACTCCTTCCGGCGCGACAGCTTTAAACATCGCGGTGGATAACTGATGATCACCCGCTACGCGATTTTCAATGGCACGGTAAAGCCCGGATACGAGGCCGAAATGCAGGCCTGGGTTTCAACCCACCTCAGCCCGCTTTGGCGGCAATTCACAGGCGCGCGTGATGTTCAAGTGCTGTTTCACAACCAACAAGATCCAAACGGCCCGCCCATCCCCCTGATCCTTGCGGTGACATATGACACCCACGCAGATATCGAAAAAGCGCTCGCAAGCCCGGCCCGACATAAATCCAAAGCCATGCTACCTGATTTTTATGCACAGTTTTTCGACGATGTGACGCTCTGGCATTACACGATGGAACACGAAGTCAGCCAGTAACACCACCATTCTTAGGTTTTGAAATATCCCGGGGGTCTGGGGGCTGGCCCCCAGGTGTGCTCTTGTCTGGGGGCTGGCCCCCAGGGATGTCTTGTCTGGAGGCTGCCCTTCTAGCGTAGGTCGCCTGATGATGGGCCCAAAACAAAACGGTCCCCAAAACCCATTTTCACAAGGTTCCAGAGACCGCCAATTTAAAATATCGTATGTGACGATAAACGCGTTAGTTTTTCGCGTAGAATTCGACCACAAGATTTGGTTCCATCGCAACCGGATAAGGCACATCGCCCAAGCCAGGCTGGCGTGTGAATGTCGCTGTCATTTTCGCGTGGTCTACTTCCATGTAGTCAGGCACATCGCGCTCTGGCAATTGTGTTGCTGCCAAAACAAGCTCGAGCTGCTTAGACTTCTGGCGCACTTCAACCACATCACCTTCTTTGACGCGGTATGAAGGGATATTCACCTTCTTGCCGTTCACCGTCACATGGCCATGGTTCACAAACTGGCGCGCTGCAAAAACAGTTGGTACAAATTTCGCGCGGTACACAACCGCATCCAAACGACGCTCGAGCAGACCAATGAGGTTTTCACCAGTATCGCCTTTGACACGCTCAGCTTCGGCATAGATCCGGCGGAACTGCTTTTCTGTCAAATCGCCATAGTAGCCCTTAAGCTTTTGCTTTGCGCGCAGCTGCAGACCGAAGTCAGACAGTTTGCCCTTGCGGCGCTGACCGTGCTGGCCCGGGCCGTACTCACGGCGATTAACAGGTGATTTTGGACGACCCCAGATGTTTTCACCCATCCGGCGGTCAATTTTATACTTGGCAGCGGTACGTTTTGTCATACGCTGGTCTCCTTCTTACCTTTGTGAAGGGCGTTGTCCTTTCCCCTGTTATCGCAGGGGCGACAGGCACCCGGTTGCCCGGACCACCAACACCAATGATTGCGCGGCTTATAAGCCGGCTACTGACAGAGTCAACTCCTGCTTTATGCGTCTTTCGGTTTATCTTTGACACCAAGGGCTGCAACACCTGATTGCCCAAGCGGAATTGTTGCAAACGGCCCCCCGATGCACCAATGCGCGAGGTCTTTATTATCAATCGGTGGCGTCTTGGCGAGCACCTCTTTTGCGAACACTTCAGCATTGTCTTTGGGCTTATACCCAAGGTGCGACGCCCCACTGTTATCCACGACCATGCGGTCATTGTTTGACACGCCCCAAACCTTGCTAAAGCCAACAACAGGTGTGGTGATGCATTGCTCAACAAGATGAATGAGATCATCATAAGACAACCAAGTGCCTAAGCTGCGCGTACTTGAAACCGTAGCCGCAGAGAAGATGCGCATGCACACAGCCTCAACCGCGCATTTATCCCAATACATGCAGGCCAGATCCTCGCTAAAGCATTTCGCAAGACCGTAGTAACTATCAGGCTTATGCGGCGCATCTAGATCAATCACATCGGTGCTTTTGTGCATGCCAACCGCATGGATCGATGACGCATAAACCACGCGTTTTACACCATTGCGATGGGCGGCTTCCCAGATATTATAGGCCCCGATAATGTTTGACTGCAGGATATCATCCCAGGGCGCCTCATCCCCGATCGCCCCAAAATGCACGACCATATCAGCCCCTTGCAAAAGCGCCTCCATCTCAGCCAAGTTACTGAGATCCGCCTGCACATAGCTTTCCCCCGGATAGAGCTTATCGGGTCCGTCCAATCTGTCAGTCGACACCAAGGTTTCGGCCAATTTGCTAATTGGCTCACGCAAATAGGACCCCAGTCGACCCATTGCACCAGTTAATACGATCTTTTTCATTCTCATCTCTTTTCTAAGTGTCTAAGTTTTTGCGCATGGTCGCGAGAAGCGTATCAGCGCCGCGCGCGAGCAAGCCCGCGTCTGACCCGCAGGCGACAAAGGTGAAGCCGTCCCGCAAGAGCGCTGCCGCAAAGCTAGGGTCAGACACTAATGTGCCAACAGGGATGCCCTTTGCAATCAGCTTGGCTGCCGCAGGTTTGATGATGTCCCAAATCGCAGGATGCATGGGATTGCCCACGAGGCCCATATCAGCACCGATATCCGCAGGCCCAAAGAACACGCCTGTCACACCCTCAACCGTGCCAATCTCTAGCGCGTTCTCAACGGCTGCGACGCTTTCCAGCTGAATCAGTACAGCGGTTTCGTTTTCAATCTGATGATAATAATCCGTAATCCGACCAAAATGATTGGCCCGCGTGGTGCCTGCCACACCGCGCACCCCGCGTGGGGGATACCGGGTTGCAGCCACTGCGGCCTCGGCCTCGGCCACGGATTGCACCATTGGGAACAACAGGCCCCGCGCGCCCATATCCAGCAACCGTTTGACGATCACAGGCTCATTCCATGGCGGGCGCACAATCGCCGTAGATCCGTGCTGCGCAATGGCCTGCAACTGATTGAGCACAGTTTGCAGATCGCTTGGCGCATGCTCCATATCCACCAAGAGCCAATCATACCCCGCAGAGGCAACGGCCTCGGCCGCGTAGCCATTGGCTAGGCTCACCCAAAGGCCAATTTGTTGCTGATTGTCCGCGAGCGCCTGCATGAACGGGTTTTGGGGTAACTTCATATCACAGCCTTTTCAGGGAATTTTTCGCCCCTTTCAATCCGCGCATAGCTAAACGGCGAAAGATCCAATGTGCGGAACGCCCCGTAGGTCAGCAGCTCTGACACGCCACGCCCCATCGCAGGGGATTGTTGGAACCCATGCCCTGAAAACCCATTCACAAAAATAAAGTTCTCAATCTGCGTATGCGGCCCAACAATGGCGTTTTGATCAAAGGTATTAAAACTGTAATGTCCCGCCCACGAATTCCGCAACTTAATCGCCTCAAACTGCGGGACGCGCGTGGCGAGCACGGGCCAAACCTTGTTTTCCCAAAGCGCATGATCTTGGATGAAATCATCATAATCAACGCGCGGGTCATCATCAGGCGGACATCCCGCGAGATAATATTGCCCATCCGTGCGCATATGCACGCCTGAGGGGTCAATCGTCAGCGGCAAATCCCGGTCCAACGGTTTTTCAGCCTCAAAAATAAACGTGTAGCGCTTGCGTGGTTCAACCGGGATTTCCACACCGACCATCGCGGCGGTGCGATCTGCTCGCGGGCCTGATGCGTTGACGACCTGACCACAGGCGATCACCTCACCAGATTGCAGTGTGACGCTTTCAACCTTGGTTCCGTTTGCGTTTTTCGTCATCGCGACGACTTCGTTGGTGATGTATTCCGCACCCTGCTCACGAGCAGAGCGCTTCCACCAATCAAAGATCGTGCCGCCATCAAAATACCCCTCATCAATGAGGTTATGATTGGCACCAATAATATCATCGAGATTATAAAACGGATAATCGCGGGCGATCTCGTCTCGGGTCATATATTTCGTGCCCGACCCAAGGCTGGCTTGGATTTTCTGTGCCTCCTGCAAGGTCGCAGCAAAGGCATCATTATCCGCCAGATACATATAGCCGTAGCTTTGCAAGGGGATGTCAGGCACGCGCGGGTCATCATTAAAAAAGCTACGGAAGTTCTTTACAAATTCAGCTGCAAACTGCGAGACCTGCACATTGATCGGGTTCGAAAACTGCTGGCGCATGCAGGAATTCGTGTGCGCGGTTGAGGTGAATTCATACGTGGGGTCTTTTTCAACCACCAACAACGTCCCGTTAAAATCGGGGTTCATCATTGTGAACCACGCGACAGAGGACCCCAACATCGCGCCGCCCACAATCACCACATCATAACTGCTTTGCTTTGGTGTCTCGCTCATAGGCTTTCTCCATTTTCAACGGCTTTGAGTACCGCATCTATTTCGTCTTTTGGCAAGCCATAGTCCTGCGCTGCTGCTTGGGGTGTGATGTAACCACGTGCGAGATCACGTTTAATGAGCGCAGGATCACGCGCCGCAGCTTGGCCGTAGCCCGCCCCCCCAGGAAACGCGAGCATCACGCACGGATATGCCTATGGGGCTTATC
>CAKMZE010000022.1:17636-21493 GCA_929200295.1 uncultured Alphaproteobacteria bacterium
GCCCATGTGGGACGAATTGCTTGCCTTTTCCGCGCATCGCAACGCCGTCACTACGCGAGATCGTGGTTGCCGCCCCGGGCTGTCCGCCTTGCCGTCCCCGTGCAGGGTGATCAACACGGTCGAACATCGCCTGAAAGTCAAATTCATGCCCCTCCCGCGCGCCAACTTCCATAAATTGGCCAAGGCCGCCACGAAATTGCCCAGCGCCACCTGAATCGGGCCGTAGCTCTTTGCGCCAGATGATCACGGGGCCTGCGTGCTCGGTTGCTTCAACTGGCATTGTCATTACGCCCGAGGGAAAGGCCGTGGCATTGAGCCCATCATATCGCGGTCTTGCCCCTGCCCCACCTGAGTTAAAGGTCAGCACTTCGGCGCGTCTTGCATGGGCCGGGGCTTTTGCGTCAGTACGCGGGCGCAGTGACACCTGAAAATTACACAAGCACCCTGCCCCTTCGGCAGGAACAGTTTCTGCCAAAAGCTGATCAAAGGCTGCATAAATCGTATCCGGGATCATATGCCCAATCACGTGGCGCAGCGCGACAGGTGCGGGATGAAGCGCATGCACAATCGAATTTTCCTCAGCAATGATTTCAAACGGAGCAAGCGAGGCCGCATTGTTGGGGATATCCCCTGCAATTGCACATTTCAAAGCATAGCAGGCATAGGCCTTGGTATACACAAGAGGAACATTGATGCCCTTCTTGTCTAAACCCGATGTGCCATGGAAATCGCTGAGTATCCGGTCTTTTTCAATTGTCACTGTAACGGCTAGATCAATCGGCTGATCAAAGCCATCGATGCGCATCGCGCCCTTTGCAGAGCCTGGGGGCAGCGCGTTAATCCGCTCGAGCGTCGCGCGGCGCGAGTTTTCAAGAATAAACCCGCCGATGCCAGACAGATCATCCAAACCAAACTCAGTCATCATCTCGATCAAGCGGCGGTGCCCGATTTCATTGCATGTGGCCAATGCATAAATGTCGCCCACCAATTGATCTGGCTCGCGCACATTGCCGCGCACGATGGCCATCAATGTCTGATCGACGACACCGCCTGCTGCAAACTTCATGATCGGGATATAGAGCCCCTCTTCATAGACACTTGCCGCATCCGCACCAAATCCGCGCCCCCCGATATCAACGATATGGGCCGTGCAGGCAAAAAACCCGACATGCCGCCCGCTGTGAAACGATGGGGTGACGACCGTGATATCATGCAGATGGCCCGTCCCCTCCCACGGGTCATTGGTGATGTAAACATCACCCTCGCCTATATTCTCGGGCCCGATGCGCCGAATGAAATGTGCCACAGCGTCTGCCATCGCGTTCACATGCCCCGGCGTGCCCGTCACCGCCTGTGCTAGCATTTGCCCCGCCGCATCATAGACGCCCGCTGACAAATCGCCTGCCTCTCGCACGGATGTGGAAAATGCGGTGCGAACAAGCGCTTGCGCTTGTTCCTCGACAACCGAGATAAGCCGGTTCCACATCACCTGATACGCAACTGAGGATGTCATGATAGCGCTCCTTTTGTTTGCACATCGATCGTTCCATCTGGGTGCGCTGTGGCCTGCATGCTGGTTGGGATAACGATGGTTGTCTCATCTTCGCAAATCACCGCAGGGCCCTGGGTGGTCTGCCCAGCTGTCATTTCACCGCGCGCGATGACCTGCGCCTTTGTCACAGCACCCAAGGCCGGGTCAAATAGTGCGCGTTCGCCTGTGGCTTTAGCGGCAGCTCCAGCCTGTGTCTGATCAACAAGCGCGGGCAAAGGCACATGTGTGGCGGCATTCACCGCCCAAACAGTGATTTCTACATCAAGCCCCGTCACCGTGCGTCCAAAGAGAGCGGCATAATCCGTCTCAAACAATGTTTGAAATGTATCAGCATCAGGGCTTGCCGCTTGCTCAGCGCTAAGCGCAATGGGGATTTCCCAGCCTTGCCCCGTGTAGCGCATATAGACCTTAAATTGCGCACTAATATCCGCATTAGCATCACATGTCCGCACGAAACCATGCGCCTCTGTCTCGAGCTCAGCCAGCAATTGGGTGACCAGCGTCACATCGAAATTTGACAGTTTCATGTAGACAGACCGCGTCGCCTCAAAACTAAACGGCGCGCGTAGAAATCCGATCGCTGATCCAACGCCCGCACCCTGAGGCACCAGCAGGCGTTTTATCCCAAGCTTTTCACATAAGCGCCCCGCATGAAGCGGAGCGGCACCTCCAAAAGCGATCATCGTATAGCCTGACAGATCCTCACCATTCTCGACGGCATGCACGCGGGCAGCATTGGCCATGTTCTCATCGACAACCTCGGTCAACCCAAATGCCGCTGTTTGCACATCCATATCAAGCAGATCACCCAGCTCTGACTGTAATGCTTTTCCCGAAGCCTCGGGATGCAGTGGGATTGTCCCACCTGCAAAATTCATAGGATCCAACTTGCCCAAGATAAGGTCAGCATCGGTCACAGCAGGCCGTGCACCGCCACGGCCATAACAAGCAGGGCCAGGCTCTGATCCCGCGCTTTCTGGACCAACACGGATTTGACGCAGGCTATCCACATGGGCAAGCGATCCACCACCTGCACCGATTTCAACCATATCAATCACAGGGATTGAGATCGGCATGCCCGATCCCTTTTTAAACCGGTAAGTGCGCGCGACTTCGAACACGCGCGCGGTTTTTGGGGTTTGATCCTTGATCAAACAAATCTTGGCCGTGGTGCCTCCCATGTCAAAGGATAGCACCTTGTCTAACCCAAAGCGCGCCGCGATATTAGCCGCAAACACAGCCCCACCCGCAGGACCTGACTCAACCAAACGCACAGGAAATTCGGCCGCAGAGGCAAGGCTGATAATTCCGCCACCCGAATGCATTAAGAAGATATCGCATCCCACGCCTTCAGCCGCCATCCGCCCCTGCAAACGGTCAAGGTACGATTTCATCAACGGCTTGATATAAGCATTGGCGACAGTGGTGTTAAACCGCTCGTATTCACGCATCTGTGGTGAGACCTCAGACGACAGTGAGATCATGACATCTGGTAGCGCTTTTGCCAAAATATCGCGGATAATCTGCTCGTGCTTGGGGTTCAGATAGCTGTGTAATAACCCCACAGCGATGCTTTCAAACCCCGCTTGTGCGAGACGTTCGCCCAGCGCCGTGACCTCATTGACATCAAGCTCAACCAACACATCGCCTGATGCATCCACACGCTCGCAGACTGTAAAACGGTTTTGGCGTGGCAATAGTGGCTCTGGCAATTCGAGGTTTAAATCATATTGCTCAAACCGGCTCTCTGTGCGCATTTCGATTACGTCACGAAAGCCCTGCGTGGTGATCAATGCTGTTTTCGCGCCGCGGCGTTCGATTAAGGCGTTCGTGGCAAGGGTCGTGCCATGAATGATCTGCGAGATCTGTGCGGGTGAAATCCCTGCCTTTACGCAGACCTGATGCATGCCATCAATAATCGCATCCTCGGGCGCGCCATAGGTCGTAAGCACCTTGGTCGAAAATGATGTTTGTCCAGTTTCGAGCACCACATCCGTAAATGTGCCGCCAATATCAACGCCCATACGCATATCAGTCATTTATCCTTCTTAGCTCATACAGAATGTGTCGCAATCAAAGGATCACTGCAAATTATTTTATTCGATCCATATGATAAATTATCGTGATGATTCTCCATCCTTGACTCGGGCATTTATTGTATACAATTTGTATACAAGAGGTAGTCATGACGCGATTCTCAAAAGAAAGCTGCTTTGCCGATCTACAGCATCGGATCTTATCAACTGAGCTCGAGCCAGGTACTGTGCTCGACGAGGCCTCGCTTGCGCGCCATTACGGCTTTTTT
>CAKMZE010000022.1:21503-23258 GCA_929200295.1 uncultured Alphaproteobacteria bacterium
GTCGCGCACCCCATTGCGCGAGATCATCCAGCGCCTTGCGGGCACTGGCTATCTGACGATTGCGGAACATCGTGGGGCCAAAGTCGCCTCAATGGACATCACAGTGATGCGAATGTTTTTTCAAACGGCTCCGATGATCTATGCACATATCGCGCGCTTAGCAGCTGAAAACCGCAGCGCACAGCAGCTGACAGACCTTAGGCGTGCGCAGCTTAGCTTTCGAACCGCCACACAAGAGGGTGCCGTCACAAAGGCAGCATTAGCCAATCATCAGTTTCATGCATTGATCGGCGCGATGGCGCATAACCCCTATCTTAGCGCCGCTTTAGACAGGCTGTTGATTGATCATACACGTCTGAGCCAAACATTTTACCAGCCAGTCAGCGACACTGAGCGCACGCTCATTTCCAAAGCCGCTGATCAACATGATGACATGATCGCCGCAATCGCAGCACAAGACGGAAAACGCGCTGTTGATCTGACACTACAGCATTGGGACCTGTCACGCGACCAAATCGCACGCTTTGTCCGCCCCGACCCACTGCCACTTGACGTTTATCCCCATGAGGACCACCGCAATGCAATTTGAAGGCATATATACCCCTCTCGTGACCGCCTATCACGATGACTATTCGCTTAACGAGGCCGCACTGGAAGATACGGTCGAGCTCTTGATCGGCGCTGGTGTGCACGGGTTGATCGTCGCTGGCACAACTGGCGAATATTATGCGCAAACCATGGATGAGCGGCTCGATATGATGCGCCGATGTAAATCGCTTATCGCGGGTCGGGTGCCGATGATCGTGGGCACGGGCGCAATTCGCACCGAAGAGAGCATCCAATATGCGCTTGCGGCCAAAGACGTCGGCGCCGATGCGCTGCTCGTTGCGACACCGCCCTATGCCTACCCCACCGGCCGCGAGATTGCGTTGCATGCTTTGGCCATTGACCGTGCCGCAAATTTGCCCGTGATGCTTTATAACTACCCGGGCCGCATGTGTGTGAACATGGACGAGGAAACGCTGGACAGATTGGGCAGATCGCCAAATTTCTGCGCGATCAAAGAAAGCTCGGGCGATCCGAACCGTTTACATATGTTAGCACGCGATTACCCACATATCGCTCTGTCCTGCGGGATGGATGATCAGGCGCTTGAGTTCTTTGCTTGGGGCGCACGGTCATGGGTCTGTGCGGGGTCAAACTTTGCACCAGAGGCGCATATCGCACTTTACCGTGCCTGCGCAATCGAAGGCGATTTTGCCAAAGGACGCGCCATTATGTCGGCAATGTTGCCACTGATGCGCGTACTCGAACAGGGGGGTAAGTTCGTGCAATGTATCAAACACGGGCTCTCCACGCGTGGGATCAATGCAGGCCCGCCACGCAAGCCGCTCCAGCCGCTGAACAAAGATGACAAACGCGCCTTGGAAAAGGTGATCGCGACCATGAACACCACAATCGCCGCAATTGAGGGGGCAGCCCAATGACCGACCTTTTGACACGTGATGAATATGCAGCCCTTGCTTCTGAGATGTCTTTTCCTGCGACGCCCTTCATTGATGGGAAATTCCGGCGTGGTTCTGGCCCGATGATGCCAACAATTAACCCCGCCACAGGCGCGACCCTCGCGGAAATCACCACAGCAGGCGCAGATGATATAGACCTTGCCGTTGCCAAAGCCCGCGAAGCCTTTGACCAAGGTCATTGGGCCAAGATGCATCCAAGCGACCGCAAGGATATCATGATCCAGCTGTG
>CAKMZE010000022.1:23268-29083 GCA_929200295.1 uncultured Alphaproteobacteria bacterium
CCCCGAGACGATCCATTGCATCAAATGGCATGCCGAAGCTGCCGATAAAATTTATGACCAAACCAGCCCCTCGGGTGATGATGCGATCAGCCTAATCGTGCGTGAGCCTATTGGCGTTGTTGCCGCGATCTTGCCTTGGAATTTTCCGCTCATGATGCTGGCGTGGAAAATTGGCCCTGCGCTCGCGACAGGGTGTTCTGTGATCGTAAAACCAGCCGAGCAAACATCCATGACCGCCTTGCGCGTGGCTGAGCTTGCTTTTGAGGCTGGTCTTCCGCGCGGCGTGCTACAGGTGCTCCCCGGTGACGGGCCATCGGTTGGGGAACCGCTGGGGCGGCACAATGATATCGATCTTGTGACCTTTACCGGCTCAACAGACACCGGGCGGCGGTTCTTGCATTATGCCGCCGATAGCAATCTCAAACAGGTTGTTCTTGAGTGCGGCGGAAAGAACCCCGCAGTGGTGTTTGCCGATGCCGAAAACCTTGATCATGTGGCCGAGAACGTTGTGAACGGCGCGTTTTGGAATGCCGGGCAAAACTGCTCGGCCGCGTCGCGTCTCATCGTGCATGCGGATGTCAAAGACGCACTGATGGAGCGGATTGCCGCCCGTATGCGCGACTGGAAAACAGGCGATCCCTTGGACCCGATGAACCATATCGGCAGCTTAATCGATGCAGAACATTGCAAAAAGGTCCGCAGCTATCTCGATACCGCTGGCGAGGGGCCGTTTGTCGAGCCGAGCATCTTTCACGTGGATAAAGACGATCCCAAAGCGCGCGACGAAATCTTTGGCCCGGTACTTTGTGTGATCACCGTTGCCAGCGCGGATGAAGCAATCGCTGTTGCCAATGACACGGCTTATGGGCTGACAGCCTCGGTCTTTAGCGCCAGTAACCGCACGGCCTTACGTGCGGCACGCGAGATCAAGGCAGGCACGGTCACTGTGAATTGCTACGGCGAGGGCGATATCACCACCCCCTTTGGTGGCTATAAACAGTCAGGCTTTGGCGGGCGTGATAACGGTCTGCATGCGCATGATCAGTATACTGAGTTGAAAACAATCTGGATCGATCTCAATGATCCCCGTGACGGAGACAATATCGGATGAGTGTTGACGCTGTTGGCAAGGTGCGGCGCGGGCGCGGTGCCCGCCAAGCCGCACGGCAGACCCGTGATATCGCGATGCTTCCCGCGCTCAAACGTGGCATTCCCCTGACCGAACCGATGGACGCTGAACAGATCGCGCGTATTGATGCGGCTTCCATGGATATCCTCGAAAACGTCGGTGTTGTCTTTCGCGATGAAATCGCGCTTGCTGATTGGCGCAAAGCGGGCGCTGATGTCCGGGGTGAAACGGTCTATCTCGACCGGGCCATGGTGCGCGAGCTGATCGAAACGATCCCCGAGACATTTACCTACCACGCACGTGATCCGCAAAAAAATCTTCCCTTTGGCCGTGATCATGCGATGTTTATCCCGATGACTGGCGCGCCCTATCTGCGGGACCGCGAAGATAATCGCCGTAATCCAACATTGGCCGACCTCGCAGATTTTCACAAACTGGCGCATATGCTGCCTGCAATGCAATCTTCTGCGCACCACATTGTCGAACCCTATGATCATCCGATCAGCCACAGACATCTACGCATCACCTATTCATCGATGAAGCATTCCGACAAAACGTTTATGGGCATGACCACCAGCCCAAAGAACGCCGAAGATGTGCTGGACATGGCCGCGATCCTCTTTGGAGAGGATTTCCTAGAAACCCATCCTGTGGTCACAGGCAATTGCAACGGCAATTCCCCATTGGTTTGGGACGAAACCATGCTGGGCGCGATGCGCGCCTTTTGCCGCCGCAACCAGCCAGTGCTGTGCTCTCCCTTTGTGCTAGGTGGCGCCAATACGCCCGCCTCTGTCGCGCCAACGGTCGCGCAATTGAATGCAGAGGCGCTCAGCGCGCTTGCTTATACCCAAGTGATCCGCAAAGGTGCGCCTGCGATTTACGGACATTACCTGTCAACCGTTTCGATGAAGTCGGGCGCACCGATGGCTGGCACGCCTGAGATTAGCCTGATGAATTTTATGATTGGGCAAATGGCCCGGTTTTATAAAGTGCCATGGCGGACCTCAAACACATTAGGCGGGGCGAAAACATTTGACGCCCAAGCCGGATATGAAAGTGCGACAACACTGATGGCTGTACTCATGTCAGGGGCCAATTACATCTGGCATTCTGCGGGCTGGAACGAGGCAGGCATGCATTGTTCAATGGCGAAATTCGTGGTCGATGCCGAACAATGCGCCATGGGTTACCGCATGGCACAAGGGATCAATTGGGACGACTTTGATGAGGCGCTCAAGGCCGTGGGCGATATTGGTCCCGGTGGCCATTACCTTGGCCATCCGCATACGCTCGAAAACTTCCAACGCGCGTTTTTCATGCCCGAGCTGTTTGACAACAACTCAATCGAACAATGGCAGGCCGAGGGCGCACATGAGATTAACGCCCGCGCGCTCAAACGTGTGGGTGATCTCTTGGGTGACTATGAAGAGCCCAAGCTTGACCCCGGTGTTGACGAGGCTTTGCAGGCCTATATTGCGAAACGCGAGCGTGAAATTCCCGCCGCAGACGCACTCAATCAGGATCATTAAGATGGCGCATGGTCGCTTTGTCTGGTGTGATCTTTCGGCGCATGATGCCCAGACATCCCGCCGTTTTTACAGCGACACCTTAGGCTGGGTGATGCATGACGACCAAGGCTATGCCACGGCAACAATTGCCCGCCAACCGGTGGCCGGGCATTTCCAAATGCCGCAAGCCTTTATCGACATGAAGATGCCCGCCTTTTGGATGTCTTATATCTCTGTTGATGATATCCAAGCGACTGTAACGCAGGCCAAGGCGCTTGGTGGCAAAGTCGAGCTTGGCCCAAAACCATTTGATGCAGGCGGACAATATGCTTTGATCCGCGACCCTTTGGGTGCAGGTTTCACAGTCTATCAAGGTGATGCATTACAAGGCGCAACAGCAGGTCACACTATGCGGGCAGGTCACGGGCTCTTTGTCTCGGATGCTGATGCGATCATACCGTTTTATGCGGCGCTCTTTGGCTGGCAATTCGAAGCAGCAGGTCAAAACATCCATGCAGCCACATTGCAGGGCGAACATTTGTTCTACTGCCATAGCATCCCCGATCCCGCTGTACGCGGGAAGGAACAGTTTTGGGCGGTGTACTTTGCAGCATCTGATTTAGATGCAATGGCGAAAAAGATCGGCTCAGCAGGAGGCACCGTCATCAGCAAAACCGATTTACCCGAAGGGCCCGCCCTATGGGCGCATGACCCTGATGGGGCTGTTTTTGCACTGCTCCAAACCAAACGCAAAGCTATTGCGCCCAAGCCCCCATTTCTCGCATGGATTGGGATCGCACTGATCCTGATCTCATCCTTTACGCCCCAGCTTTGGCCATGGGTGATCTTTCTCGGACTTTGGGCCTATACAGGCCTCCGTGATCGGGCGACCTATCTTTTCCAACAGATTGAACGGGCAAAACACCCGCTCACTTATTGGGCCATTATCGGGACATATGCGCTGCTCTTTGCGCTTACACTTTGGCTCGCACTGACCGGAGATGCATATGCAGTTTCAGGGTAAAAATGTGTTAATCACAGGTGCCGCAGGCGGCATTGGACAAGCATTGGTCAATGCATTTCGGGATCAAGGTGCACGCGTGGCTGTGACAGATCGCGATACATCACAGATTACGGCTGATGCGCATTTTGATGGGGACCTTTGCGATGGCGGTTTTTGTGACGGCTTGCCTACACGCGCCGCCTCTGCCTTGGGCGGGCTCGACATTCTTTGCAACAATGCAGGGGTGATCACCCGCGGCAATATCACGACAGCAACAGATGCAGATTATGCGCTGACCATGGGCGTGAATGTTGAGGCCCCGTTTCGGCTGTGCCGCGCGGCGATCCCTTTGATGGGACACGGCAGTGCTATTGTGAACACCTCATCATGTTGGGGATTGCGCCCCGGTCCGGATCATCCGCTTTACGTCATGTCAAAGGCGGCGATTGCATCGCTCACCCAATGTTTGGGGCGCGATCACGCACCAGATGGCATTCGCGTGAACGCCGTCTGCCCCAATGAGGTGAACACCCCGATGATCCGTTCGGGCTTTGAAATCCGCGGGCTTGATCCAGATCAAGCCATTGCTGAGCTGAACGCATCCGTCCCATTGGGCCGCATTGCAGAACCTGATGATATTGTTGATGTGATCTTGTTTTTAGCGTCAGATGCGGCGCGTTACGTGACAGGAAGCCTGATCGAAGTGAACGGAGGCAAGGCGGTTATATGAGCCAATCAGCCCCAAACCGCTTTGCAGGGAAAACAGCTCTGGTCACCGGCGCCTCATCCGGCATGGGTCAGGCCACAGCGCAGCTGTTAGCAGACGCAGGCGCGCGCGTCTTTACAGCGCAACGGCGCGGCGCGGGGTATGAAGATATTACCGCCGATATGTCTGATCCTACGGCACCAAAGCAAGTGATTGATCATATCCGCTCCACCGCTGGCCAGCTTGATATCTTGATTAACAATGCCGGGATTATGCGTGAAGGCACAGTTGAGGAAACATCACTTGCGGATTGGCACGCGCAAATCGCTGTGAACCTCACAGCGCCCTTTTTACTGATCCGTCACGCGATGCCGCTTTTGCGCGCAGCACATGGCGCAATTGTCAACGTCGGCTCTATCGAGGGGTTGGGCAACAACCCGCGCCATCCGGCTTATGGCGCGTCCAAGGCCGGGCTACATGGGCTCACCCGCGCTGTTGCTGTGGATCATGGACCTGACGGCGTGCGCTGCAATGCGGTTGCCCCCGGCTGGATCAACACACCGCTGAATGAGAATTTCATCGATAGCATGGATGACCCAGAGACCTTTCGCCAAGAGATCGGTCAAATCCACCCGCTCAGGCGCACTGGCGCCCCTGCTGAGGTGGCCACCCTGATCTGCTGGCTTGCCAGTGATGACGCCTCATTTGTAACCGGACAAGTCTGGACCATTGATGGCGGGCGTATGAGCCAGCTCAGCCTGCCATGAAGGTCGCACGTCTTCCCATAGACCCCGGCCCTGCGGGATGGAATGCGGTTCTGCCAGCCCCTGATGCGGCCACGCCATTGGTGGGGGACGCTAAAGCCGATTGGCTTATTATTGGCGCAGGCTTCGCAGGGCTGTCTGCGGCGCGCAGGCTTACACAGCTCTGCCCAAACGATCATATCATTGTGCTTGACGCGGCCCGCATAGCGGATGGCCCAGCGGGCCGCAATTCAGGTTTCATGATCGACCTGCCGCATGATTTATCATCTGGCAATTATAGCGGCGCTTTAGAGGGCGATTTGGCCCAAACCGCCGATAACCGACGTGGGATAACTTTTGCCGCTGAAATGGCCGCTGAGTTCCGGCTTTCGGCTGAGGCATTTTCCCTGAGCGGCAAAATCAATGGCGCGGCAACAGACAAAGGCCAAGCGCATAATATCGACTTTGCCAAACATCTCGCAGCAATGGATGAGCCGCATGAGCTGCTTGATGCCGCGAAAATGAAGGCCATCACGGGAACCACATATTACCAAAACGGGCTTTTTACGCCCGGCACCGCGATGATCCAGCCTGCGCATTATATTCGCGGTATTGCACAAGGTTTACGCGACGCGGGCGTGGCAATTCATGAAAATTCACCTGTCACAGCACTTGAGAAAAGCGGTGATTGGATCGCGACGACACCGCAAGGATCGCTGCGCGCAC
>CAKMZE010000023.1:0-5986 GCA_929200295.1 uncultured Alphaproteobacteria bacterium
CCAGTCATCCATTGGTTTGGCCTCGGGATCAAGGTTCACAAACACAAAGCCTAAAAATTCTTCTGCACGCACTTCGGTCAAACAGACGCTGGATTTATCGAACCCTTCCACGGCTTTGATATTAGGGCCTGCACGCAGCTCACCAGTGAGCTCATAGGTCCAAGCATGATAGGGGCAGACCACAACGCGGGTTGTGCCTGTGCCGCTCACCAATTGATGCGCGCGGTGCTGACAGACATTATAGAAAACCCGGATTTTCTCATCCCGCCCACGGATCGCAAAAAGGCTTTCGCCCGCGATTTCAAATGCGGCGTAATCGCCCACGTTCGCCAGATCAGAGACATGGCACCCAAACTGCCAAGTCCGCGCAAGTAGCCCGTGCGTTTCAAGCCGAAACACCTCTGGGTCTGTGTAATACCGTGCGGCAAGCGATTTAATCGGCGCGTTCATGTTGGCTCCTCATAGTACAGACCCAGCTGGTGGCGGCGGTCGTGAAATTTCTCTACCCGCGTGACAATCTCATCGCTGGCCACGGCTATGACAAAGGAAAGTAAGGTTTCCAATAATGCAATGGTGCTGACGGATGATGGAAAGAATTGCGGTGTGTCAGCGCAGACCGTAAAGCCGTGATCGGCTACGCGGATAATCGGGCTGGCAGGGCTGTCTGAAATAGCGATGATAACCATGCCCTGCTCGCGGGCGATATTGACCGCCTCGACCACCTCGCTGCGATAAGGTTTGCAGGTGATGGCAATCAGAACATCACGTTTATCGGCCCAAGCCAGATCGTCCACGGGGGTTGAGCCGGGGCGCGGGATCGCGTGAAACTGCTTCATGCCGGTTGAGGCAAGATAGGTGAAATTGCGCGCGCTTGCGTTATTTACGCCAACGCCAAGGGTAAAGACATTGCGCGCAGCCCAGATTGCCTCGGCCGCGTCTTTGAGAGCTTGGGTCGTGATATCGGCAAAGGTTTCTTCGACATTGCTGATCACGTCCTGGACCATATCGGCATATAACGCGCCGAGATGTCCGGTTTTGCGGATGTCTTGCAGCCACCGTGCGCGGCTCGGGAAATCTGCCGCACCTTGGCGGATGGCATCGCGAAACGGGGCGCGGAAATCCTCATATCCTTCGAACCCAACTTGCCGCGCCATGCGCACAACGGTGTTGGGCTTTACATTGGCGGCCTCTGCGATCTCGCGCACAGTGGACACCCCGACATCGCGCGGGTTTTCCAACATGTAAATCGCGGCCTTTCGCGCCTCTGGCGTGAGCTCGGGCAGCTCACCTGCGAGGCGTTCAAGAATCGTATTTGATACATTTGTCCCATTCATGATTGACGATGGTACTTTTGTTCGCTTAGCATGTCGAGAGAAAAGAGACTCAAAAAGGATTGTGCCCGTGGCCAGTGAATTTCCCAATACAGCGCGTGTTGTTATTGTCGGCGGGGGCGTCATGGGCGTGGGTCTTGCCTATCACCTCGGGCATGAAGGCTGGGGTGATGACACCGTTCTTTTGGAAAAGGCCGAGCTGACAAGTGGCAGCACATGGCACGCGGCGGGGCAGATCACGCATTCGACGTCGAGCTTTGGTCTTGGCAAATGTGTGGATTATAATATCGGTCTTTATTCCGGTGATTTAGAGGCAGAGACGGGCCAGCCTGTGACATGGCACGGCTGCGGGTCTTTTCGTCTTGCCTATACTGAGGATGAGATGGATTGGCTGCGCCATACTCTGTCTGTCGGGCGGTCGCTGGGGTTTAATATTGAGCTTGTGGGCACAGAGAAAATCGCGGCTTTGCACCCCTATTATAATCTTGATGGTGTGCTGGGTGCATTGCATACGCCAGATGATGGCCATGTTGACCCGACAAATGTGACTATGGCGATGGCCGCAGGCGCGCGGCAAAAGGGCGTGCAGATCATCCGCCAATGTCGTGCCACGAACATCACCCAAGCCGCAAACGGCGAATGGGTGGTTGAGACAGAAAAAGGCACAATCACCTGCGAACATGTGGTCAACGCTGGCGGCACCTATGCCCGGCAGATGGGTGAATGGTCAGGCCTGCAACTGCCCATGACGTCGATGACGCACCATTACTTTGTCACCGAACCTGTGCCAGAGTTTGAAAACCTCGACACAGAGCTGCCCGTTATTCGCGACGACAAAAAGGTCTCGGGCTACATCCGTATGGAGCAAAAGCGCGGGTTAATCGGGATCTATGAAAAGGAAAACCCAAACTCTGTATGGCATGATCACTGCCCATGGGATTATGAGAACTGGCTGTTTGATGCGGATTATGACCGGGTCATGCCCTATCTTGAGGAAAGCCTAAATCGGATGCCGATCTTTGCTGAGCTGGGTATCCAACGCGAGGTGCATGGCGCGATCAGCCATCCGCCAGATGGCAATCCCCTGATTGGTCCGGCACCGGGCGTGCGTAATTACTGGTGCTGTTGTGGCACCCAAATTGGCATTGGCTGGGGTCCTGGCCTTACCCGTGAATTGGCGCGCTGGATGGTGCATGGTGCGGCTGATATTTCGATGCGTGATTATGATCCGCGCCGGTTCGGTGGATACGCAACCAAAGACTGGCAGGTGGTGAAGGCCGAAGAGGATTATTGCCTGCGCCATGAAATCCCGTTCCCGCATTTCAACCGCCTCGCGGGACGTCCGATAAAACCATCCCCATTACATGAGTTGCTCAAATCAAAAGCCGCCGTGCACGAAGAGGTTTACGGTTTTGAGCGTCCACGCTGGTTTGCCCGCGATGGGGTCGCACAAGAGGATCATTATTCTTTTAACCGCACCGTGGTTGATGACTGCGTCGCAGCCGAGGTCAAAGCCGTGCGCGAGGCAGTGGGCATCATGGATGTCACGGCCTTTACCAAGGTCGAAGTCTCTGGCCCGGATGCCTATGCATTGCTTGATCGCCTCACAGCAAACCGCATGCCGCAAAAGACGGGGTCAATCACGCTTACCCATATGCTGAACCGCCGCGGGCGGATTGAGCTGGAAACCACAATTGTGCGCATGGCGGATGATCGGTTTTATCTGGTCTGCGCGGCCTTCTTTGAACAACGCCTTTTGGATCATCTCGCGCAGCATCGTGGTGATGAAAACGTAAACGTGACAGCACTTTCCTCTGACTGGTCAGCCCTGTCGCTCAATGGCCCGCGCGCGCGTGATGTGCTGGGGGCCTGTACCGATGCGGATCTGAGCAACGCAGGTTTCCGCTGGCTATCCGCGCAAGAGATCACCATCGCGGGCCATTCTGTTTGGGCCTTTCGCATGTCTTACGCAGGTGAACTGGGTTGGGAGCTGCACATGCCAAATGCGGCATGCTTGGATGTCTATCAGGCGCTTTGGGCTGCGGGCACCGCCCATGGCATCACTGATTACGGTAGCTTTGCGATGAACGCGATGCGCATGGAAAAGGGGTTCAAAGGCGCGGGCGAGCTGACCAATGAGGTCACATTGGCCGAAGCCGATGTGCTGCGCTTTGCCCGCACCGACAAAGACTATTTGGGCCGGGACAAAACGCTCAACACTGACCTGCCATGGGTCTGTGCCTACTTAGAAATTGAGCCCGACGGCAAAGCCGATGGCCATGGTGGCGAGGCGGTGATGCATAACGGGCAGGTGGTTGGGTCAACGGCCTCGGTTGTTTACGGCCCGACGGTTGGTAAAATTCTGGCCTTTGCCTACATCAAACCTGTGGCGGCAAAGCCTAACACCGCGCTTGAGGTGGTGATCCACGGCGCGCCGCGCGCGGCCCGTGTTCTCAGCGAGCCTGCCTATGATCCACAAAGCCTAAAACCCAGAACGGAGGCCACATAATGACCCTGCCCACAACAATGACAGCAATGGTCACAATGGGCCATGGTGATCTGGATCAGATAGTCTTGCACACTGATTGGCCACGCCCTGAACCAGGTCCGGATGACGTGTTGATCCGTGTGGGGGCGTGTGGCATGAATAATACAGATGTGAATACGCGCTCTGGCTGGTATTCAAAAACCGTGACCGAGGCCACGACCGGCAGCGCCTTCGAAGAGGTTGGCGACGAAGACCCAACATGGGGCGGTGCACCAATCACATTTCCTCGCATACAAGGGGCGGATGTCTGTGGTGAGATTGTCGCTGTCGGCGCCAATGTGGATCAAAGCCGGGTTGGTGAACGGGTGATCACAGATGGCTGGTTGCGCGATCCTGATCACCTCGATGATATGAATAAAACGGGCTACTTCGGCTCAGAACGTGATGGCGGGTTTGCGGAATACACAACCACGCCCGCGCGCAACGCATTGGCTGTGCGGTCAGACCTGACCGATGCGGAATTGGCGACGTTTTCATGTTCGTACTCAACAGCAGAAGGGATGCTGACCCGCGCAAATGTCACGGCAGATGATACTGTGCTTGTGCCCGGTGCCTCTGGCGGTGTGGGTGGTGCGCTTGTCCAGCTTGCCAAGCGTCGTGGCGCACGGGTGATTGCGATGGCGTCAGAGGCAAAGCATGCGGATGTTGCGGCTTTGGGGCCGGATATGATCCTGCCCCGCGCGCCTGCGGATCTACGCCGCAGCTTGGGAAGCGAGAAAATTACCGTCGTTGCTGATGTTGTAGGCGGCCCCTATTGGCCCACGCTGATCGATGTGCTTGAACGTGGCGGACGCTATACATGCTCTGGCGCAATCGCAGGCCCGATTGTTGATCTGGATTTGCGCACGTTTTATCTGCGCGATCTGACCTTCACAGGCTCAACAGTGATCACGCCTGAAGTGATGCCGAACTTGATCCGCTATATCGAAGAGGACGCGATTAAACCGGCATTGGCAGCGACATATCCGCTGGCGCAACTGCGCGAGGCGCAGGCTGCGTTCATCGCAAAAGAGCACACTGGAAATATCGTAGTGGTCCCATGACACAACGGCTCGCGGCATTGTTAGAAGAGATCAAACGCACGCATGCCAGCAGTGCAGCGCTCGCTGCGTTTTGCCCCTTTGCAGATGATCTGATCGACATCCCGCTTGCCCCGCGCAATTTGCCCTGCGCCGAGTACATGTACCAAAACGCCGCTTTTCGTGATGCAGAGCACCCGCTTGCGCGGGCGTTTTATAATGCGGGGCCAGATGCTCATTGGCGCGAAACCTATCGTAATACGGATATTGGCACTGATTTTATGGACCGTTTTGGGTGCTATTGTGCCGTTGGCGAGGGTGGCGCGTGGAAAAGCGCCAAGATGGCATCTTATGTCGTCACCATGCCGCCAAAACTGCATTATCCATGGCATCATCACCCCGCCGAAGAGATGTATCTCGTGTTGGCTGGGGAAGCCACGTTTTTGCGTGATGGAGAAGCAGCGGAGCAGCTCGGCGTGGGTGACAGCAGTTTTCACGCATCAAACCAGCCGCATGCGATGACCACGGGCGATGCACCTGTGATGGCTTATGTGGTGTGGCGTAACAATCTTGGGATCAAGCCAGTGCTTACCCCGGATCACATGCTCAGAGATGCGCAATGAAGATCACCCGCATTCGCATCTTTAAAACCGGGATGCCATATGTCGGCGGCACGTATGTTTGGGGTGCAGGCAACGCGGCTGGGTATCTTGTAGCGCCAGAGTTGTTGGAAGAGAGCCCGCGGCAGGTTGCGCAGGCTATGGATCATACGATGCAACATGGCTATGCTAAGCCCCCTTTTCATGCGGTCTACTGGGATATTTCAGGCCAAGCGTGGGATCAACTTGTATGGATGCTCTTGCGTGGAAAGCTGACAGATGACCCGCCGGTGGCCAGCTATCGTGACCTCCGGCGGCAATGTTTAACCCGACGACCAAGCGGCAACTCGAACAGACGGCCGCGCGATCTGACGCCCTGCGCCTGTCGGGGCGTGACAGTTTTGGCACCGGCATGGATCGCGCAGCGCTGCGCTGGGATGCGCACAGCCTGCGGCTGCGGCTGGGCGATGGCCTCTGGATCGCATTTGC